>NZ_DASVQG010000348.1:0-24253 GCF_036389215.1 Jatrophihabitans sp.
CGAGTCACCTCGGGCCCGTCGACAACCGCGGGAGTTACTGCGCGTGCGAAACCGGCACAAACCCGCGTCGGCGTGCTTCTTACTTGGTGGGAACCGTGATCGAGCCGTCGATGATCTTCTGCTTGAAGTCGTCGACCTTGGCCTTGATGTCATCGATCTTGCCGCCGGACGTGGAGTAGTCCACGCCACCGGCCTTGAGGTCGAAGATGGTGTTACCCGCCTTGAAGCTGCCGTCCTTCACCGAGTCGATGAACTTGCCGACGGCCACGTCGACCCGCTTGAGCATCGAGGAGATGACGACGTCCTTGACGTCCGGAGCGGCCGACTGGTACTGGTCGGAGTCGGTGCCGATGGCCAGCGCGCCCTTGGCCTTGGCAGCCTTGAACACGCCGCTGCCCGAGCCGCCTGCGGCGGCGAAGATGACGTCGGCGCCGGCGTCGTAGATGCCGTTGGCGGCCGTCTCACCCTTGGTCGGGTCGTTGAATCCGCCGAAGTCCGGCGGCTGGGTCAGGTACTTGTTCTCGAGCTTGACCGACGGGTCGGCAGCCTTGGCCCCGGCGTCGAAGCCGGCCTGGAACTTCTGGATCAGCGAGACGTTGACGCCACCGATGAACCCGACGTGGTGCTTGGTGCTCTTGAGGGCGGCGATCGCGCCGACCAGGAAGGAGCCCTGCTCCTCGGCGAAGGTCAGGTCGGCCAGGTTGGGCGCCTGGACGGAGTTGTCGTCGATGATGGCGAACTTGACGTTGGGGTACTTGGGCACGACGGCCTTGATGGCGTTGGCGTAGGCGAAGCCCACCGCGATGATGCTGGTGAAGCCGTTGTCGGCCAGCTGGGTGAGCCGGGCCTCCTTGTCGGCCTCGGCCTCGCCCTGGGCCGCCTCGAGTTCCTTGACGTCGGCGTCGGCAAGGCCGTACTTCTTCTTGGCGGCGTCGAGGCCGGCCGCTGCCGAGTCGTTGAAGGACTTGTCGCCCCGGCCACCGATGTCGTACGCCAGGCCGATCTTCAGGCCGCTGCCGCCCGCAGCCGAGCTGGACGAACCGGCCGAACCGGAATTTGCGGGCGGGTTGGTGGTCGGTTCGTCACTGCCGCACGCGGTCAGCAGCATCGCAGACGCCGCGACGGCGGCGACCGCGGCCACCCGATATGAACTGAGTCGGCGCAAGAGAACTCTCCCTCATGAATCGATGTGCCAGGAGGCACAGCGCCTCCGACCGGCGCTACGGTAGCCGGTCGCGATATCGACGCCCGAACGGCGGGCCCGGTTGTCATCACATTGTTGTGTGGTCGCAGCAGCGCCGGCGCCTGGTGCCGGCCGCCCCCGCAGGCTGCCAGCGCCAAGGCGCAGGTAGTTCGGCGGCCGCGTATCAGCCCGGTCCAGCCATCCTCTGGACTGGTGAGGCTGGGTATTCCCCCCGTCTTGAATTGGCACTAGGTAAGGAGCCGTCATGGCGGCAAAATCAAGCTCAGAGGCTGGAGAACCACACCATCGCACCGACTGCCGGCTAGGAGGCTGACCAACGTGTCCGGGTCCGCCGTACCGCTGCCCCGCGTCTGGCTCGACTACTCCTTCGCGCGCCCCGACCTGCGGCAGGCCAAGCGCGAGGGCGCGACCGGTGTCCTGCGCTACCTGTCCGTCGTCACCGACAAGACCCGCGGCAAGATCATCACCCCGGCAGAGCGGGACCGGATCTTCGCCGCCGGTCTCGACCTTGCCCTGAACTGGGAGTGGTACGAGGGCCGCTGCAACGAAGGCGCGCAGGCCGGCCACCACGACGCCGCGGAAGCGATGAAGCAGGCCAAGGCGCTGGGCTACCCCAGAGGCGCGTGCATCTACTTCTCCCACGACACCGGCGTCAACAACTGGGCTCACATCGATGCCTACTTCGGCGAGGTCGGCAAGGTGCTCGCCGGCTACTACGACGTCGGCGTCTACTCCGGCTACCACGTCGTCAAGCGCATCCTCGACCGCAAGCTGGCCAAGTACGGCTGGCAGACCCTCGCCTGGTCGAACGGGTTCAGAGACCCCCGGATCGTGCTCTACCAGGACGGCAGCTACTGGTTCGGCAAGAGCGCCGACGAGGACCTGGCAGCCGCCTACATCGACGCCTGGAAGCAGCAGGTCAAGGGCCCACCCGGGCCGGCCGGGTTCGCGGGGGCCAAGGTCAGCCCGGAGCCGACCCCGCCGCAGCCGATCAGGCCGTGCCGGGTGTGGACCGTCTGCAAAGGCGAAACGCTGTCGCAGATCGCCGGGCGGTTCGGGGTCAGCGTTGACCAGCTGGTGTGCCTGAACCACATCAGCAACCGGGACCTGATCCTGCCCGGCCAGGTGCTGCACATCGACCAGCAGGCGCCCGCGCCGGCCATCCACCCGACCGGCATCCGGTACACGGTCGAGCGCGGCGACAACCTCACCTCGATCGCCCGGAAGTACCCGCAGGCGTGGATCACCGCCACCTCGATCATGTGCGCCAACCACCTCACGTCCGACCACATCGAGCCGGGTCAGGTGCTCAGCATCGCCTAGCCGTCAAGCCGGGAGAAGGTCGTCGCAGCCTGGCCGGGTCGCTCAGACCGGGACGATGTCGGCGGCACCGAGCCGGGCGGCGTCGGCGGTGGCGTCGTCGGGCTGCTCCTGGGACTCCCGCTCAGCGGCGACCCGGGCCAGGTAGTGCTCCACCTCGGTCGCGGTGTGCGCCTCGTCCCAGCCGAGGTGGGCGGCCATCAGCGAGGCGACCACCGGCGCGGCCGACACGCCCCGGTCCCAGGCCTCGATCGAGGCCCGGGTGCGCCGGGCCAGCACGTCGTCCAGGTGGCGGGCCCCCTCGTGCGTCACGGCGTAGACCGCCTCGGCGCCCAGGTAGTCATCGCAACCGGGCAGCGGCTCGGCCAGCGACGGGTCGGCGGCGATCAGGTCCAGCACCTCGTGCACCAGGCTGCCGTAGCGCCCGAGCAGATGGTCGATGCGCACGACGTGCAGGCCGGACCGGGCGGCCAGGTGATGGCGCTGGTTGCGCACCCCTTCCCAGCCCTCGGCCCCGACCAGCGGGATCTTGTCGGTCACCGAGTCGGGCACCTTGCCGTCCATCGCCCGCACCGCCTCGTCCACGGCGTCCTTGCCCATCACCCGGTAGGTGGTGTACTTGCCGCCGGCGATCACCACCAGCCCGGGCACCGGATGCCCGACCACGTGCTCCCGGGACAGCTTCGAGGTCAGCTCGGACTCCCCCGACAGCAACGGCCGGAGCCCGGCGTAGACACCCTCCACGTCGGCCCGGGTCAGCGGCGAGGACAGCACCGAGTTCACCTGGTCGAGCAGGTAGTCGATGTCGCGGGCACTGGCCGCCGGGTGGGCCAGGTCGAGGTTCCAGTCGGTGTCGGTGGTGCCGATGATCCAGTGCCGGCCCCAGGGGATCACGAACAGCACGCTGGTCTCGGTACGCAGGATCAGGCCGGTGCTCGACTGCAACCGGTCCCTGGGCACCACCAGGTGCACGCCCTTGGACGCCCGGACGTGGAACTGGCCCCGGGTGTCGGCCAGCTGCTGGGTCTCATCGGTCCAGACCCCGGTGGCGTTGATGACCTGCTTGGCCCGGACGTCGAACTCTTCCCCGGTCTCCAGGTCCACCAGCCGGGCCCCGGTCACCCGGCCGCCCTGATGGCGGAAGTCGAGCACCCGGGTGCGATTGGCAGCCAGCGCGCCGAAGGCGACCGCGGTGCGCACCACGGTCATGGTGTGCCGGGCGTCATCGACCTGGGCGTCCCAGTACTGCACCGCCCCGGTGAGCGAGTCCGGCGCCAGGCACGGCGCCTCCCGCAGCGCCCGGCGCTTGCTGAAGTGCCGGTGGTGCGGCAGCCCGCGGGAGCTGCCGCCGGCCGTGCCCAGGGTGTCGTAGAGCAGCACGCCGGCCCCGACGTAGGGACGCTCCCACAGCCGGTGGGTCAGCGGGTACAGGAACGGCACCGGCCGGATCAGGTGCGGGGCGATGTGCTGGGTGAGCAGGCCGCGCTCGTGCAGAGCCTCGCGCACCAGGCCGAAGTCCAGCATCTCCAGGTAGCGCAGGCCGCCGTGGATCAGCTTGCTGGAGCGGCTGGAGGTGCCACTGGCCCAGTCCCGCGCCTCGACGATCGCGGTCGAGAGTCCCCGGGTCACCGCGTCCAGGGCCGCCCCGGCGCCCACCACCCCGCCGCCGACGATCAGCACGTCGAGCTCGGGCGCGGTGCGCATCGCGGCCAGCGCGGCGCTGCGGTTCTGTGGCGACATCGCCCTGCCGCTCATCGGCCGGCCCCGCCGGCAGCCGGCAACCCGGCGGCGGGCAGCACGCCCGCCGCTGAGCTCGGCTCAGCCGACCTCGACCCAGTCCAGGGTGCGCGCGATCGCCCGTTGCCAGCCGGCGTAGCCATCGGAGCGCTGCTGGTCGTTCCAGGCCGGCGACCAGCGCTTGGCCTGGTTCCAGTTCGCCCTGAGTTCATCGGTGTCCTTCCAGAATCCGACCGCCAACCCCGCCGCGTACGCAGCGCCCAGTGCGGTGGTCTCGGCAACCACCGGACGGCTGACCGGCACCCCGAGGATGTCGGCTTGCAATTGCATGCACAGGCTGTTGGCGGTCACGCCGCCGTCGACCTTCAGCACGTCCAGGCTCACCCCGGAATCTCGCGCCATCGCCTCGATCACATCACGGCTCTGGTAGCAGATCGCCTCCAGGGTAGCTCGCGCCAGATGCCCGCCGGTGTGGTAGCGCGACAGCCCGACGATCACGCCCCGGGCATCGGATCGCCAGTACGGGGCGAACAGGCCCGAGAAGGCCGGGACGAAGTAGGCCCCGCCGGCGTCCTGGACCCGGGCTGCCAGCGACTCGACCTCGGCCGCGTCGGAGATGATGCCGAGCTGATCGCGCAGCCACTGCACGGCCGAGCCGGTCACCGCGATGGAGCCCTCCAGCGCGTAGACCGGCCGGTCACCGCCGAACTGGTAGCACACCGTCGTCAGCAGCCCGTGCTCGCTCACCACCGGCTCGGTGCCGGTATTGAGCAGCAGGAAGTTGCCGGTCCCGTAGGTGTTCTTGGCCTCGCCCGGGGCGAAGCAGACCTGGCCGACGGTGGCGGCCTGCTGGTCGCCGAGATCACCGGTCAACGCGATTCCGGCCGCCGGCCCCAGCGTGACCTCGCCGTAGCCTGCGGGGTCCGAGGACGGCCGGATCTCGGGCAGCATCGCCCGCGGGATGCCGAAGAACGACAGCAACTCCTCATCCCAGTCCAGGGTGCGCAGGTCCATCAGCATCGTGCGGCTGGCATTGGTGACGTCGGTGAGGTGCACCCCGCCGGAGGCGCCGCCGGTCAGGTTCCACAGCAGCCAGCTGTCGGTGTTTCCGAACACCGCCTCGCCGGACTCCGCCGCGTCCCGGACGCCGTCGACGTTGTCCAGGATCCACTGGATCTTCGCGCCGGAGAAGTAGGTGGCCGGCGGCAGGCCGGCCCTGGCCCGGATCACCTCGCCGCGCCCGTCGCGTTCCAGGGTGGCCGCGATCCGGTCGGTGCGGGTGTCCTGCCAGACGATGGCGTTGTAATAAGGACGCCCGGTCCGGCGGTTCCAGACCACCGCCGTCTCGCGCTGGTTGGTGATGCCCAGCGCCGCGATGTCACCCGCGCCGAGCCCGGCGGCGTCCAGGGCGGCCTGCAGCACCGCCCCGGTGCGCTGCCAGATCTCCACCGGGTCGTGTTCCACCCAGCCGGCCCGCGGCAGGATCTGGGAGTGTTCGAGCTGGTGCTTGGCCCGCTCGTTGCCGCCGTGGTCGAAGATCATGCACCGGGTGCTGGTGGTGCCCTGGTCGATCGCCGCGACGAAGTCGGCCATCCGCTTCTCTCCTCCTTCTGCCAGTGTCTACGAGTGCTGCGGTGTCTACGAGTGCTGCGGTGTCTACGAGTGCTGTGGTGCCTACGAGTGCTGTGGTGCCTACGAGCGCTGTGGTGCCTACGAGTGCTGTGGTGCCTACGAGTGCTGGGCCGCGACAGCTCTGGCGGCCAGCCAGCCCCGGACTCCGAGCCAGCCGATGGCCGTACCGAGCGCCAATGACACCACCGTCAGCACCAGGTGCACTCCGAAGAAACCGGTCGGACCGTCCTGCCAGGACCGCTCGTCCTGCCAGATGTTCTTCAGGAAGGTCGGCCAGATGATCCAGGACCAGATGCCGAAGCCGATCAGGAATCCCGACACCCGCCTGGTCAGCCGCATGTCGCCATTATCTTCTCCGGCCTCGCGGTCTGCCGAACACGGTCGGTGAGCACGGCTTGTCGTTGACTGGGCGGACCCTGCGCTGGGTAACCTGTGCCGGTGCGAGGTCAGCAGGGCCGGAGCCGCGGCGCGGCCGGGCTGGCGCTCGTGGTGATCACCTCGCTGGCGCTGCTGGCAGGTCCTGCCGGCACGGCGCTGGCCGACCCGCCGATGGCGCCCAAGCCGACCTCCGCCGAGATCTCGCCCGGCGCTCCGGACCCGCACCCGCCGGCCGGGGGCCTGGCACCTGACGGCACGGTGCCTGGTGGCCCGCGGCTGGCCGGCCGCGGGCTGGTGGTCCCCCCGAACGCCCCGGCACTGCCCAGGGGCATCCGGGCCCAGGGCTGGGTCCTGGCCGACCTGGACTCCGGCGCGGTGCTGGCGGCCCGCGACCCGCACGGGCGCTACCAGCCCGCCAGCATCCTGAAGATGCTGACCGCCCTCAGCGTCGCGCCGAACCTGCCGGGCCGGCGGGTGGTCACGGTGTCACCGTCGGCGGCCGTGGCCGAGGGCTCGGCGGTCGGGCTGCTGGCCGGGGCCAGGTACTCGGTCGACCAGCTGTTCGCCGCGCTGTTGCTGGTCTCGGCCAACGACGCGGCCGTCGCGCTCGCCCAGGCCGACGGCGGGGTGGCCCGGACGGTGGCGCGGATGAACACCGACGCCGCCCGGCTGGGCGCCTATGACACCGTCGTGCAGACCCCGTCCGGCCTGGACGGCTGGCAGCAGCTCACCTCCGCCTACGACATGGCGCTGATCCTGCGGGCCTTCGTCAACCAGCCCCGGCTGGTGGCCTACGACCGGCTGCCCAGCGCCAGCTTCCCGCCGAAGAAGAGCAAGTACGGCCGCGTAGGGGCCTACCAGTTCACCAACCAGTCCCGGAACTTCCTCGCCACGGTGCCCGGCGCCCTGGTCGTCAAGTCCGGCTACACCGACGCTGCCCGGCACACCTACCTCGCTGCCGCCCGGCGGCACGGCCGCCGGCTCGGGGTGGTCCTGCTCCGCGACGAGCGGCAGCCGGTCGACCAGTTCCAGCAGGCCCGGTCCTTGCTGGACTGGGGCTACGCGCTGAAGCCCGGCGTTGCGCCGGTGGGCGTGCTGGCCGGCAGCCTGCCAGCGATCCGGCCGGTCAGCGCCGAGGCGATCGACCGGCCCGCGGCACCTGCCGCCGCGGCAGTCCTGGCCCAGCTGGCACCGCCGCACCGGGGTCTGCGCTGGGCGCTCGCCGCGCTGCTGCCGGTCAGCGCGCTGATCGGCGGCGGCCTGTGGCTCGGTGGCGCCACCTCTGGAGCACGGCGAGCGATCCGGCGCCCAGCGCGGCGCCCGCACTGAGCAGCCCGGCCGCCACCGCCGCCGGCGACACCGGCGTGGCTCCGCCGGCGCTGGGTGATCCCGGTCCCCGCACCGCCGGGGCCAGCTCGTTCGCAGGCGGCAGCTCGTTCGCCGGGCCCGGCTGGGCCGAGCGGGCACCGGCCACGGCCGTCGCGGCCCAGGCCACGCAGAACAGCTGGTAGCGGGCGACCAGGTAGATCCAGACCAGCACGCCGACCACCGGCCCGATCACGGCGCCTGCCGGTGTCCCGGTGATCCTGGCGATGTAGAACGTCCCGACCAGCTTCAACACCTCGAAGCCGACCGCCGCCAGCAGGGTGGCCCGCACGGCGATCCGCCGGGGCACCCGGATGTCGGGCAGCCCGATCATCAGCCAGCCGTAGATCGCCATGTCGCCGGCGACGCCGAGCAGGATTCCCAGGCACCAGGTGGCGGTCCCGGCGCCGGTCACGCCGTCCAGGCCCAGGCCCCGCAGCACCTGGCTGCTGGCCGCCGTGCCGCCGGCGGTGAGGCCCACCGAGATCACCACCCCGATCCCCAGGCCGGCCAGCACCAGGGCATCGGCCGCCTTGCTCGTCAGGAATGACCGCTTCCTGGCCGGGATGCCCCAGACGGTGTCGATCGCCGTGCGCAGGTTCGCGATCCAGCCGAGGCCCGCCAGCGCCACGCCGGCCAGGCCGATCACCCCGACCCCGGCCCGCTTGTCGATGGCACCCTCGATCATCTGGTGAACCGTGTCGCCGAAGGCGCCGGGCAGGTCGGAGCTGATGTGGTTGAACAGCTCGCCCTGCAGTTCCGGCCGGGAGGCCAGCACGAACGCGGTCACCGAGACACCGAGCAGGATGAGCGGGAACAACGCCAGGAAGCTGAAATACGTGATGGCGGCGGCCAGGTCATTGCCGTGGTTGTCCTTGTAGTGCCGGTACGCCGCGGCCAGGTGCGCGACGCCCGGCCGGGCCTGCTTGAGCGCTTCCCAGCGCCGGGTGGCACTGGAGCGGAATCCGGTCAGCGCCGCCGGGAGCGGCACGGCTCAGAAACCCGTCAGCGGGTACTCACGATGCGGGCGCCAGGTGCCGTCCTCGGCCTGGGCGTACAGCGTGAACGCCTGCACCCGGAACTGGGCGACGAAGTCCCGCAGCCCGTGATAGGCCTGGTCGAGGTACTCATCGGCCAGATCGTGACCCACCGTGACGTGCGGGTGATAGGGAAACTCGACCTCCCGCACGATCGGATCGCGGCGCACCGCTCGTTCGAGGAGCTCGCACTGGGCGATGCCGGCCGAGACCTGCACGAACACCACCTGCGAGACCGGCCGGAACGAGCCGGTACCTGAGAGTCGCATGGTGAACGGCAACACCGTGGTGGCGGCCTCGGCCAGGTGCTTCTCGACCAGTTCGAGCTGGTCGGCCTCGATCTCGGTGGGCGGCAGCAAGGTCACGTGCGGAGGCACCTTGCCGGCTTCGGGGTCACCGATCCGGCGGCGCCAGCCGGCCAGCACGGCGGCGTGTGGCTCGGGTATCGCCAGAGCGACGCCCACCGTGATTCGGTTACCCATTTCGCTCAGCCTACGACAGCCGGCAGGAACCCGACCTTGGTGTAGGCGTCGGCCACGGTGACCGAGGCCAGCGCCCGGGCCCGCTCGGCGCCCCTGCCCAGGATCCGGTCGAGTTCGGCCGGGTCGTCCAGCAGTTCCCGGCTGCGGGCCGCGAACGGCTGGGCGAACGCGATCACCGACTCGGCAACGGCATCCTTCAGCGCGCCGTAGCCCTGGCCGCTGAAGTCCTTCTCCACCGCGTCCACGCCGGCGTCGGTGAACGCGGCATGGATCGCGATCAGGTTGGACAGGCCCGGCTTGCGCTCAGGGTCGTACCGGATCTCGCCGTCGGTGTCGGTGACTGCCCGGCGCAGCTTTTTCTTGATCAGCGCCGGCTCGTCGGAAAGGTAGATCGTGCCGGCCTCGGGCCGGGACTTCGACATCTTCGCGGTGGGGTCCTGCAGGTCCAGGATCTTGGCCGCCGCCTTGGGGATGTAGGCCTCGGGCACCACGAAGGTCTGGCCGTAGCGGGCGTTGAACCGCTGGGCGAGGTTGCGGGTGAGTTCCAGATGCTGGCGCTGGTCCTCACCGATCGGCACCTGGTCGGCCTGGTAGAGCAGGATGTCGGCGGCCTGCAGGATCGGGTAGGTGAACAGCCCGACTCCCTGCCGGTCAGCGCCTGCCCTGGCCGACTTGTCCTTGAACTGCGTCATCCGGCTGGCCTCGCCGAAGCCGGTCAGGCACTCCAGCACCCAGGACAGCTGCGGATGCTCCGGGACGTGGGACTGGACGAACAGCGCGCACCGGTCGGGGTCCAGGCCGGCGGCCAGCAACTGGGCGACGACGATCCGGGTCCGCTGGCGCAGCGCCGCGGGCTCCGGCGGGTCCAGGGTGATGGCGTGCAGGTCGACCACGCAGTAGTAGGCGTCGAAGCCGTCCTGCATCTGGACCCAGTTCCGCACCGCCCCGAGATAGTTGCCGAGCTGCATGGATTCGCCGGTCGGCTGGATGCCGGACAGGACGCGCGGATGGTTGCTCACGAAACCACATCATTCCATCCGGACGGGCACGCTGGGCGCCCGGCCGGTCGGAAAGGTCATGGCGTGCAGCGGCTGAGCGTGGGCGAGGCGGTCGCGGTGGCGGAGGTGGAGCTGGCGGTGAGGGACCGGGCGGTTGACTGGGCCTTGCTGGCGCTCGACGTCCCGGTGCCGGCCGTGGCGCTGGCGCTCGGCGTGGCGGTGGCCGAACCGGTGGCGCCGGGCTTGGCGCTGACCGAACCGGTGCTTGCGGTGCCGGCCTTGCCGGACAGTGACTGGGCCGTCGTCGACTCCGTCACGGTGCCCGTGGTGCCGGAGGCGGTACCGGTGGGCGACGGGCTGGCCGACGCGCAGCTGGCGGTCTCCGACGGGCTGGCGCCGGCGCTGCCCGAGGTGGCGGAGGTCTCTGGGGGGCTGGCGCTGCCCGGCACCGAACTCGACGGCACCGAAGTCGAGGGCATCGAACTCGACGGTGCCGGGGCCGGCAGCTTGCTCGGGTTGGTGGTGGGCTTCGGGGGCCGGCTGGACCTGGGCGGCCGTACCTTGGTGACGTCGCTGACGACCGGCAACGGGCTGTCCGGCAGGGCCGAGGCACCGTCACGGTAGGCCGCGCCCCAGGCCAGCACGGTCGCCAGGTAGGGCGCCGAGTGGTTGTAGCTCAACACGGCGGCGCGCAGGCCCGCCGCGGTCGCCAGGTCCCGGCCGTCGGCGCACAGATAGTGCCCGGCGGCCAGGGTGGCGTCGAAGATGTTGCTCGGGTCGAGCTTGCCGTCGGCGTTGCCGTCGGTGCCCCAGCGCACCCAGGTCGAGGGAATGAACTGCATCGGCCCGACCGCCCGGTCATAGACCTTGTCGCCGTCGTAGCTGCCGTGATCGGTGTCGGTGATGATCGCGTCGCCGGGGATCCCGCCGTTGAGCCGCGGGCCGAGGATCCGGCCACGGGTGGTGCCGTCGGCGGTCAGCCGGCCGGACTCGGCGTGCCCGGACTCGGTGTGCCCGATGCCGGCCAGCAGCCACCAGGGCAGCTTGCAGGACGGTTGCTCCACCGCGAGCCGGTCGGCGGCCTGGTGGTAGGCCCGCAGCACCATCAAGGGAATGCCGAGCGCCCCGGTGGCCCCGGGTGGGCCGGACACGGCCGCTTCGATGGCCGGGGCGTCAGCGGTGCTTCCGGGAGCTACCTTCGCAATCCGGGACGGCCGGATCGGCAGCGCTCCGATCCACTGTGCCGGTGCCGGTGCTGGTGCCGCCGACTCGGCGGTGCTGATGCCGGTGACGGGATCCGGTGTGCTGATGGCCGCGGCAGGTGCGGCAGTGCTGCCACTGGCGGACTCCAGCGCCGGCCCGCAGACCAGGGCCAGCGCCGCGAGCGCGGCCGCACCGGTGACGGTTCGGGTCAGCGACAACTTCAGACGCGCCCGGCGGGGGGCGTATCGCGGTTGTGACACAGAAGGATCCTCATCAAACGACGCTGGCGCTGCTTTTTCAGGCTATCCAGTCAATATCATCGGCCGGCGGTGGCAGTTCACCAGGAATAACGGCACCTGAATTTCTACACCGGCGATACATGCCACTAAAGCATCCGGTGCCGCTGACCGCTACCACTGCCTACCGGCTCACAGCGGCGACTCAGCCGGGGTGACCAGCCGGCTCACAGCGGCGACTCAGCCAGGTGACCAGCCGGCGACTCAGCCAGGTGACCAGCCGGCGGCTCAGCCGGGTGACCAGCCGACGGCTCAGCCGGCCGCCGCCCCGGCGGCTTCGGGGTCGGGCAGCGGCTCGACCCGCAACCGGGAGGCACGCCGGCCGTCGACCTCGAGCACCTGGACCAGGTGATCGTTGATCTCGACCCGGTCACCCACCTGCGGCAGCTTGCCCAGCCTGGCCATCAGGAAGCCGCCGGCCGTCTCGTACGGGCCCTCGGGCAACTCGAAGCCGGCGTACTCGGCGAACTCGTCGAGGTTGCACCGGCCGTCCACCTCGACGACCCCGCCGGTCAGCTGGCGGGCGGAGGAATCCTCGGAGTCGTACTCGTCGCGGATGTCGCCGATGACCTCCTCGATCAGGTCCTCCAGCGTCACGATGCCGTCCGTCCCGCCGTACTCGTCGACCACGATCGCCAGGTGATGGCCTTCACGGCGCATCTCGCTCAGCGCGGCCAGCACCTTCTTGGAACCGGGCAGCACCTTGACCTCGCGCACCAGGTCACCGACCACCAGCGACCGGTCGGTCGACAGGTCGACGCCGGGGGCACCCATGATCAGGTCCCTGATGTGGACGAACCCGAGCACGTCGTCGCTGCTCTGGCCGATCACCGGGTACCGCGAGTGCGGGGAGTCACCGGTCAGCTTCACGGCCCGGCTGACGGTCATGCCGGCTTCCAGGAAGACCACCTCGGTCCGCGAGATCATCACCTCGCTGACCGAGCGCTCGCCGGCGGCGAAGACGTCGTCGATCAGCCGCCGCTCGTCGGAGGTCAGCGACTCGTGCGCGGCCACCAGGCCGCGCAGCTCTTCCTCACTGATGCTGTCGCGCCCGGCGTGCGGATCGCCGCCCAGCACCCGGACCACCAGGTCGGTGGATCTGGACAGCAGCCAGATCAGTGGACGGAACAGCCTCGCTATCCGGTCCAGGGTCGGCCCGAAGAGCAAGGCGATGCCCTCGGGCCGTTGCAGGCCGATCCGCTTGGGGGCCAGCTCGCCGATGATCAGGGTGACGAACGAGATCAGCAGGGTGACCCCGACGATGCCGATCACCCCGGACAGGGTCTCGCCGACCCCGTTGCGGACCAGCGCGTCCTTGGCCGACTCCGACAGGGTCACCGCGCCGAACGCCGAGGACAGCAGGGCGGTGGAGGTGACGCCGATCTGCACCGCGGCCAGGAACCGGTTCGGGTCGGCCAGCAACCGGGCGACCGCCTGGCCGCGCCGGCCCGAGTCGGCCATCGCCCTGGCCTGGCCCTCGCGCAGCGACACCAGCGCGATCTCGGCGCCGACGAACAGGCCCTCGATGGCGATCAGCCCCAGCACTATGCAGACATTGAGCACAGTGCCGTTCATAGCTGGGCGCCGTTCATGGCTGGGCGCGCTCCCTCGTTCTCATCGGTGTCCGGCCGGGCAACTCATATGCGAGTGTAGGGTCGATCGTCACCACCAACCGAGCGGAGAGCCTCCAGCCACCATGCGTGTACTCGTGACCGGCGGTGCCGGCTACATCGGAAGTGTGGTCACCGCCGAGCTGCTGAGTGCCGGCCACCAGGTCACCGTGCTGGACAACCTGTCCACCGGGCACGCCGACGCGGTGCCGGCCGGCGCGGAGTTCGTCGAAGCCGGCATCACCGAGGCCGACCCGGTGCTGGCGGCCGGGGGGTTCGACGCGGTGGTGCACTTCGCGGCCAAGTCACTGGTGCCCGAGTCCGTCACCGCCCCGGAGCTGTACTGGCACAACAACACCTCCGGCACCCTGGCGCTGCTGGAGTCGATGCGCCGCCACGACGTCCGCACGATCGTGTTCTCCTCGACCGCCGCCACCTACGGCGAACCGGATTCGGTGCCGATCCTGGAGTCCTCCCCCACCCGGCCGACGAACCCCTACGGCGCGAGCAAGCTCGCGGTCGACCACATGCTGACCAGCTACGCGCGAGCGCACGGGTTCTCAGCGGTCAGCCTGCGCTACTTCAACGTGGCCGGCGCCCGGATCACCCCGGAGAACTCGCAGGGCGAGCGGCATGCCACCGAGACCCACCTGATCCCGATCGCGCTGCAGGTCGCGGCCGGCCTGCGGCCGCAGTTGCAGGTCAACGGGGTGCACTACCCGACGCCGGACGGCTCCTGCGTCCGCGACTACATCCACGTGCTGGACCTGGCCGATGCCCACCTGCGCGCGCTGGAACGGGCCACCCGGGACCAGGCCGACGGCAGTGACGGCCAGGGCAGCCACCTGATCTGCAACCTCGGCTCGGGCTCGGGCTCCTCGGTGCGCGAGGTCATCGAGTCGGTACGCCGGATCACCGGACGGCCGACTCCGGCGGTGGATGCCCCCAACCGTGCCGGTGACCCGGCGGTGCTGATCGCCTCCAACGACAAGGCAGCGGCCGAGCTGGGCTGGCGGCCGACCCGCGACCTGGACCGGATGGTCGCCGATGCCTGGCAGTTCTTCCAGCAACTGAGTCCCGAGACCGCCGGCTCGACGGGCGCCGACCATGGCTAGCACGCCCGAACCTGCCGCCCAGGAGCAGGACGAGCGGGTCGAGTGCACCTGGCGGGCACCGGGCCGGGTCAACCTGATCGGCGAGCACACCGACTACAACGACGGCTTCTGCCTGCCGATGGCCATCCCGCAGGGTTGCACCGCCACCGTCTCGCCGCTGGCCGAGCCGGTGCTGGAAGTGGTCTCCGCCCAGCGGGACGCTCCGGTGGAGATCGCGCTGGCCGACCTGCGGCCCGGCGCGCTGGCCGAGTCGGACGAGTGGGCCGGCTACGTGGCCGGGGTGGCCTGGGCGATCGCCGAACGCGGCCACCAGCTGCGGGGCATGTCGATCAGCATCGACGGCGACGTTCCGTCCGGGGCGGGGCTGTCGTCCTCGGCCGCCCTGGAATGCTCGGTGGCCGCGGCGCTCAACGACCAGTTGCGCCTGGGCCTTGACCGGCCGGACCTGGTGGCGCTGGCCAGGCAGGCCGAGAACGACTTCGTCGGCGCTCCGACCGGCGGCATGGACCAGCTCGCCTCGATCTTCGGCGAGCGCGACCGGGTGCTGCTGTGCGACATGCGCACGCTGGCGGTCGAGCCGGTTCCCTTCGACCTGGCGGCGGCCGGGCTGACCCTGCTGGTGGTCGACACCAAGGCTCCGCACCAGCTCACCGACGGCCTGTACGGCGAGCGCCGCAGCGCCTGCGAGGAGGCGGCCCGGCTGCTCGGCGTGCCGGCGCTGCGCGACCTGGGACTGGAAGAGCTCGCCGACGCCATGGACCGGCTGCCGGATGAGACGCTGCGCAAGCGGGCCCGGCACGTGATCACCGAGAACGACCGGACGCTGGCCTGCGCGGACCTGCTCCGGACCGGCCAGCTGCGCCAGATCGGGCCGCTGCTGACCGCCTCGCACGCCAGCATGCGCGATGACTTCGAGATCACCGTGCCGGAGGTGGATCTGGCCGTGGAGGTGCTGCTGGCCTTCGGCGCCTTCGGTGCCCGGATGACCGGCGGCGGTTTCGGCGGGTGCGTGATCGGGCTGATGGAACCGGCCCAGGCCCGGGCGGCCGCGCTCGCGGTGGCCGCCGCATACGCCGGACGCGATTACATCGCGCCCGTCAGTTTCGGCGTCACCGCCGCCGACGGAGCTCATCGACTCAGCGACTGAGGCTACGCCGGCCTGGGCTATGACTGTGCATAATTTTTATCGCCGGCTTCGGCGGTTCGCTTGACAGCCGGCCTTCGGTTCCGCTGAATGGCGAGTACTTGTGAGGCTCAGCTGTCTTGCGGAGCCCTCGAGCAAGCCCTCAAGCAGGAGGAACCATGGCGCCAACCCAGCCCCCGTCCATCTCCGGCTCCGCCGAGTCCGGCCCGACCCGGCGAACGCTGCTCAAGGGCCTCGGACTCGGCACCGCGGGAATCGCGATAGGCCCGTTGCTGGCCGCCTGCACCGGGGGCAGCAAGCCCTCCTCCAGCGGCGGTGGGTCGGCGTCGAAGTCGGTCAGCGTCGGCTCCGGCAGCTCCGACGACGTCCCCAAGCGGGCTTACCAGGCGGTCTTCGACGCCTTCAGCAAGCAGTCCGGGAACACGGTCAAGGTCAACACCGTTCCGCACAACGACTTCCAGAACAACATCAACTCCTACCTCAACGGCAGCCCGGACGACGTCTTCACCTGGTTCGCCGGGTATCGGATGCGCTTCTACGCGGGCAAGGGCCTGGCCGCGCCGATCGACGACGTCTGGGACAAGATCGGCGGCAACTTCTCCGACGCCCTCGCCAAGGCCTCGACCGGCGATGACGGCAAGAAGTACTTCGTGCCGAACTACAACTATCCGTGGGGTTTCTTCTATCGCAAGAGCGTCTGGGAAGCCAAGGGTTACTCGGTTCCCGACACCTTCGACGAGCTCAAGACGCTGAGCGCGCGGATGAAGAAGGACGGGCTGATCCCGATCGGTTTCGCCGACAAGGACGGCTGGCCCGCGATGGGCACCTTCGACTACATCAACATGCGCACCAACGGTTACCAGTTCCACGTCGACCTCTGCGCGCACAAGGAGTCCTGGGACCAGCAGAAGGTCAAGGACGTCTTCGACAACTGGAAGGCGCTGCTGCCCTACCAGGACCCGGCTGCCCTCGGCGCGACCTGGCAGGAGGCGGCCACCGCGCTCGGCCAGAAGAAGACCGGTATGTACCTGCTCGGCTCGTTCGTGACCCAACAGTTCACCGACAAGGCGGTGCTGGCTGACATCGACTTCTTCCCGTTCCCCAGCATGGCGGTGGAGGGCAAGGACGCGATCGAGGCGCCGATCGACGGCCTGATGCTGTCGAAGAAGGGTGCCAACAACCAGGCGGCCAAGGATCTGCTGGCATTCCTCGGCACTCCGCAGGGCCAGGACACCTACGCCTCGATCGACACCTCCAACCTGCAGACCGCCAAGGGTTCGGACACCTCGAAGTTCAGCCCGCTGAACAAGAAGTGTGCCGAGGCGATCGCGGGAGCCAAGTACATCAGCCAGTTCCTCGACCGGGACGCTCTGCCCGCAATGGCCAACAATGTCGTGCTGCCTGCCCTGCAGGGTTTCCTGAAGACCGGAAGCATCGACACCAAGGGTCTGGAGGCACAGGCCAAGCAGTTGTACGCGGCATAGCGATGACCGACCTGCCGCTGGTTGCCGCACCGGCTCAGCCTGATCCAACTCAGCCGGACCAGGCGTCAGCACCATTGGTCACCGGCCGCAGCCGCCGGGTGCACCGGCTGTCCGGCCGCGACAAGGCGGTGCTCGGCGCGATGGTGGCCGTGCCGACCCTGTTGCAGGCCCTGCTGATCTGGATACCGATGCTGCTGTCGGTGGGCCTGTCCTTCACCCGGTGGGACGGGCTGGACCTGTCCAACATCCGCTCGGCCGGGCTGACCAACTACCGCTACGTCACCCAGGACTACCCGCCGTTCTGGCCGGCGGTGCAGCACAACGTCATCTGGCTGCTGTTCCTCGGCGTGGTCGCCACCCCGCTCGGGCTGCTGCTGGCGGTGCTGCTGGACCAGCGGATCCGTGGCAGCCGGATCTACCAGAGCATCTTCTTCACCCCGGTGATGCTGTCGCTGGTGCTGATCGGGATCATCTGGCAGCTGATGTACCAGCGCAACGACGGCCTGGTGAACCACGTGCTGGGCACGGCCGGGACGCCGCATGCGGTGGACTGGTTCGGCAACTCCAGCGTCAACCTGTGGGCAGCGCTGGTGGCCGCGACCTGGCGGCACGCCGGCTACATCATGGTGCTGTACCTGGCCGGCCTCAAGGGCGTCGACCCGTCGCTGAAGGAGGCGGCCGCCATCGACGGCGCGTCCGCCCCGCAGGCCTTCTTCCGGGTGGTGTTCCCGGCGATGCGCCCCATCAACATCGTCGTCGTGGTGATCACGATCATCGAGGCCTTGCGGGCCTTCGACATCGTCTACGTGATCAACCGCGGCACCAACGGCCTGGAACTGATCAGCGCCCTGGTGATCCAGAACCTGGTCGGCGAGGGACAGGTGATCGGCGTCGGTTCCGCGCTGGCCGTCCTGTTGCTGGTGATCTCGCTGGTTCCGATCGTCTTCTACCTGATCCGGACGTTCCGAAAGGTCGACCAGTGAGCGCGCCGGTCCTTACTGCCCGTGACCCGATCCGGTCCCAGCATCCCGGCCGGCGGCACTACGGCACCCACCTGTTCCTGATCGCCATGTCGGTGCTGTGGCTGGTCCCGCTGCTGTGGACGGTCTTCACCTCGCTGCGGCCGAAGTCCGCCATCGACGAGCACGGTTACTGGAGCCTGAAGGGCAGCTTCGGCTTCGAGAACTTCAGCACCGCCTGGCGGCAGGCGGGCCTGCAGACGTACTTCATCAACTCCCTGATCATCACGGTGCCCTCGGTGCTGCTGACGATCGTGCTGGCCTCGATGATGGCGTTCGCGGTGAGCCGGTTCCGGTGGCGGTTCAACATCACCCTGCTGATCATGTTCACCGCCGGCAACCTGCTGCCGCCGCAGGTGCTGGCGGCCCCGCTCTACGCGATGTTCAAGCACACACCGCTGCCCTACTCGGTCAGTGACTCCGGCAGCCTGCTGAACACCTACTACGGGGTGATCGCGGTCGACGTGGCCTTCCAGGTCGGGTTCTGCACCTTCGTGCTGTCCAACTACATGAAGGCGCTGCCCGAGGACCTGACCGAGGCTGCCCTGGTGGACGGCGCCGGCGTCTGGCGCCAGTACCGGGCGATCATCCTGCCGCTGTGCCGGCCGGCGCTGGCGGCGCTGGGCACCCTGGAAGTCATCTGGATCTACAACGACTTCTTCTGGCCGCTGCTGTTCATCCAGAGCGGCGACCGGCTGCCGATCACCACCGGGGTGAAGAACCTGCAGGGGGACTTCCTGTCCAACTACAACCTGATCGCCGCCGGCGCCACCATCACGGTGATCCCCACCCTGGTGGTGTACCTGTTGTTGCAACGGCAGTTCATCGCCGGGCTGACCCTCGGCGCGAGCAAGGGCTGAACCGCATGATCGAAAGCGGCTCCGGCATGCGGCGGATCACCGGAGGGCTGTCGGACACCGGGCGGCCGGCGCTGGCCTTCGGCGGTGACTACAACCCCGAGCAGTGGCCCGAACCGGTGTGGGCGCAGGACATCGCGTTGATGCGCGAGGCCGGCGTGAACCTGGTCAGCGTCGCCATCTTCAGCTGGGCCCTGCTGGAACCGGCTGAGGGCGACTACCGGTTCGGCTGGCTGGACCGGGTGCTGGACCTGCTGCACGGCGCCGGGATCCGGGTCGACCTGGCCAACGCCAGCGCCTCGCCGCCGCCCTGGTTCTCCCGCCGCTATCCCGAGTCGTTGCCGGTGACCGCCGACGGGGTGCGGATCAGTTACGGCTCCCGGCAGGCGTTCTGCCCGTCCAACCCCGATTACCGGCGGGCGGCCGGCGCGCTGACCGAGGCCATCGCCCAGCGCTACGCCGAGCACCCGGCGGTGGTGATGTGGCACGTGCACAACGAGTACGGCTGCCACAACGCGCACTGCTTCTGCGACGTCTCGGCGGCAGCCTTCCGGGACTGGCTGCGCCGGCGCTACGGCGGCCTGGCCGAGCTGAACCAGGCGTGGGGCACCGCCTTCTGGTCCCAGCGCTACTACGACTGGAACGAGATCCTGCCGCCGCGCCGGTCCGGCACCTGGGTCAACCCGACCCAGCAGCTGGACTTCTGGCGGTTCTCCTCCGACGAGCTGCTGGACTGCTTCCGCGCCGAGGCGGCGGTGCTGCGCGCTCACTCCAGTCATCCGGTCACCACCAACTTCATGTCGTTCTTCAAGCCGCTGGACTACTTCCGGTGGGCGCGGGAGATGGACGTGGTGTCCAATGACCACTACCTGATCGTCGATGACCGCGACCCCGCCGAGGAGCTGGCGATGGCAGCGGACCTGGTGCGGGGACTGGCCGGCGGCCAACCGTGGCTGCTGATGGAGCACTCGACGTCGGCGGTGAACTGGCAGCCCCGCAACCGTGCCAAGGCGCCCGGTGAGATGCAGCGGAACTCGCTGCAGCACGTGGCCCGCGGCTCGGACGGGGCGCTGTTCTTCCAGTGGCGGGCCTCGGCCGCCGGTGCCGAGAAGTTCCATTCCGCGCTGCTGCCGCACGCCGGGCGCGACTCGCTGCGCTGGCGGGAGGTCACCGAACTCGGTGCGGTGCTCGGCCGGCTCGGCGAGCTGGCCGGCAGCGTCGTGGAGCAGGCCGAGGTGGCGATCGTCTACGACTGGCAGTCACGCTGGGCCGCCGAACTGGACTCCCATCCCTCGGTGGACGTCGACCCGCTGGCGGCGACCCGGCAGCTGTACTCGGCACTGTGGCGCTCGGGAGTTCGGTGCGACTTCGTGCCGCCGGATGGCTCCTACGACGGCTACCGGGTGCTGCTGGTGCCACAGCTCTACCTGCTCCCCGCCGAGCACGCGGCAGCGCTGGCCGCCTTCGTCGAGGCCGGCGGGACGGTTCTGGTGAGCTACTTCTCCGGCATCGTCGACTCGGCAGACCACATCGTCCCGGGCGGCTACCCGGGAGCGCTGCGCGAGCTGCTCGGCATCCGGATCGAGGAGTTCTTTCCGTTGTTGGCGGGGCAATCGGTGGCGCTGAGCGACTACGGCAGCGGTGTCGTGTGGTCCGAACTCGGCCGGACGGAGGGCGCCGAGCAGCTCGCCGGCTACGCCGGGGGCCCGGTGGCCGGCTCGCCGGCGGTCACCCGCAACCGGGTCGGCGCCGGTCAGGCCTGGTACCTGGGCACCACGCTGGCCGATCAGCAGCTGGCGGCCCTGCTGGCCCGGGTGCTCGCCGAGGCCGGGGTCCGGCCGCTGCTCGCGGGCCTGCCGGCCAGGGTCGAGGTGGTTCGCCGCCGCGGCGAGGACGCCGGCTACACCTTCGTGCTCAACCACACCGGCGAACCGGTTCCGGTCCCGCTCTCGGGCACCGAACTCGTCACCGGCGAGCGGGTCGAGGCTGGATCGCTGGTGGTGCCGGCCGGCGGCGTGCGGGTCGTGCGCGACTGAGTCCTCGAGCGTTCTGAGCTGCCGGGCGTTTCTGGCAGTTTCTGTCGGTGGCCGCTTGTAGCTTTCTTTGCATGCGGTTCCTGCACACCTCCGACTGGCATCTGGGCCGCACGCTGCACGGCGTGGACCTGCTCGATGCCCAGCGAGACGTGCTGGAGCAGATCTGCCGGCTGGTCGCCCAACCGCCTGACGGCGTGCCGGTCGACGCGGTGCTGATCGCCGGTGACGTCTATGACCGCGCGGTGCCGCCGGTCGAGGCCGTCGCGCTGTTCGCCAGCGCGTTGGCCGACCTGATCAAGCACAGCACCGTGATCGTCACCGCCGGCAACCACGACTCCGCGATCCGGCTCGGCTTCGGTGCCGAGCTGTTCACCGAGCGGCTCCGGGTGCGCACCGACCTGGCCTCGGTGGGCCGGCCGGTGCTGCTGGGCAGTGATCCGGATGGCTCGGCTCAGGTGGCGGTCTATCCGCTGCCCTACCTCGATCCCGACGCGGCCCGGGTCGTGCTGGCACCGGACGGCCAGCCGCTGGAGCGCTCGCACCAGGCCGTGATGGCCGCGGCGATGGAGCGGGTGCGCCACGATCTGGCAAGCCTGCCCGCCGGCACCCGGTCGGTCGTGATGGCGCACGCCTTCGTGGTCGGCGGCCTGCCCAGTGAGAGCGAGCGCTCGATCGTCGTCGGCGGTGTCGACAGCGTCGCCGCAGGCACCTTCGACGGCATGGACTACGTCGCGCTCGGGCACCTGCACGGCGCCCAGCAGCCGCGCGGCTCGGCCGGCACCACGCTGCGCTACTCCGGCTCACCGCTGCGGTACTCATTCTCCGAACTCGGACACGCGAAGTCGGTGTCGATGGTCGACATCGAGCCCGATGCCCCGGTCCGGGTGACGGCCGTGCCGTTGCGGCAGCCGCGTGCGATGGCCGAGTTGACCGGCACCCTCGCCGAACTGCTGGCCGACGACCGGCACGCCGAGGACTGGGTCCGGTTGACCGTCACCGACCGGTCCCGGCCGGACCAGCTGTTCGAGCGGGTGAAATCCCGCTTTCCGCATGTCCTGCAGGTGCTGCACCTCCCGGCCGGCGCGCGGCCCGCCGGCACCAGCACGCCGACCGCGGCGCTGGCTCCGAGCCCGCGCCAGCTCGGCGCCGACTTCGTCGAGCACGTCACCGGTCTAGCCGCGCTCGATCTGGAGCTTGACCTGTTCGAGCAGGCCTACCAGGCCGCCGCCATCGCCGAGGCACGACCGGGCGGTGGCTGATGCGGCTGCACCGGCTCAGCATGACCGCTATCGGGCCGTTCGCCGGCCAGGTCGAGGTCGACTTCAGCCGCTTCGGCGAGAGCGGGCTGTTCCTGCTCGAAGGCCCGAACGGCTCCGGCAAGTCCACCGTGCTCG
This sequence comes from Jatrophihabitans sp., assembly GCF_036389215.1. Classification (GTDB taxonomy): domain Bacteria; phylum Actinomycetota; class Actinomycetes; order Mycobacteriales; family Jatrophihabitantaceae; genus Jatrophihabitans_A. The sequence continues at coordinate 22,312 of NZ_DASVQG010000348.1, forward strand.
ATGCGATCAGCTTCGCCCTGTACGGCAAGCTGGCGCAGCGGTCGGCGACGGTCGAACGGCTGAAGTCCCAGCACGCGCCGCCCAGCGCCGAACCGGTGGTCGAGCTGATCTTCGAAACGCAGAGCGGCCTCTACCGGGTCCGGCGCACCCCGAGCCACCAGCGGCCGAAGAAGAAGGGCAGCGGCAGCACTCCGGCGCACATGACCGTCAAGCTGTGGCGGCTCGGTTCGCTGGAGCAGCCGGACGGCGGCGTCCTGCTGTCGGCGAGCCTGGGTGACACCGAGGACGAGATCACCCGGGCGGTGGGGCTCACGCACGGCCAGTTCGTGCAGACCGTGCTGCTGCCCCAAGGCGAGTTCGCGAACTTCCTGCAGGCCAGCACCAATGACAAACGCGCCCTGCTGCAGAGGCTGTTCGGCACCGAGGTGCTGGCCCGCACCCAGGAGCTGCTGATCGAGGGACGCCGAGCGGCCGAGCAGCGGCGGGCGACCACGAACGCCGCGGTGGGCAAGGCGGTGCATGCGCTCGCCGGCGCCACCGGTCTCGCCGAGGACGTCGTGGCCGAGCTGGCCGGGTACTGCGAGTCCGGTGACTGCGCCGAGGTGACGGCGCTGTTGACCGGGGTGCGCGAGCGGTTGCAGGCCGTCGTGTCCACCGCCGCGGAGCGGCAGGCCAGCGCAGCCGAGGTACGGGCGCAGTCCGTTGCGCGGCTGCAGCGGGCCCAGGACCTCGCTGCCCGGCGGGCGTTGCGCGAGCGACTGCGCGCCGAGCGGCATCGGCTGCTGGCTGAGGGCGATGAGCACCAGGCCGCGTGCGCGGAGCTCGCCGCGGCCGAGCGGGCGCTGTTGGTGCTGCCGGCCGCCGAGGCGTTGGCCGTGGCCAGCACCCGGTTCGAGCAGGCTGAGCGCGAGGCCTGCACCGCCCGGGGACGGCTGGCCGCGCCGCTGCGCGACTTGCCCGAAGCCGGCCTGCGAGCCGAGGCTGCCAGCGGCCAGACCACGCTGGGCGCGCTCGCGGACGCGGTGCGCCGGGAACGGCAGTTGAGCGGCCTCCATGCCGACCACCAGCGGCTTCAGCAGCAACTAGCGGTGCAACAGGAACTGCGCCAGCAGGCGGCGGCACGGCTGGCCGCGCTGCCGATCCGGCAGGCCGAGCTGACCGAGGCGCGCAACCAGGCGGTGCTGGCCGCCGGCCGGCTGGCCGATCTGGCCGCCGAACGGGACCGGGCCCAAACCCGGCTGGCCGCCGCGCGGCAGGCGGTGGCCGCAGCCAGGCTCGCAGCCGAGAACCAGCAGCTGGCACACGAGCTCTTCGATGCCGCCGAGGGCCAGCGCGCCCGGCTGGAGGCACTGCGCGTCAGCTGGCGAGCCAGCATCGCCAGCGAGCTGGGCATGGCCCTGCAGAGCGGCCAGGAGTGCGTGGTGTGCGGCTCGCTGGAGCACCCGAAACCGGCCCGGCCCACCGACGGCCACGTCAGCCAGGAGCTGGTCAACTCCGCCGAGGACGAGCTGCGCCGGTTGAGCGCCGAAGTCGAGACCCGCCGCTCGGAACTGGCCGAGCAACGAGCGGAGCTCCTCGAGCTGCAGATCAGGGCTGAGCAGCTGACGCCCGAGCGCGCCAAGGCCAAGCTCGACCAGGCGAGCGCCGGCCTGGTAGCGGCCCAGGCGGCAGCCGACCGGCAGCGTGCCCTGGACCGGGAACTGGCCGAGATCACCGAGCAGCTTGCCGCCCAAGCCGAGCAGGCTCACCAGGCGGCGCTGGCCGAGACCCGGCTGACCGAGCGCTGCGCCGGGTTGTCGGCCACCATCGCCGAGAACCTGCTGGTGGTGACCGAAGCCAGCGCGGACCACCCGAGCGTGGCCGATCGGGTGGCCGCCCTGACCAGCCAGGTCACGCTGCTCGGTGCGGCCGCCACCGCCAGCTCGGCCGTAGCCTCGGCAGC
>NZ_DASVQG010000349.1:0-5464 GCF_036389215.1 Jatrophihabitans sp.
GTTCGAGGTCGCCGACCAGGTGCCAGGTCGTGTTGACACTCAGGTCGGCCGTCGGGTCGCTGGCGTGCGGAGTGCTGCGGCCGCTGCCACGCTGGTCGAACAGCACCACCCGGTAGCGCTCCGGGTCGAACCCGCGGGCCATCCCCGGCGGGCAGCCGGTGCCCGGACCGCCGTGCAGCATCACCGCCGGCTTGCCGTCGGGGTTGCCGGAGGTCTGCCAGAAGACCCGGTTGCCGTCGCCGACGTCGAGCAGGCCCTCGCCGGTGGGCTCGGGTTGGGGGTACCAGTCAGCCATCGTCGGGCTCAGGCCGACCGACGCCAGCGGATGCCGGCCTCGATGAAGTCGTCGATGTCGCCGTCCAGCACCGCGGACGGGTTGCCGACCTCGTGCTCGGTGCGCAGGTCCTTGACCATCTGGTACGGGTGCAGGACGTAGGAACGCATCTGGTTGCCCCAGCTGTTGCCGGCGTCCTTGAGGTCGTCCATCGCGGCCTTCTCCTGCTCGCGGCGGCGTTCCAGGAGCTTGGCCTGCAGCACCGCCATCGCCGAGGCCCGGTTCTGGATCTGGCTGCGCTCGTTCTGGCAGCTGACCACGATCCCGGTCGGCAGGTGGGTGATCCGGACGGCGGAGTCGGTGGTGTTGACGCCCTGGCCACCGGGGCCGGACGACCGGTAGACGTCCACCCGCAGCTCGTCCTCGGGAATCTCGACGTGGTCGGACTGCTCGACCACCGGCAGCACCTCGACCCCGGCGAAGCTGGTCTGGCGGCGTCCCTGGTTGTCGAACGGGCTGATCCGCACCAGCCGGTGGGTGCCCTGCTCGACCGAGAGCGTGCCGTAGGCGTAGGGCGCCTTGACCTGGAAGGTGGCCGACTTGATGCCGGCCTCCTCGGCGTAGGAGGTGTCATAGACCTCGGTGGCGTAGTTGTGCCGCTCGGCCCAGCGCAGGTACATCCGCATCAGCATCTCGGCGAAGTCGGCGGCATCGACGCCACCGGCCTCGGACCGGATCGTCACCAGCGCCTCGCGGGCGTCGTACTTGCCCGACAGCAGCGTCTGCACCTCCAGCTCACCGATCGCCTTGGTGAGCTTGACCAGCTCTGCCTCCACCTCGGCGCGGGAGTCCGGGTCGTTCTCGGCCTCGGCGAGTTCCCACAGCAGTTCGGCGTCATCGACCCGGCTGCGCAGCTCCTCGACCCGGCGGATCTGGCCCTGGGTGTGGCTCAGCTTCGAGGTCACCTTCTGGGCGTTCTCGGGGTCGTTCCAGAGTTCGGGGTCCGACGCCTGCCGTTCCAGATCGGCCACCTGGCCGCGCAACTTGGCTACGTCGAGGACCGCCTCGATGCTGGTCAGGGTTGCCGAGAGCTCTTTCAGCTCGGCGGGTACGTCGGTCACAGCAGGTCAGCCTACTGGGCCTCCTCGAGATCCGTTCCGGCCTTGGCCACGACCTGCCGCCGCCGACCGCCGCCGGGCCGCGGATTCGGTGTCAGGCTCGTCGGCCAGCACCCGGCCGTAGCGGCTGAGAACCCGTTCGCGCAACAGCGCGTCGCTGCGCGGCACCGGCTGGATGAAGATCTCGTCCAGCGAGGGGAACTCCACTCGCAGGTCGGCATCGATCCGGATGCAGGCCATTTCCAGATCGTCGGCGGTGGTGCCCTCGACGAAGTCCACCCGGGCGCACAACAGCACCCGGTGCACGCCGGTCATCATGGTGAGCACGTCCACCAGGTCCAGGATCTCGGGCTGTGCCTCCAGCCGCGCCTCGATGGCCCGCACCAGCCTGATGTCGGCCTGCTTGCCGATCAGCAGCCCCTTGCAGGTCTGGGCCAGCGCGTAGGCGGCCGCCACCAGCAGCGCCCCGATGGCCAGCGACGCCAAGCCGTCCCAGAAGGCCGAGCCGGTGAGCTGGTGCAGGCCCACGCCGGCACCGGCCAGCACCAGGCCGACCAGGGCCGCCGAGTCCTCCAGCACCACGCTCTTGACAGTCGGGTCTTCCGGATCGCTGATGTAGGAACGGACCGAGCGGCGCCCGCGCCTGGCTGCGCCCTTCACCTGACCGAGCGCCTGCCGGAACGAGATGCCCTCCAGCACGAACGCGATCGCCAGCACCGGGTAGTTGATCCACAGCTTGTCGCTGGGCTCCTCCGCCTCGCCGAGGATGGTGTGGAAGCCCTGGAAGATCGAGAACGCGGCGCCGGAGATCAGGATCGTGACCGCGGCCAGCAGCGACCAGAAGTAGCGCTCCTTGCCGTAGCCGAACGGGTGGACGCGATCCGCCGGGCGATCCGAGCGGCGCAGCGCGGTCAGCAGCAACAGTTCGGTCGAGGTGTCCCCTGCCGAGTGGGCGGCCTCGGACAGCAGCGCACCCGAACCGGTCACCAGGCCGGCTATCAGCTTGAGCACCCCGATCGAGGCATTGGCGCCCAGGGCGAGCAGCACCGTCAGCGTGCTCTCGCCTGCCTCGGCCGGTGCGATGTCGCGGAATTCGGCGGTTGCCGTGCCGACCGGCTCCACCGGTGCGGCGGTATCGGGCCGGATGGGTGCGCTGTCGCCAGATCGATTCACAATTTCATTCTGCAAGCTTGTGGAGACCTGTCTCGCCACCCGCACTCGGGGCATCGAAAGCCACCTCTGGCCGACTGGGAATTCGGCGTCTATTATCGAACATACGTTCGATCGTTGGACTCCGCCGCAGTCACCGTGGGAGGTGAACCATGCACAGCTCCGAGCTACCGGTCTACGGCACGGTCCGGTACTGCCCTGCCGGGCACTGGCAGCCGGAACCGGGCATGCGCGGTGGTGGGCAACCTACGGCCACCTTCCGCGTCCGGCGCGACGCGCGGATGCTCGAGCTCAACGGCCAGCTGACCGAATGGCCGGCGGAGCAGTTGTTCGTCCGGCGGTGCATCACCGTGGTGCGCACCGAAGATCCCGACACCGGACGAGCCGTCTCCATCCTGTGCGGTCAGGAATGGGTCGAGTCCACCGAGGGATCCACCGATTACTGACCGTTCAGCTGAAGTTGAGGGGCTTCGGGTCCCGAGGCATCGGCATGAATCGGGGAAGCTCACCGGTCTCGATGACATCCAGGGCGACCAGGTGCAGCTTGCGGTGAGCGTGCTGGCTGGTGATGCGCAGCGCGTCGAAGGCCTGCTGCTTGGTCACCAACTTCGACGCCATCAAGATCCCCATCGCGACCCCGATGTCGCGATTGGTCTCCAGGGCGGCACGCAGGTGCTGGTTCTGCTCCCGTTCGGCCACGGTGGCCAATGCGATCGCACAGTGCGTTGCGAGGTCATCGAGCACAGTCATTTCCAGCTCCGCGAATGCCGCGGGCTTTCGTGAATAAAGGTTCAACGCTCCGAGGCTGTCTGAATCTTCGAGAAATAGCCGGTGCGACATCATGCTCACGGCCTCGGTCCTCGCGCTTGCCTCGCGGCCGAAAGTTGGCCAGCGGGCATCGCTGCCGATGTCATCGGACCGGAACACATGGTGCTGCTGCAGTGCCTGCAGGCACGGTCCTTCACCGGTCCGGTACTGGATGGCATCGACCTCGAGGGGCAGTTCCCCGGTCGAGGCGACCGTCTCGTAGCGCTGGGTCCCGCGCCTGACCGTGATGGCCGCGTCTTCGGCGCCAGGGATGGTGGCCGCCGCATGCTCGACTATTGCCTGCAGGGTGGCAGCCAGTGTCGGTTTGGTGGCAAGTTCGCGAGCGAACTTCGCGAAGCTCTCGGTACGGGTGAGCGGCATGGGACCCCGATTAGGTAAGCCTTGGGCAGGAAGCCGGGGACCCGCTGTCGGAGTCGAAAGCGTTATCAGCATAACTGTCGGCAGGGTAACCGTCCAGGTACCGCCAGTGCGCGAAGCTCTTGCCAAGCCCTCGTTCGCGTCCTTGGACGCGGCAGCACCTGGATGATCGAGCCGAGCCGAGGCAGCTGCCGACGGATCAGCTGCTCACGGCTCGGCCGGTCGTGGCTCAGCCGGTCATGGCTCGGCCGGTCAGGGCTGGATCTGGCTGGCGGTGCCGTGCAGGTGGATGACGTGGTAGGTGGTGAGCTGGCCGTGCCCGATACCGGCAAGTGACGTGCTGTGCACGGCGGTGATGCCGAGGGTTTCGACATGGTTGTAGCCGGCGAGGATGTTCAGGCGTGGTATCAGGACGCTGAACGAGGTGTGGCCGGCATCGATGGACTTCACCAGGGTCACGCTGACCAGCTGACCGAGCGCGCTGTCCTCGACCGTGATGTCCTGATCGCCGGAGAAGCTCAGCGCGTGGTGAGAATCCTGGTAGGTGAGGGTCGGCTGCCCGGTGAGCCCGGTCAGCGCCAGGCTCACGCTCACACCGCGACCGCTCAGCTGGAACATGTTGGGCTCTTTGATGCCATTGGATTCAGCGGTCATCGGATTCCTCCTTCGCGGGTTCACCGACAGGCAGCCGGTAAACCGTTGTACCAGCCATAGGAGGTCACCGACCAGTGGCTAGCAGGATGAAAGCCAGTGTGCCCCCACCCCCCGGCATGCGGCCGAGCTGTAGACGACCAGCGAAGTATCGCCGGGCTAATTCCGCCCTCTTCGTCATAGCCGCGGAGTCATCACCGCCCGGGTAATACAGCGGAGTCATAACCCGCGGACTCATAAACCGCGGAGTGAGAACCGAGGACGAGGGGGCTGGCCATGGCACTTGACCACGGCTACGGCGTTGCCATCGGCACGTTCGTCTCAATCACTCGCGAGGATCCGGGCGCTTTCGGGCACTGGTACCACGGCAAGCTGCGCATCAGCACACCCGCCGGTCAGTACGAGGCAGCTCTCGATGTCGATACCCCCACCGGTATCGGGGTCAGCTACCGCCTGGTCACCGACCTGACCACGGCGAGCATTCCCACCCTGGCTGCGTTGGGCGACGGGTTCAGCTCGCTGGCGGCGACCCCCACCTCCGGCGCCCTGGACTACGTGCGCAGCCCGATCCTGCGCGACGGCTGGGTGGTCAGCCGGCTGCGTCGGTGGCTGGTCGCGCGACGGAGGGCACCGCTGAACTCCCAGGAATGGGCCCCGACCGCGCTGGACAAGCTGATCGCGTGGATTCGCCACTGGCTACCGCGGTTCGGGCGGCGTCGGTGGTTCCCGTTGGGGTGGCGGTTCCCGCTGCGGTGGCGGTTCCCGCTGCGGTGGCGGTCCTTTCCCTGGGTGTCCAGTGACGGCGACAATGCCCTGGATGTGCTCGAACAGCGACTTCCGCAGGCGGCCCGCATCTACATCCTGGGCGAACCTTTCACGACCGGCCTGGGCGTGCACAACGTGCACCTGAACCAGGGCGACCCGGCAGGTCCGCACCAGGCGGAGAACGGCATCTGGCAGGACGGCGCGGTGATCATCCAGCTCGCCGGCGGCGGGGTGACGATCTGGCAGGTCAAGTTCAACACCCAGTCGCTGGTCACCAACGATCAAGGACTTCCGAGCTGAA
>NZ_DASVQG010000350.1:0-9329 GCF_036389215.1 Jatrophihabitans sp.
CGCGGACCTCGTCATAGCCGGTCACCAGCCAGACCTTGGCACCATGTGCCCAGACCACCTCGTGCACCGGTCCCTTTTCCCGGTATTCCTTCAGCAGGTCATAGGGGTTCTGCATGAAGTCGGCAGGAACCCGCTCGACTACATCCAAAGATTCGGATTCCACGGTTTTTCCAGACTCCTCGCCGCAGCTGGCAGCCATCTCGTTTCGGATTGCTGCAATTACAAGAGCCGCGCTGCGGCGCCGATTGATACACCCTCGAGAGGCAAATTTTCAGCGGCGAAAGGTGCTGTGCATGGCCCCGGCTTAGGGGTAGCGTGCCCCTGTCGCTGCGCTTCATGCTGGCGCACGGCTAGTGGCTCGGCGACTCGCATCTGAGGAAGCGGCTGCAAGAATGGTTCGATATCACGTGAGGTTCGCGCCCAGAACACGTAGCATTACGGGGCCGACGCGGGTAATGGTTCGCTGTTTCGGACATCACCTGTCGCTCGGTCGCGGCACAAAGGGCGTGCGATGCCCGTCCATGATCCGACCCGGAACGAGTCGGCCTGATCGACGTCTACGCAACTGTGTCTACACCAACCACGGATGGCGTGGCGGCCACCCGGCAGCATCCATCGATCCCGAGAACAGATTGGCAAGCGACCGATGACTGAGGAACTCCTTGATGAGAGCGCGCCTGCTGGTGCCGGCGGGCATGTCGGGGTACTGACCACCTGGCGCGAGACGTCCAACCAGGCGAAGGCGCTGCTGGCCGGCGTATTCGTCAGCAAGCTGGCTGGATTCATTCAGATCTTCCTGGTGCTATTCCTCACCGCGCGAGGGTTCTCCTCCGGCCAGGCCGGGCTCGCCCTCGGGCTCTACGGAGCCGGCGCGGTGGTGGGCACCTTCATCGGAGGCTCGCTGAGCGACCGGTTGAGTGCCCGCACGGCGACGATCATCAGCATGCTGGGATCGGCAGTGCTGATCGTGTCGATCATCTATGTGGAGCAGTACTACCTGCTGCTGCTCGCCGTGCTGCTGGTGAGCGCGATCGGCCAGCTGTACCGTCCGGCCGCACAGTCGCTGATCACCGAACTCACCCCGGCCAACCGGTTGGTGATGGTCACCGCGATGTACCGGTTGTGCTTGAACCTGGGCACCACGGTCGCGCCGCTGATCGGCGTGGCACTGGTGTCGGTGTCCTACGACCTGCTCTTCTGGGGCGAGGCACTGGCCGCACTGGTCTACTGCGTGATCGCCCTGCGCTTCCTGCCACGCGGCGGCGTCCCGGCCGAACCGGCCGCATCAGCCGTCGCCGATGCCGCCGAGCCCGATGAGATCGGTGATCTCGCAGGTGCGAGCAAGTCACGCTCGGGCTACCTGGCGTTGCTGCAGGACTGGCGGTACATGACTTTCCTGGCCGCCTTCCTGATGCTGTGCACGGTCTACGTCCAGTACACCGCGGTGCTGCCACTGGCAATCATCGATGCCGGATTGAGCACCTGGTGGTACGGCGCTGTCATCACGATCAACGGAGCCATCGTCGTCGGCTTCGAAGTGCTCGCAACCAGGTTCGTGCAGACCTGGCCACTCCGGCTGACCCAGATGAGCGGTTACGCGCTGCTGGCTTGCGGTTACGGCATCTACGCGATCAAGCTGGTCCCGGTGCTGCTGATCATCGGCACGCTGGTGTGGACGCTGTCGGAGATCGTCGGCGCGCCGACCATCTGGGCCTATCCGGGCATGGTCGCTCCCGCGCACCTGCGGGGCCGCTACTTCGGTTCCATGCAGAGCATGTACGGGCTCGGTTCCACCGTGGGGCCGATTGCCGGAATCCTGCTCTACGAGCACGTCGGCCAGAAGTTCTTCCTGTGGGCGGCCGCGGTGATGGTCGTGGCCACCGCCATCGGCCGGATCGGCATGCTGGATTCTGCCGCCGAGCACGAGCCGGAGCCCGCCGTGCCGGTCGGTGGACCGATCACCGTCGACCCCGCGAGCTGACCGTTCCCCCATCCCCCGGCAGGCACCGCACCAGATCGCACCAACCACACCGTCTTGGAGGAACCATGAGCGACCTTGTTCCAAAGTCGGTACCGAAGGCCGCCGGCACCCGCAGTTCGGCCCAGCCAGGCCGGCGCAGGGCGGTCTGTCTCGCCGCCGCGCTCGGCCTGGTGGCATCGACGCTGGCCATGCCCGCCGCGCTGGCCGCACCCGGCAAGACCGTAGTGGCAGCAGCCGACCCGGCGGTCACGATCGGATACGGGCCGAACTTCCTTCACCTGCCTGCTCCGCTGTCGACCTCCGGGTGTCTTGCCGAGTACGGCGTCCGGTGCTACACGCCCGCGCAGCAGCACACCGCGTACAACCTCAATCCGCTGTACCAGCGCGGGATCGACGGCCGAGGACGAACAATCGTGGTCGTCGTGCCGTTCGGATCGCCGACCATCAGGCACGACCTCGCGGTCTTCGACAAGCAGTTCAACCTGCCCGATCCAGAGCTGGAGATCATCCGCTTCGGAGACATCCCGCCGTATGACGCCAGCGACTTCACCCGGATCGAGTGGGCCGCCGGAACCTCGCTTGCCGTGCAGAACGCGCACGCCATCGCACCGGGTGCCAAGATCGTCATCGCCGAGACCGCGGTGAGCGAGACCGAGGGCATCACCGGCTTTCCCGAGCTGCTGCACGCCGAGGAAGTGCTGATGAAGGCTGGTGTCGGCGATGTCATCGCCCAGATCGAGGCCACCGGTGAGAGCACCTTCCCGGGCGTCAGCGAGGGCGACTTCGCCAGCTTGTTAGGACTGCGACACACCTATGAGATGGCGGCGGCTCGGCACGTAACGGTGCTCGCCGCGGCAGGCAACCACGGCAAGGCCGCCAATTGGCCCTCCACCGATCCGCTGGTGACCTCGGTCGGCGGCAGCCAGCTGCACCTCGACGATCAGGGCAGGACGCTGCATCCGGTCACGACCTGGAACGACGGCTTGGGCGGCACCGGCGGCGGGGGAGTGTCGAGCGTCTTCGCCAGACCGTCATACCAGTCGGGGGTGGCCGGCGTCGTGGGCTCGCACCGCGGTGCTCCGGACATCACCATGAGCGCGGCCGTCGACGGTGGCGGCTGGATCTACACGTCCTTCGGCGGCACCGGCGGAATCGGATGGAACCTCTTCAACGGCACCGGTCAGGCCATGTCGATGTTTGCCGGCATCGTCGCGCTGGCAGATCAGGTGGCAGGCCGCCGGCTGGGGCTCATCAACCCCGCGCTCTACCGATTGGGCGAGCTGGCTCAGCGCGGCAACCCCCGGACCGGATTGGTCGACATCACCGAGGGGAACACCATCGCTGACGGCAGGCCCGGATTCCAGGCTGCTCCCGGCTATGACCTGGCCACCGGCTGGGGCACGGTGGATGCCGCCAGGTTCGTGCCCGCGCTGGCACACAGCCACCCGCCGGCAGCAGGCGATCGGGTCGGCCGGGGCCGGTCCTAGAGCAGTACCGAATCCGTCGTTCCAGCATCGCGCGCCGCGCCGGAACGACGGATTCGTGCTGCGGTAGCCGCTCCAGAATCGAGATACCGCGAAGCGTCGGCGGCCAAGCGCTGCCCACAGCTCACCCTGCGATGTCGTGCCCGTTGGCACCCGGTGGCAGCTCTTCCAGGGTCGAGATACCGCTGGCAGCGCCGGCGCCGAAGCGCTCCCAGTGCTCGGTCAACCGGATGCGGCCGTCGGCCAGCACTTCCGGGATGCTGCGGCACACACCCGTGATCAACTCACCGCCTGCCAGCACCATGCAGTACGCGAATCGCAGGACGCCGTCCGGGGCGCTGGTCCCGGCGATCGAGCCCCGGCGTACCTCGCCGCCGGCGAACTCGGCCCAGAGCAGGTCCTGCTGCTGGTGATAGTGCGCGATGGTGGCGTGCGCCGATGTCGCCGGGACCGGGCTGAACCGCCGGCCGTCGTAGTCGATCCTCTCCGCCATGCCGCCCGCTCCGGCCATCAGTGGCTGTCGGAGCCCACCGGCTCCTTCACCAGATGCCGGTTGCTCGCCGGATCACGGTCGGCCAGGATGTCGTATACGGTGGCGGCCGTCCGGTCAGCCATCACGCTGAACAGCGAGTCGCCGACGCCATGGGTGTCCTCGTTCATCCCGTGCAGGTAACAGGCGGCCTCGGACGGCTCGTCGAGCAGCAGCCGGTACCGGCGGCTCACGGTCGCTCCGGGAAGCTGCAGCTCGGCGGTGAAGTTCTTGACGACGGTCGGCATCCCGCGGACGAATCCGGTGCCCAGGAAGACCAGATCGCGTTCCAGCCGGGTGACCTCGCCGGTGGTCCGGTCGGCCAGATCCAGCACCACCCCGTCCTCGGACTCGACCGCGCCGACGAGGTCGGCCATCGTGATGATGCTGGTGCGGTCCTGGCCGGTCAGCTGGCCGAGGTAGCGCTCGGAGTAGAGGTTGCGCAGCAACTCCGGCTCCACGCCGGAGTAGTTGGTGCGGTGCATCTCCTTGCGGATCTCCTCCCGGCCCTCCGGGGACGCCCCGTACACGGTATCGACGAAGGAAGGGTAGTACCGCTCGTTGCTGAACGGGCTGGACTGCAGCGCGCTGGGACTGAGCGAGCGCATCACCCAGGCGATCTCGGCCTGTGGCAGCTCCTGCTGCAGGGAGCAGAACATCTCCGCGGCGCTCTGCGCGCCGCCGAGCACCGCGACCCGGAGCGGCAGTTCGCGGTCGACGGTGGCCATCCGATGGGTGTACCGGTTGCTGTGCACCACCCGATCCGGTGACATGCCGGCAAGGGCATGCGGGATCTGTGGATCGCGACCGGTGGCGATCACCAGGTAGCGACTGGAGATCGTCGATCCGTCGGCCAGCTGGCACAGCCAGCCCACCAACGTGCCGTCCTCATCACGACGAGGTTCCAGCCGGACCGACTCGCACCCCAGCCGCACCCGGACCTTGCTGAGCGAGTTGGCCACCCAGGCCAGGTATTCCGAGATCTCGCTGCGGTACGGCCAGACGTTGCCCAGGTTGATGAAGTCGTCCAGCCGGCCGCAGGAGTGCAGGAAGTTGACGAAGGAGAACTCGCTACAGGGATTGCGCAGGGTCACCAGGTCTTTGAGGAAGGAGATCTGGCTGGTCGCCCACGGCAGCAGCAGGCCCTGTTGCCAGACGATCGCCTCGGAGCGCTCGATGAGCAGCGAGTTCTCGGCGAGGTCAGGAGCGAGTTCCTCCAGCGCAACGGCCAGAGCCAGGTTGGAAGGGCCAGCGCCGATGGCAAGCAGTTCGACATCCTGGTGGGTCATGATGATCTCCTCTGGTGGAAAGCCGTGCACATGCGGCGCGAAGCGGGTGGGGCATCGGACGTGGTGGCGTCGGTGGCGGTCATCCGTCGGCTCGGCTCACCACGGCCGGCCCTGGAACGGCTCGTCCTGGTCGAGCGGCTCGTAACGCAATTCGACCAGTGCGGCCGCCTGATCGAGCGCGGCCTCGCATTCGCCGCGACTCGGCGCGACGGCCAGGACGTAGGCATGGCGGCACAGGTGGGTGCTCGGCGGCAGCCGGAGTTCGGTACCGGGCCCCGCCATGGCGTGGGCTTGCACCAGGTTCGGCACGGAGGCCGGATCAGGAACCGACACCTCGAGGACCCTGCAGTCCTGCGGTGGGTAGAGGAATCTGATTCCCGCGCAGCGGCGGCTGGTCGCCTCCAGGCTCGGCGGTGCGCCGGCGGCGATCTGGGCTGCCAGCAGCCCCGGGTCCACACCGGTGGCCAGCTTGCCCAGGTAGGGAATGAGGTCGCCACCCAGCCGGGCGTTCACCTCGATGATCACCGGACCGCGGCTGGTCAGGCGGATCTCGGTGTGCGTGATTCCGTCGTGCACGCCCAGTGTCCGGTGCGCCCGGGCGAGCAGCTCCTGCAGTTCCGGGTCGGCGGCCAGCGGGTCGGCCGCATCGACCAGGTGGCCGACCTCCTCGAAGTACGGTGGGGCGCCGAGGTGCTTGCGCGCCAGGCAGAACGGCCGGTACTCGCCACCGAAGACCGCCCCGTCGATGCTGATCTCGGGTCCGTCGACCATTTCCTCGATCAGCACGCCGTCCTCGTAGACCGGCGGCCCGGCTCGCCGCGCTCGTTCGGCCACCTCGAAGGCAGCCTTGAGACCGGCCGGGTCGTCGGCCCGCGCCACGCCCACGCTGGCGCCCATTCCGCGTGGCTTGCTCACGACCGGATATCCGATGCGGGCACCCGCCTCGAGGGCCGCCTCGAGATCGTGCACGACGGCGTAGCGAGGTTGGGCGATCCCGGCGCGGGACAGTTCGGCCCGGCTGCGAGCCTTGTCCCGGCAGTTCTCCGCGCCGCGGACGGACAATCCTCGTACTCCGAGGCGTTCGGCGACATGTGCGGTGGCCGTCACGAGCAGCTCGTCGTAGGTGAGCACTCCGGCGACCTTGCAGTCCTTGGCCACCTCCAGAGCCGCCTCGATGAGGCCGTTGCGGTCAGCGACCGCCCGCTGCTCGTCGAGCGCGCCGACCACGCTGCTGCCGATGAGATAGCGACGCTGCCAGGTCGGCGGCCGTTCGTCGATCAGCCACAGTGGCAGGTGCTGGGCCAGGCCCTGCAGCAGGTACTCCCGGTAGGGACGCCAGCCGCTGCCGATCAGCAGCACCACGCCATCATCTTTGCTCATCGCTTGCTCCTTCGACTTGCCGCCGGATCGTCGTGGTGGCCGGGCCTCGCGGGATTCACCGCTCATCCAGGTCAGGCCGTCCAGGATCACGTAGTTCACCATGGCTGTCCCGCGCTGTCCGGTGACCAGACGTCTTCCCCGGACAGCGCCGCGACGCCGTACTTGCCGAGCGCGCTGAGCAGCATCCGCAGTTCCAGCGTCAGGCACTCGACCAGATTCACCAGACCGCACACGGGGTCGGTATCGGCCGCGATCAACGCCGCCCGGCCGAGACCGGCGGCGCTGGCACCCAACGCCAGGCTCTTGGCGACCCGGCTGCCTTCCCACATCCGCCCGGAGACCAGCAGGCAGCCTTCGGGCGTGCCGATCCGGCGCAGGCACTCGCCGAGCGGTAGCCCGACATGCTCGAGAAAGGCGGTCGGCGCCCAGCCGGTGCCGCCCTCGGCGCCGTCCACCGTCACCGCGTCCGCGCCGGCCTGCCAGGCCACCACCGCCGCCGCGCGCACGTCGCGGGCAGGTGGCAGCTTCACCCAGACCCGGGCCCTGGGAAAGTTGTTGCGCATCAAGCGGATCTGCTGACGCAGGATCTCTTCGGTGAAGGTGCCCGGGCTGCAGCAGCGCAGCACGGTCCGGTTGTTCTCCGCGACGCCGCCACCGGCAACGCCGTTCTGGGTGCTGGTCGCACCCACGGCGGCACCGACCGGAACCATCGTGAACGAGTCCGCCAGCCGGGCAGCTGACGCCGGGTCCAGCAGCGTCATTCCCCCCAGTCCCGGCTTGGCGCCCTGACCCACCTTCAGCTCGAAGGCCAGCCGGCCCGACTCCAACAACTGATGCGCGCTCGGGTCGCTGTAGACCATGTTCCACACTTCGGCGTCGGCGTCCTCGGTGCTCTGCTGCACCACCACACCGCCGTAGCCGTCCAGCACCACGTCGGCGTAGGCAGAGATGCGGGCCAACATCGACCCCTCGGCATCCTCGTCCTCAACCCGGCCGTACCCGTTGACCCGCAGGACGTTCTCGCCCACCACCATCGGAATGCCCAGCGAGCCGGCCTGCCGGCTGGCGGCCAGTCCCAGGTCGACGCTGGCCACCCGGGTCGAGCCGAACGCGGACAGGTAGAGCGGCAGGGTGGATCGCAGGCCGCCGATCGTGGTGGTCAGGTCCACGTCGCCGAAGGTGGGCTCCCGGCCGAGTTCGATGAGCTTGTCCAGCCGGTGTGGCACGAACACCGGCGGCACCAGCCGCAGGCCCTCCAACCAGTCCGCGTGGCTGCCCGCCGGGCTCGCGCCGAACAGCGCGCGGCCGTACTCGGCAGAATCGGCGAACGCCGCCGCGGCGCCGATCCGCGCACGGGTCCGGACGGCGGCTTCGGGAAAGGTGGTGGCCCGCAGCGGGCTCACGGCGACACCACACCTGGAATCTTGGGATAGGCGCTGGCCTGCCACACCGAGTCCAGTCCGGCGATGTAGCGGGTCAGCCGCTCCACGCCGATGCCGAAACCGGCGCTGCCGGGAATCCCCTCGCGGACCATGTCCAGGTACCAGCTGTACTTCGCCGGGTTCTCTCCGGTCTCGCGCATCCGCGCGATGATCGTGGCGTAGTCGTGCTCGCGCTCACTGCCGCTGGCCAGCTCGCCGTAACCCTCGGCGGCGATCAGGTCGAAGTTGCGCAGGAAGCCCGGCCGCTGAGGGTCCTCGCGGTCGTAGAACCCGCGCGAGCCCTTCGGGTAGTCGGTGATGAAGAACGGCCTGCGCTCCAGCTGCGACAGCATCGCCTCGCCGGCCCAGTCGATCTCGGCATCCGGATTCTGCGGGTGGCCGAGGTCGCGCAGCGTTGCGACCGCGTCGGTGTGGCTTCGCCGGCCGAACGGCCCGGTCGCCAGCTCGGCCAGCGTGTCGACGTCACGGCCGAGCCAGGAGAACTGGGCCGGCAACTGCGACAGCACCTTGCCGACGACATAGCCGAGCAGCTCTTCGGCCAGCCGCATGGCCTGCTCGCGGGACGCCCCCGCCATCTCGACGTCGATCTGGTGGAACTCGGCCAGGTGCCGGCTGGTGACCGTGGTGTCCAGCGGTTCCAGGCGGACGTTGGGCGCGATGCAGTAGATCTTGTCGAACATGGTCAGCGAGGCCTGCTTGTACAGGATCGCGCTGGTCATCAGCTTGTACCGGTGGCCGTAGTAGTCGATGTCGACCTGCTTGGCCCCCCGTGCCCCGGGATCGGTCACCGGTCCCACGATCGGGAGCAGCACCTCGGTGAAGCCCTGCTGGCACAGGAAACTCCGCGTCGCGGCCAGCATCTGGGACTGGATCGTCAGCACCGCCGAGGTCACCGGCGAGGACAGGTGCTCACGGGTGCTGGGCGGCGTTGCGGGAACGGTGGACGGGACGGCGGACAGCTGTGGCATCGGTGTGGTTCTCCAGGATTCGATCGGTTCTTCCAGTGCGTCCGCACGGGCGTCGGGTGCCGCCGCGAGTTCGGCCTGGCCGGCTTCGTCGAACTTGCGTTCGACGAAGGACAGCGCGTCCAGCAACCCGGCGGCGGTTAGTTCGGTGGTGGAGATGGCCCGCAACGTCTCGGCGATAGGCATCGATCCGATCCGGGACCAGTGCAGCCAGCCGGCCCGGTCGAGGTAGCTGCGGGACCGCCCGGCATTGTCGGGG
>NZ_DASVQG010000351.1:0-2540 GCF_036389215.1 Jatrophihabitans sp.
AACCATCGGGACCACGGAGGACCGTGACCAGGCGCTGAGCTGGGTGAACGGGTTGCGTGCATCGGGTGGCGACGACTGCCCGGAGGACGCGTTGGGCGGGATCTCCAGCGGCCTGAATGCGCTGGGTACCGATCCGGATACCGACAAGCAGATGATCGTGGCGACCGATGCCTCGGCCCACGGCGGGGACGTCAGCGGCATCATTGCCGCTGCGCAGGCCAGCGGGGCTCGCGTCAACGTGCTCCTCACCGGTGACTGCGGCATGAGTGCCCTGGCCGCGGCACCCGCGGTCACGGCAACCTCCGCGTTCGGACCGCCGGTGTCGAGCCAAGTGGTGCTCAGACGCATCGCGGAGGAGACCGGTGGCAAGTACTTCTTCATTCCCGGCGGGTCCAGGGCGGACTTCACCGCCGCGCTTGACGCTATCTTCGCCGGCATCGCCGATCCCGGGGAGGACACCCAGCCACCAACCGTGAGGTTGAGCGGCGTCCCCAGCACGATCTGGTCGCCCAACCACAAGATGGTGGAGGTCACCCCTACGGTCACCGCCACTGACAACGAAGATCCGAACCCGGTCGTGAAGCTGGTCGGCGTCGAGGTCAGCCAACCTGACGACGGACAGGGCGACGGCAACACGTCTGACGACGTCCAGGTCACCGCAGACGGGCGCGTCTTCGTCCGGGCCGAGCGCAGCGCCACGGACGGCGCCCGCATCTACACCATCACCTACCGCGCCACGGACCGGTCCGGCAACATCGGTTTCGGGAGCGCGACCGTGCTCGTGCCCAAGGACAACTCCGGCAAGTAACCATCAGCTGACAGTCCGGCGGTGGGGGTCTCGGCCCCCACCGCCGGGCGTATGCCGTACCGAAGGAGCAGCAACAGCGTTTCCGCCCGGCCGGTCCGGGGGCGATGAGGTCAGTGCACCGCGTCCGGGTTCTCGGCCAGCCGCTTGCGGCTGGCGTCGATCTCGGCCTCCGCTGCGGCGCGGCCCACCCAGGACGCGCCCTCGACGCTCTTGCCGGGCTCGAGGTCCTTGTAGACCTCGAAGAAGTGCTGGATCTCCAGCCGGTCGAACTCGCCGACGTTGTGGATGTCGCGCAGGTGCTCCAGCCGCGGGTCGTTGGCCGGCACGCACAGCACCTTGTCGTCGCCGCCCTTCTCGTCGGTCATCCGGAACATCCCGATCGCGCGGCACTTCACCAGCACGCCGGGAAACAGCGGGTCGCCCTGCAGCAGCACCAGCGCGTCCAGCGGGTCGCCGTCCTCGCCCAGGGTGTTCTCGATGTAGCCGTAGTCGGCGGGGTACTGGGTGGAGGTGAACAACGTGCGGTCCAGCCGGATCCGGCCGGTGGCGTGGTCGACCTCGTACTTGTTGCGGCTGCCCTTCGGAATCTCGATCAGCACGTCGAACTCTTGCATTCCGGGCTCCTCTCACGGCACCTTCCGGCTGCTGCGGAACGCGCCGCCTTCGCTCGCGCGACGGGTGCCCTTTATTGTGGCCTACCGTGGCACGCCCTGGAACGAAGCCGGCTCGGCTGGTGCTGCTGCTCCTGGCGGTGCTGCTGGCCGTGACCGGCTACTTCGGCGTCGGTGCCGGGCGCCAGTTCCTCGCCGACCGGGCCTTCACCCCGGTCCGGGTTCCGGCGGCCACCGCCGCGGCGCCCGGAATCGCCTCGCTGCTGTCCTCGGCGGCGGCCCCGCCGGCCGCTGCCACCGCCCGCCCGGACCCGCCGGCCCCGACCCCGGCCGGCGTGGCCGCCGCGCTGGCGAAGGAGCTGGCCGATCCGGAACTCGGGCCGTCGGTCGCCGGCCAGGTCTTCGACGCCGGCACCGGGACGCTGCTGTTCGACCAGCGGTCCTCGGAGGTGGTGGCCCCCGCCTCGACCGCCAAGCTGCTGACCGCGGCGGCGCTGCTGACGGTGCGCCAGGCGACCGACCGGTTCAGCACCCGGGTGGTGGCAGGGGAGCGGCCCGGCACCGTGGTGCTGGTCGGCGGCGGTGACCCGACGCTGTCCGCGGCGCCGGCCGGCAAGCCCACCCGGTATGCCGAAGCGGCCCGGATCGCCGACCTCGCGGCCAGGGTGCGGGCCGGCCTGGGCGGTGCCCGGGTCCAGCAGGTCCTCGTGGACGACTCCGCCTTCACCGGTCCGGCGACCGCACCGGGCTGGGACCCGGCCGACACCCCGTCCGACTACGCCAGCCTGATCACCGCCACCATGGTCGACGCCGGCCGGGACGCCCCGGGTGAGGAGATCCGGTCGGCGGCTCCGGACCTGGCGGCCGGCACCGCGCTGGCCGCCGCCCTGGGCGGTGCGCAGGTGGGCCGGGGCAGCGCGCCGGCCGGTGCCAAGCTGCTCGGGCAGGTCCGCTCCGCCCCGGTCGACGTCCTGATCGAGCAGATGATGCGGGCCTCGGACAACGTGATCGCCGAGGTGCTGGCCCGGCAGGTGGCGATCGCGACCCACCGGCCGGCCAGCTTCTCCGGCGCGGCCGCCGCGGTCAGCGCCGCGCTGGCCTCCGCGGGCATCAGGATCGGC
>NZ_DASVQG010000352.1:0-9793 GCF_036389215.1 Jatrophihabitans sp.
CGTCTCCAGCAGCTCGCGGGCGAGTGGGTGCACGACCGCGACGCCGCGCAGCGCCCACAAGGGCATCGTGCGCAGCCGCGCCGGCTTGCCGGTGGCGGCCGCTGCCAGCCGCGCCAGCTCACGGATGGAGCATGCCGGGGCGCTGGGCACGTGCCACGCGCGGCCCCAAGCCCGCGGATCCGCGGCTGCGGTGACGAGCAGCATCGCGACGTCGCGCACGTTCGTCCAGCTGTGCGGCGCATCCAGGTCCGCGGGCACTCGCGCGGTCCCGCCGTCGCGCAGCGCGCGCCGCGCGAACGCCGACAGCACGGAGTCCCCACCGAGGTAATCGCTGCCGCGCACCTCGACGACGCGCACCCGGCCGGCTCGGTGGGCGGCAAAGGCGGCCTCGCTCATCGCGGCCCGCAGCCGGCCCTTGCGACCGGTGGCCGCCAGCGGCAGGTCTTCGGTCAGTACGCCCTCGACCGGCCCGTAACCGTAGAGGTTGCCTGTCACGGCCAGCACCGCGCCGCTCGTTTCCGCCGCCGTCAGCAGTGCCTGCGCGATCGGCGGCCAGTCTCGCAGCCAGTGCCGGTAGGGGACGCTCACGCAGTTGTAGACAACCGCTGCCCCTGCGGTCAACTCGCTCAGCCGCGCAGCGTCCGAGGCATCCGCGGCCACCGGTTCCGCGCCCGGCACGGCGGTGCCGCGGCGCGTGATGACGCGTACCCGCTCGCCGCGGTCGACCAGCAGTTCAGCGACCACCGACCCGACCGCGCCGGCACCGACGACCACGTGCGGTGCCACGTCAGCGGCCATCGAGCAGCAGACCGGCAAGGGCGGTCAGCAGAGCTTCCTGGTGGCCCATTCCGCGAGGGTACCGATGACGGACGCGGGGATGGGTCGGCCGTCCAGGACGTGTGTTGCTATTGCGCTGTATGTACTGATGTATATGGTTCTTCTCGGTCGAGCGGTGTCCTGGCCGCCATGCGTTCAGTGGACTGCCTGCCTGGCGAGCCGGGTGGCTGGTCCGGCCGCAGGCCGCCGTGCCCGGAAAGGAACCCGTGATGTTCGAACGCCTCGGCCACCTCGCGTTCCGGCGCCGGCGCGCGATCCTCGTCCTGGCGGCACTGCTGATGGTGGCCTGCGGGGTGGTCGGCACCGGCGTGTTCACCTCACTGAGCAATGGCGGCTTCACCGACCCGGGCAGTGACTCCACGCGGGCGGCCCGGCAGCTGGCAACGCAGATCGGCCGCCGTGACGCTGACGTCGTGGTGCTGATCCGCAGCGCCGATCACACGGTCGATCAGCCGGCGTTCCGGCAGGCCGTCACCGCGACCATCGCTTCGCTGCCGCCGCGCCACGTGGCGCACGTCGAGACCTACTGGACGGCACCCGCGCCGCGGTTGGTCTCCGCCGATCGGCACGCCACCTTCGCCGTTCTCACGCTGGCCGGCGCGGACGACGACGCGCGGCGAGCAGACCTGCACGCCCTGGAACCGGCGTTGCGCACGCCGAGAACCGGGTTCACGGTGCGACTCGGCGGGGAGGCGGTCGTCTACGACGCCATCGACGCGCAGGTCAAGCGGGACGTCGAGCGGGCCGAACTGATCTCCTTCCCGGTGCTGCTCATCCTGCTGCTGCTGGTCTTCGGCGGTGCCGTCGCCGCCGCCACCCCGCTGCTCATCGGCGCCCTGACCGTGGTCGGCGCGCTGACCGTGCTGCGGCTGCTGACGCTGGTGACGTCGGTGTCGGTCTTCTCCGTCAACCTTGTCTCGATGCTCGGGCTCGGCCTGGCCATCGACTACGCGTTGTTCGTGGTGAGCCGTTTCCGCGAGGAGCTGGGCCGGCGCAACGACGTCGCGGCGGCACTGGCCGCAACGATGGCCACGGCCGGGCGCACGGTGGTGTTCTCCGGGGTCACCGTCGCGCTCGCCCTTGCCAGCCTGCTGGTGTTCCCGGCGATGTTCCTGCGCTCGATGGCCTACGGCGGCGTCGCGGCGGTGCTCATCGCGGTGCTCGCCTCGGTGACCGCACTGCCCGCGCTGCTCGCCGTCCTCGGCCCGCGTATCGACGCGGCGCCGGTGCGCCGTGCCCGGCGACCGGCCCGGCACGCGAGCCTGCGACCCGGAGGCTGGGAGCGGGTGGCGCGCGTCGTCATGCGACACCCGTGGCGCGTCGTGCTGCTGGTCGTGCCCGTCCTCGTCCTGCTCGGCGTGCCGTTCCTGCACGCGCAGCTGGGCGGCGCCGACTACCGCGCGCTGCCGGCTCGAGCCGAGAGCCGCGGTGTCGCCCAGCAGTTGCGGGCCGACTTTCCCCAGCAGGGCCAGTCGGTGCTCACCGTCGCCATCACCTCCGGGGCGCCGGCATCCAGTGCGGCCGTCAGGCGCGAGGTACGGGCCTACCTCCAGCGCGTCGCGCGGGTACCGGGCATCGAGGGCACCACCATGCTCGGGCAGCGCGGGCATCTCACCGCGGCGGCACTGGACCTGCGCGACGACCCGCAGACGCTGTCGGCCCGCCGCACGCTCGCTCGAGTGCGCGCGGAAAGCGGGCCGCCCGGCACGCAGGTGCTGATCGGCGGCGACACGGCGCGGTCGGCCGATCTCCTCGGCGCGCTGCACCACCGGCTGCCGCTGATGATCGCCTGGATCGTGATGGTGACCCTGGTGCTGCTGTTCCTGGCCTTCGGCTCGCTGGTGGTTCCTCTCAAGGCCCTTGCGATGAACGTGCTGTCGCTGTCAGCGGCCTTCGGCAGCCTGGTCTGGATCTTCCAGGACGGGCATGCCGCCGGCCTGCTCAACTTCACCCCGAGCGGTTACCTGGAGGCCTCGCAGCCGCTGCTGCTGTTCACCGTCGCCTTCGGATTGTCCATGGATTACGAGGTGTTCCTGCTCAGCCGCATCCGCGAGCACTACGACCAGACCGGCAACAACACTGAGGCGGTTGCTGTCGGGTTGCAGCGCACCGGCCGGTTGATCTCCTGCGCCGCGGTGCTGCTCGGTGCCGTGCTGGCCGCGTTCACCACCTCCGAGATCGTGTACAGCAAGATGCTGGGCCTGGGCATCATCCTCGCCCTGATCATCGACGCGACCATCGTCCGCTCGCTGCTGGTGCCGGCCACCATGCGGCTCATGGGCCGGGCCAACTGGTGGGCGCCCGGGCCACTACTGCGGTTCTGGGAGCGGTACGGCATCAGCGAGACCGACGAGCCGGACGCTGCCCGACCGGCACCGCGGCTACCGGCGGGACCCTCCGCCCGCTCGAGCGACGTGGCCGCGTGACACGGGGGCTGCTGTCGGCGCTAGCCTGCCGGGATGCAACCAGCTGACTCTGAACCGGCGGCTGACACCCGTCTGGCCGTCCTGGACGCCGTCCTCGCGGCTGTCGACCGGCGAACCGAGGTCGTGGAGGCCGCGTACCAGGCAGCAAACCGGTCGGAACTGATAGCGAAGCTGCAGGACCTCCTTGCCATCGACAGGTCACAGGCGATCGCGATCGGTGACCTGCAGGTCTTTCGCCTCACTGCCGAGGACCGTGATCGTCTGGATCGGGAACGTGCGGGTCTGCGGTCGTGGATCGAGACCCGCCTCCGCCAGCCGCCAGGTCAGAGTGGTTCCTGAGCTCCAGTGCCGTAAGTCTCGAACCGGGCCGTCACCAGACCTCGGGCCGCTTACTCTGGCGTCCATGCACTGGGCCCCGCCAGCGCCACGGCCACGGTGGCGCTTGGTCCTCGGCAGGTTGGCCTGCGTCCTTGCCTGCTGTTGCGGCGGGTCGGCCCCGCGGGCCGGTCGGTGGCCGGTGAACGAGCGCCGATGAACGAGTGCCGATGAACGAGTGCCGTGAGTGCCTCAGCGCACCGCCAGGTCATCGAGCTGCACGGACTTGGCTCCGGCGTTGCTGCTGCCCCGGTTGAGCGAGACGAACAACTGGCCGGCTGTAGTGACGGAGGTATCGGTCACGCTGGCGCGCCACGTCGACGGTTCGACCTGACCATCTGCCCAGCTCTTGTACTGGATGGTCGATCCGAACACCCTCAGCCGCAACCACTGGCGTCCGGAGCCGACCTGCTGAGCTCCGCCGGTCGTATTCAGAACGGTCGTCGTTCCGGCGACCGACTTCGTGATCGTGACGGACGAGGAGTTGGACGCCAGTTCCAGGCCGTAGCCGTTGGTGGGCCGGTAGCCGTTGCGCCACCCGCCCGAGCCACGAACGAAGAGGCTGAGGTAGCCCACCGGGGTGCCCGAGTTCCACCGGTAGGAGAACGTCGTGTCGCTGTCTGCCCGAGCTGTCAGCCCGGTCAACTGCGCTCTGGCGTAGGCGCCGGCGGTATCGCTGACGGCCAGCTGCCCGGTACCGCCTTGCTGGGTCACGGTGCCCGAGACCGCCCCGGAGGCCCATGCCGCGCCCCACGCCGAGCTGTCGGCGCCGGTCCAGGTGTCGGAGAACGCCGGACCGGTGTCGGTCGCGGTAACGACCTGGAGGGTATTGCCGGCCGGCCCGACGTTACCTGCGGCGTCCAGCGCTCGGACGGTGTAGGAGTAGGTCGTTGCCGGCGAGAGGCCGGTGTCTGTGAAGGTGAGGCCGGTGACCGTGCCGGGCAGCATCGTGCCGTTGCGGGTAAGGCGGTATCCCGTCACGGCTACGTTGTCACCGGCCGCATCCCAGTTCAGGGTGAGCTGGGTCTGACCGATGCCGGAGGCCGACAAGGTGCCCGGGGACGAGGGCGGCGTGGTGTCCGGTGGCGTGATGGTGGAGTTGGGCCTCCCCGGCGTGCCTGTGACGGCGGGATTGGCCGACCAGTTCGCAGCCAGCGCGTTGTCGCTGGACCCGTCCCGCAGTTCCAATGACGGTCCGGTGCCGTCGGCCGCGGTGGGCCATGGATCGGCGGCGGAGTAGCTCACCGTGTCGACGACGCGGGCACCCTGACGCAGCGTCAGCGTCCCGGCGGTGTCGGCCAGGCTCGAGGCGTACTGTCCCGCGACGAACCTGCCGCCACCCGGATAGGCCGCCCGGAAGGCGGTGTCCTTTCGAACAAGGACGGCGTAGGACTGCGGCAGCAGCACCGTGCCGGGTTGGATGGTTACCCCGGCGCCGTCCAGCGTCCAGCCCGAGATGTCGACGGATTCGGTGGGGGAGGGGTTGTACAGCTCCACATACTCGGCGTCGGCCGCCCCGGTGGGGTGGTACATGATCTCGTTGATGACCACGTCGGGAGCCGGCGATTGCGATGGCGGCACCGGCTTGCCCGCGCCGGAGTTGGCGCTCACCACGGTGCGCCGATCGGCCAGTCCCTCCAGGAAGTTGGTGCGCGAGCCGCTGGGGGTGTAACCGCCCCAGGCTGCGCGATCGAGGTTCCAGTCGCTCAGGTACGGCGTGCTGATGCCGTCCCACTGCTGTTCGTAGGTGGAGGGCGCGAGCAGTTGGTCCGCCAGGGTGCGAAGGCGCCGGTAGAACATCTCTCGCAGGTCGGGATAACCCAGCATCGCCTTGGTGAAACGGTTCGAGGTGTCGGGGGTGAGGAACTCGCCCTTGCCGTCGTCCTCATTCGTGGTGAAGGTCCAGTTGAGGTCCCAATGCCACATCTCCCAGCGGCCGGTGCCTTCGGTGTCCCTGGCGACCCACCAGTTGTACCAACCTGAATCCGCATGGCGCATGACGCTGTTGACGGCCAGGTAGTTGATCATCTCGGGGACGTTGACGTTCTCGTCGATCCAGGCGCGCTGCGTTGCCGAGGCCGGCGCGTCCAGGAACTGGCTGAGCGTCCAGACGTCGGCGTAGCTCTCGTCCTTCCTGGTCTTCTTGTCCAGCCAGGGCTCGGGCTGACAGAGCGGGCAGCCGGCGGACGTGGTGGCGGCGAGCGCGGCCGGTGATGACGTCCTCGCCAACGAGCCGCCATCCCCCTTGTAGATAGACCACTTCGACACGCCCTGGGCGTCACGCCAGGTGCCGTCCTCGAGTTCCATGACCCTGCCGACGCTCCAGAACTGCCCGTTGCGCTGGGTGCGGACCGGCAGGATGGCCAGCCGGCGGGCGCCCGCGGCGCCGACGGTGTTCCAGGAGACGTCCGCCAGGGGCTCGGCTTCGCCCATGATCGCGAACTCGTCCAGCGGGTAGGGCAGTTTCGCACCCATGTCGAAGTCATGCCCCGATGGCATCTCGACCTTCCAGGCCACCTTGGGACGAGAACGGGTGGTGTTGCCCCGGATCCGCATCGCGACGTTGTCATACACGGTTCCGTCGTAGGCGATCACCGCCTTCCCGGTCACGTTGTCGTAGCGGTGGTTGGCCAGCAGGTCGTCGTAGGTCGCGTCCTGCATGAACCACTCCAGGACCGGAAGGTTCGTGGTTACCGAGGGATTGCGGACCACCACGCCCGCGTACTGCACCGTGTCACCGGCCGCCGGGTAGGAGAACGCCTGGTTGTTTCCGGCCATGGCGTCGATGCGGTACCTGACCAGGCGCCCGGCTGGCTGCCCGGGGATGGTCGCGCTGAACACGCCGTCGCCGCTGCCTCCGGGACTGCCGGCATCGTCGAGCATGCTGCCCTGCAGGTCCGGGCCGAACATGACCTTGTAGGACAGGGTGGCGGTGGAGCCGACCGGCAATCGTGCGGTGATCACCACCGGCTCGGCTGGAGCGGGACGCTGGGGAGTCGCCTGGACTGCTGTCGCCCGGGGCGGTGGGGCGGTGCCGTCGATCGAGTTGACCGCACCCGGTGTTCCACCGGTCACCGTGGAGGAACCCCAGTTCTCGGCCAGGGTGTTGTCGTACACCAAGCCGCGCAACTCCAGAGAGGGCCCGGTGCCGTCGGCCGCGGCGGGCCAGGGTGCCGCGTCGGCGTAGCTGACCGTGTCGACCACGGCGGCGGCGCCGTCGACGAGCGTGACCGTCTCGCCGCCGTTGCTCAGGTTTCCCGAATATGCCGCGGCAGGCGCGAACCCATACAGCGACTGGAACCTGGCAGCGTCCTTGGCCACCACCGCATATCCACCGGCGGGGATCGCCGTACCCGCGGGGAGGGTCACGGTGATTCCCGCCGTGAAGCTCCAGCCGGATACGTCGACCGCGACGGCACCGGTGTTGGCCAGTTCCAGGAAGTCGTCGGTGTCCAGGTCCGTGCCGGCGTGGTAGTGCAGTTCCGAGATCACCACTCCGCCGGGTTGGGCGAATGCCGGCGTGTTCGCGCCGAGCACGCCGATGGTCAAGATGCCCGTTGTGACGACCGACATCATCAAACGCGCGCGCCGCAGTGCCATGTTCTCTCCCCGTTAGATCTGATCAACATAGACGGGCGCACATCCCAAGGCGACCAGATTCGCATAGCCTGCGCTAGGTAATGGAATTGCTACCCACTGCTCACGGATAGATGCGGTTAAACCGTAGCGATAAGGGCACCGACCGGTCACGGCGCGCTCGTCAGATCCGTCAGCGGCGGCACCAGTACCGGGTCACATCAGTTCGCCTGCCGTACTGGCCCCCCGCATAGTCGCGGTGGAACGGCGATATCAGGGGTTGCGCCGGAGGTCGGGTGAGAGTACTAACAGGTTCCACCGCGACAACCGGATTAGCGACAAGTGTCTACACGGCTATTTCGTCCAATAGCCTGAATCGTATGCATCGAGTTGTTCAGGGAAGCGGCTGAATCGAATCGACGTGGTCGATCGGCAGTAGGCACCGGGAATGCGTCTCTCGGAGGGGTTCATGAAGCTGTTGCATGTCGTCGCTTCGCCACGCGGTTCGCGATCGCGCACGCTGACGATCTCGAATGCCTTTCTCCAACAGCTGCAGTCGAAACACCCCGGGACGCAGGTGCAGACCCGGGATCTGTTCGCGGCGGACCTGCCGCCCGTCGACGGGCAGAACATGGATTCGAAGTACCGGCTGATGGTGGGCCGGCCCATCGATCCCGGACATGCCGACTCCTGGGCCCACATCGAGGCATTGATCGCCGAATTCCTCGAGGCCGACGTCTACCTGGTCACCGCCCCCATGTGGAATTTCAGCATTCCCTATGTGCTCAAGTACTACATCGACGCGATCGTCCAGCCCCGCTACTTGTTCGCCTATAACGAGCACGGAGTGCCGGTTGGATTGGTTCACGGCAAGAAGATGGTTTTAGTCACCACGCGAGGCGGCGACTACTCCCTCGGCAGCCCCATGAACGCCTATGACGCCCAGGAGTCATATTTACGGCAGATCTTCGGGTTCGTCGGTATCACCGACCTGGAGTGCATCCACGCTCAGCCGATGGACCTGGCAGCCGACACCAGGGCGTCCGCGCTGCAGGACGCGACGCTGGCCGCGTGCCGGCTCGCCGACGAACTCGCTGACGCCTACACCGTGGCCTAGGCCCAGCCCGTATAGCTGGTTACCGGGGCTAAACAGGCATATATCTAAAGGGCTCCTGGTCTTTCGGTACCCGGGCGTGAGTTAGCGTGACTCATGGACGTGTTGCGCAAGAAACGGGTCGAGGATCTGCTGTCCCAGGGCGCCGACGAAACTTCCGGTCTGCGAAAACGGCTTGGGGCGGTGGAGCTGACCGGCTTCGGGGTCGGCGTGGTGATCGGTACCGGGATCTTCACGCTCACCGGGATCGAGGCGAAGAACCACGCCGGCCCGGCGGTGGTCATCTCGTTCCTGATCGCCGGTGTCGTGAGCCTGTTGGCCGGGCTTTGTTACGCCGAACTCGCCTCCGGAGTTCCCACCGCCGGCAGCGCCTACAGCTACGCCTACGTCAGCATCGGTGAGATCGCCGCCTGGATCATCGGCTGGGACCTGGTGCTGGAGTTCGCGCTCGGCGCCGCGGTGGTCGCCCGGGGATGGTCGGGGTACCTGCAGAACCTCTTCTCGCTGCCGACCTCGATCTTCGGCGAGAGTTCGACGATCAATCTCGGCGCGATGGCGATCACCCTGGTGCTCGGCGTCATCGCCGCACTCGGCATCAAGGAGTCCGCCAGGGTGACCAGCGCGCTGGTGATCGTCAAGGTGGCGATCTGCCTGTTCATCATCATCGCCGGCGCGTTCTTCGTGAAGCTGAGCAACTGGAGTCCCTTCGTGCCGGAGTCGGCGGGCCCGGCCGGCGCCACTCGGGGGGTGGAGCGGACCGTGGCCCAGGTTGCGTTCGGACTGCCCCAGGAGGCCTTCGGCGTCGGCGGCATCCTCACCGCGGCGGCCGTGGTGTTCTTCGCCTACAGCGGTTTCGAGGCGGTGGCCAACATGAGCGAGGAGACCCGCAAGCCGGCCCGGGACCTGCCACTGGGGCTGTTCGGAACGCTTGCCATCGCCAGCGCCCTCTACATCGGGGTCTCCCTGGTGGTCACCGGCATGGTCAGCTACGGCCAGCTCGATGAGGGCTCGCCGCTGGCCTCGGCCTTCGACTCGGTCGGGGCCAGCTGGGCCGGCACCCTCATCTCCATCGCCGCGGTCTGCGGCCTGACCTCGGTCATCCTGGTGTGCATCGTCACCATGGGCCGGATCGGTTTCGCGATGGCCCGCGACGGCTTGCTGCCCAAGGCGGCGGCCGCCATCCATCCCCGGTTCGGCACCCCGGTGCGCATCACCGCGGTGGTGACGGTCGTGGTGACCGCGCTCAGCGGCTTCGTCTCCCTGGGGACCCTCGCGGACCTGGTCAGCATCGGGACGCTGTTCGCGTTCGTCATCGTGTCAGCGGCGATTCCGATCCTCCGCCGGACCAACTCCGAGATCCGGCGTCCCTTCCGGGTGCCATGGTCACCGTTCATCCCCATCCTGTCCGTGCTGGCGTGCGTCTACCTGATGATGAACCTGACCATCGCCACCTGGCTCCGGTTCG
>NZ_DASVQG010000353.1:0-3826 GCF_036389215.1 Jatrophihabitans sp.
TTCCTGATCCCTCCGGAGTCCGAACGCAAGCGCGGTGAGGGCTTCTGGGAGGAATACCTCGCCAGGCCGTCGGGGATGCACATCACCTGTCACAAATAGCCGGGCGAAACAGGACGCGGGAGAGGGCTGACCAGCACCGGAGCGGCCAGCACGGTGTTGTCGATCACGACGTCGGCGCGCTGGCGCGGCCGGCACGTCGCGAGGTAACGGCGCTGGGCGAGCACTTAGCGGGCCATGCTCGGGTGCTCCGGATCCCGCTCGGAGCCGTCCCGGCTCGCCATCCGGCGGGCGGTCTCGTCGAAGCCGACGTCCAGGAAGATCGACAGCTCCCAGGCGCCGGCAAGCTCCGCCCGGTGCAGGAACAGCCCGTCCACCACCACGACTGCGCCGGCCGGGGCGGTCCGCGGCGGCGGGTGCAGCACCTGGTCGCTCGCCAGGTCATGCCCGGCCGGCCGGTACCGGCGGCTGCCGCGTGGCCCGAGCGGGGTGAGCACCTCGGCCCACAGCCGGTCATAGTCGAAGGAGTCCAACCAGAACCCGCTCGGTGACTGCCTGCCGCGCCGGTAGCGGATCGCCCGGACCTGGTGGAAGTCATCGACCCCTATCCGGACCACCGGCCGGCCCCGCCGGCGCAACGCGGCGGCCAGCTCGTCGGCGAAGCAGGTCTTGCCGGCCCCGTCGACACCGTCGACACCGACCCGGACGCAGTCCGCTCCCCCGGCCGGCGGCAGGGTCGCCGCCGGGGGCAGGGTCGCCGCCGCCGGTACCAGGGCGGCGATCAGGTCCACCAGCCGGCCGCGAGCCGACGAGCGCACCGGGTCCGCCGCGTCCACGGGTTCCACCGGGTCTTCCACCTCCACCGGGTCTTCCGCGTCTACCGGGCCACCCCTGAAGGCCCGGCTACAGCTTGACGCCGAGCAGCGCGTCCACCATGCGGCCCACCAGCTCGGGGGCCGTGGGATCCGTCGCGCCGCCAGGCTGCTCGACGGTCAACCGGGCCCACCGGTCGACGGCCGCCAGCACGCCGCTGGTGTCGAGGTCATCGGCGAGCCGATCCCGCACGTGCTCCAGCAACGCCATGCCATCCGGGCCGGCCGGTGCGGCGGTGGCCGCTCGCCAGCCGGCCAGCCGCAACTCGGCCTGCGGCAACCGGCCGCCGGTCCATTCCCGGTCGGCCCGGTAGTGCCCGTCCAGCAGCGCCAGCCGGATCGCCATCGGGTCGACGCCGGCCCCGCGCAGCTTGGAGACGAACACCAGGTTGCCGCGCGACTTGCTCATCTTCTCGCCGTCCAGCCCGATCATGCCGGCGTGCACGTAGTGCCGGGCGAACGGCCATTCGCCGGTCAGCGCCTCGGCGTGTGCGGCCGAATGCTCGTGATGCGGGAACCGCAGGTCCGAGCCACCGCCCTGCACGTCGATGCCCATCCCCAGCCGGTTGCGGGCGATCACCGAGCACTCGATGTGCCAGCCCGGCCGGCCGGCCCCGGCCGCGGTCTCCCAGAACGGCTCACCCTCCCGGCGGCCCCGCCACAGCAGCGCATCCAGCGGGTCATGCTTGCCCGGCCGGTCCGGGTCACCACCGCGCTCGGCGAACAGGGTGAGCATCTGCTCGCGGGAATAGCGGGACTCGTATCCGAACCGGCCATTGCTGGGCGTCCGGGCGTAGATGTCGGACTCGAGCCGGTAGGCGTGGTCGTCGGCCAGCAGCTTGGCCACCGCCTCGGCGATCTCCTCCACCGATTCGACCACGCCGACGTAGTCCGCCGGAGGCAGCACCCGCAGCGCGGTCATGTCCTGGCGGTACAGCTCGGTCTCGCGCTCGGCCAGTTCCGACCAACCGGTGCCGGTCGCGGCCGCACGCTCCAGCAGCGGGTCGTCGATGTCGGTGACGTTCTGGACGTAGTGCACGGCATGACCGGCGTCCAGCCATAGCCGCTGCACCAGATCGAAGGCCAGGTAGGTGGCGGCGTGCCCCAGGTGGGTCGCGTCGTAAGGAGTGATTCCGCACACGTAGATCCGGGCCGTGGCGCCCGGCGCGGTGGGCCGGACCTCGTCTGCCGCGGTGTCGTACAGCCTCAGTGGCCGTGCGGTACCCGGTAGCTCCGGCACGTCAGGGGTGGGCCAGGACTGCATGGCGGTTACGTTAGCCGCAGGTCAGCCTCATTGCCCGCGCCGGGCAGCGTGGCACTGGAGAAGGGCAGCCTTGCGATCGTTGGCCGCGGTGCCGCTGGTCGCTCGGCGGGTCGCCCTGCTCCGCGGCCAACGATCAGGTCGGACGGCGGCCAGCGGTCAGGTCGACGGCAGCCGGTGCGGTAGAACTGGGTGATGCTCCCGAATTCGCGTCTCCTGGTGTCGGTGACCAAGTCGATGCAGGCCGATCGGCAGCGACTGTTCGACGTGCTGGCCGATCCGGCCCAGCATCCGCTGATCGACGGCTCCGGTTCGGTGAAGGCGGTGCGGCCGGGCGGCCCCAGCCGGCTGAGCCTGGGTGCCACCTTCTCGATGGACATGCGGCTGGGCACCGATTACCGGATCCTCAACACCGTGGTGGAGTTCGACGAGCCGGCGCTGATCGGCTGGCGGCACTTCAACGGTCACGTCTGGCGGTACCGGTTCACCGAGGTGCCCGGTGGCACCGAGGTCACCGAGGAGTGGGATGCCCGTAGCGCCCAGAACCGGCTTGCCCTGCAGTTGCTGCGGTTTCCACAACGCAACCTGGCCGGCATGACCGCCACCCTGGATCGGCTGGCCGAACTCGCCACCGCCCCGCGCTAGCGACAGCTGTGTCGCGGGCGCAGGTCCAACCCGCAGGTCGAAGCCGGCCCAGCGCTGATGCAGTCCCGGGGCGGCCGGAGCTACCGCCCGGTCGGCACCGGGTGCAGCCAGCCATCGGGGTCGGCAATCAGCCCATGGTGCAGATCCATCAGCGCCCGGCGCAGTGCCAGGGTCACCGGGCCTGGCTGCCCGTCGCCGATCGTCCAGTCGCCGTCGACCGGATCGCGGACCGCACTCACCGGCGTGATCACGGCGGCGGTGCCGCACGCGAACACCTCCGTGATCCGGCCCTCCGCGCTCTCCTGTTGCCACTGCCGCACCGAGATCCGTTCTTCCCGGGTCCGGTAGCCCAGCCGTTCGGCCAGGGCCAGCAGCGTGTCCCGGGTGATCCCGGGCAGCAGCGAGCCGGTGAGCTCGGGCGTGACGATCTCGCTGCCGGCCCCGGTGTCGCGCACGAAGAAGAGGTTCATCCCGCCCATCTCCTCGACCCAGCGCCGCTCGACCGCGTCGAGCCAGACAACCTGCTGGCAGCCGGCCTCCTGCGCCTGGCGCTGGGCCAGGTAGGAGGGCGCGTAGTTGCCCGCAACCTTGACGTCGCCGGTGCCGCCGGGGATAGCCCGGCAGTAGTCGCGGCTGATCAGCACCGAGACGCCGTCCACCCGGTCTCCGAAGAATCCGGCGGCCACGAACGCCATCAGCAGGAAGCGGTAGTTCTCCGCCGGACGCAGCATCAGGTGTGGATCGGTGGCGAACATGAGCGGTCGCAGGTACAGACTGTGCGCCGGATCGTCGGACAGCCGCTCGTGGTCGGCGGCGACGAGTTGGTCCACCGCACCCATGAAGATCTCCGTGGGCAGTTCCGGCATGGCCAATCGGCGGGTTGAGGTCTGAAAACGACGGGCGTGCTCGTGCGGCCGGAACACCACCATCGAGCCGTCCGCGCGCCGGTGGGCCTTCAGGCCCTCGAACGCGACCTGGCCGTAGTGCAGCCCGACCATGCCCGGATGGATGGAGAGGTTCTGCAGCCGGCTGAATTCGGGCTGGTGCCAAC
>NZ_DASVQG010000354.1:0-23783 GCF_036389215.1 Jatrophihabitans sp.
AGGGCGGTCATCACTTGCTCCGGTAGGTTTTCGTGGCGCGCTTGGCGACTTTCTGCCCCTCGTCGAGGGCCTTCTGCACAGTCAGCTGGCCGGCTATCGCGGTGCTGACGTACTGCGAGACGGTGGTGGCCAGCCCGCTGAATTCAGGAAAGTCCATGAACTGGATCCCGGGCACCGGCCGGGGCTGCACGCCGGGGTTGGCCGGGTCGGCTGACAGGATGGCCGCCCTGGTCGGCGCGGCGAAGGCGCTGGAGGCCTTGACGTACTGCGGGTTGCTGTAGGTCGACAGCCGCTTGCCGGCCGGCACGCTGGTCCAGCCGATCTTGCTGCCGACGAGCTCCTCGTACTGCCTGCTCGAGGCCCAGGAGATGAACTTCCAGGCCGCGTCCTGCTTCTTGCTGGCGTGCTCGATGGCCCATGACCAGGCGTAGAGCCAGCCGGAGTTCTCGGTCTTGACCACCGGAGCGGCGACGTAGGCCATCTTGCCCGCTACCGGTGAGCCGCTGGCCTCCAGCGAGCCGGCCGCCGAGGTGGCGTCGTACCACATCGCCACCTTGCCCTGCACCATGTTGTTCAGGCATTCGGTGAAGCCGGCCTGCGGGGCGCCGGCCTCCCCGTGCTTGCGGACCAGATCCACGTAGAAGCTGACCGCCTCGTTGAACTGCGGGCTGTTGACCTGGGGTTGCCAGTCCTTGTCGAACCAGGTGCCGCCGAAGGTGTTCACGACCGTGGTGAGCGGCGCGAAGACCTGGCCCCAGCCGACCTGGCCCCGCAGGCAGATGCCGCGCATGCCGGGCTGGGCGTTGTCGACCTTGGCGGCGAGGTCCGCGACCTGCTGCCAGGTCGGTTTGGCCGGCATGGTCAGTCCCTTGGCGGCGAAGACGTCCTTGCGGTACATCAGGAAGGAGGACTCGCCGTAGAAGGGTTCGGCGTAGAGCTTGCCGTCGGAGGCGGTCAGCGACTTGGTCATGCCGGGGAAGATGTCTGACTGGTTGAAGCTCGCGTCGCGCTCGACATAGCCCGACAGCGGTGCCAGCCAGCCGGCCTTGGCATAGAACGGGACCTCGTAGTTGCTGATCGTGGAGATGTCGTAGATGCCGGCCTGGCTGGACAACTCCTGGCTGATCTTGTCCCGGACGTCGTTCTCGGGCAGCACCGTGTAGTTCACCGTGATGCCGGTCTGCTTGGTGAAGTTGTCGGCGGTCAGCTTCTGGATGTCCACCATCTGCGGGTTGTTCACCATCAGCACATTGATCGAGTTCCTGCCGCCGCCCAGCCCGCCGGCACCGGCACAGCCGGACAGCCCCGCCGCCAGTGCGGCTATCGCGCCGATTCCCAGAAGTGATCGAAGCCGTCTCGGCATGAAGGTCACCCGCTTTTCGCTCGTTTGAGCACTGCTCGCTCGATCTGTAAATTACAGTGCTGCCTAGGCAGCGCACAGTCAAGGGTTCGTCGCTACTCCGCCGGGGTTCAGCGGCATCCGCGCGCTGCCGACCAGTGGCGCGTTTTCTCGGGCGGAGGTGCCGTTCGCCCGCTAGGTTGCCGCTAGGCCGGCACTCGTAGCGATGCGTCGGTGTGTTGAGCGTGGATCCTGATGTCCAGAGGG
Organism: Jatrophihabitans sp.; assembly: GCF_036389215.1. Taxonomy (GTDB): domain Bacteria; phylum Actinomycetota; class Actinomycetes; order Mycobacteriales; family Jatrophihabitantaceae; genus Jatrophihabitans_A. The sequence goes on from NZ_DASVQG010000354.1 coordinate 1,607, forward strand.
GAGTGCGGATGGCCAAGACCTCGGTGGCCAGGCCTTCCGAAGTGGTGCTCGCGGCCCGAGCCGCTCGGATGTACTTCCTGGAGGACCGGTCCAAGGTCGAGATCGCCGGCCTGCTGGACATCAGCCGGTTCCGGGTCGCCCGGCTGCTCGACACGGCTCGTGCGCTGGGCATGGTGCGGATCGAGATCGGGCTGCCCGGCACCCTGGACGCGGCACTGTCGGCGGAGCTCGCTTCGGCCTTCGGCCTGCGGCACGCCTTCGTCTACAACTTCGGGGACGACAGCGACAGTTCGCTGCGGCACCGGCTGGGCGAGGCCGCCGGCGAGGCGATCGCGGATCTCGCCGAAGCCACTGACGTGGTCGGGATCGCCTGGTCTCGATCACTGTCGGGCCTGGCCCGCAGCCTGACGAGCTTTCCGCCCTGCCCGATCGTGCAGATGACCGGTGCGCTGTCGCGGCCCGGCGATGATGACCTGCTCGATCTGGTGCGCGCGGTGACCAGGGTCGGCGGTGGCCCGTCCCACGGCTTCTACGCGCCGATGATCGTCGATGACGCGGTCACCGCGCAGGCGATCAGGCGGCACCCGGACGTCGCGGCGGCCTACGCGATGTTGAGCTCGGTGACCATCGGCATGGTGGGTATCGGAGCCTGGCTGCCCGGGCTGTCCAGCATCTACGACGCCCTCAGCCAACCCGATCGGGACGCGGTCACCGCTGCCGGGGTGCAGGCCGAGGTCTCCGGGGTCTTCCTGGACGCGAACGGAACTCCTCGCCAGACACCCCTGGACGAGAGGATGATTGTCACACCGGCGGCGTTGCTGACACAGCTGCCGACAGTGCTGGCCGTGGCCTACGGAACTGCCAAGTGCCAGGCGGTCTGGTCGGCTCTGAACGGGGGTGTCGTCAATGGGCTCATCACCCATGCCAGCCTCGCTCGGTCAGTCCTGGCCCTATCCACCCCAGGTTCCGGGCTGGCCGGCCCGCGGGCGGGCAGCGGCTGAGCCGCTCGGCGGCGGGGTCGCCAACCGCGGCCGGGTGTTTCGCTGCGAGGGCACCGTGCGGCGCCCGCGGGCACCGTTCGGCCGGGCCACCCACGCCGTGCTGGCGCATCTGCGGCGGGTCGGCTTCACCGGTGCGCCGCAGGTGCTGGCGGTCGAGGCCGACACCGAGGTGCTGTCCTGGATCCCCGGCCGGGCTGCCTTTACCCCGCTGCCGGACTGGTCACTCGGCGAGGACACCCTGATCAGCGTGGCGGCCTTGATCCGGCAGTTCCACCTCGCGATGCGGTCCTTCGACGGCACCGGCCTGAGCTGGGCCCGGCCGGTGCCGCCCGGCTACCGGGGGCCGCTGATCTCGCACAATGACCTGCACCCCGGCAACGTCGTCTTCGACGGCGGCGTGGCGGTCGGGTTGATCGACTTCGACCTGGCCGGACCCGGCTCGGTCGTCTGGGACGTCGCCACCGCGGTGCGCAACTGGTGCCCCCTCGTCGACGATCAGGACGTGCCGCCGGCGCTTGCCGACCGTCGCCTGCAGCGGCTCGCGCTGTTCCTCGACGCCTACGGACTGGCCTCGGCCGACCGGATCGCGGTCGCCCGGGCGCTGGTGCCCAACCACGACTGGACCTACCGGATCGTCGTGGAGGCGGCGAAGTCGGGTCATCCTGGCTTTCGTGACTACTGGCGTGAGGTCGCGCGGCGCACGGACCGGGCCCGGGACTGGACGTGCCGGCACGGCGATGAGTTGATCGCGGCGGTCAGCTGACCCCGTCCACACGGCTCCCCGGTGGCTCGGGGTCGATTTTGATCCCGGACTGGGCAACGGTATTGTTTACCTTTGTGCCCGGAGCCTCCGGGTGCTCGCCTGCGTGCATCACGGGCCCCGCTGAGTCAAGCGGGTGCTGGTGCACCGGGGCCGTCCGGCAGTCCTGCGGGGAATTTTCCGCGGACAGTCCTGGGATGGGGCGCGACACGCCCGACCCCGTGGACCGGACGACAGGGACAACAGCAGAGCAGACACGTTGCCGGGCAGGAGCCTGGTGCGGCTGGAAACAGGCCCAGCCGGCCGGGAATCTCTCCACGACGTACCGCAGACGAATGAGGAGATTGCAGGCCGCATGCCTACGATCCAGCAGCTGGTCCGCAAGGGCCGGCAGGACAAGATCAGCAAGACCAAGACCCCGGCGCTCAAGGGCTCTCCGCAGCGACGTGGCGTCTGCACGCGTGTGTACACCACCACGCCCAAGAAGCCGAACTCCGCGCTGCGCAAGGTCGCCCGGGTCCGGCTGACCAGTGGCATCGAGGTCACCGCCTACATCCCCGGCGTCGGGCACAACCTGCAGGAGCACTCCATCGTGCTGGTGCGCGGCGGCCGGGTGAAGGACCTCCCCGGCGTTCGCTACAAGATCATCCGCGGCTCGCTGGACACCCAGGGTGTCCGCAACCGCAAGCAGTCCCGCAGCCGCTACGGCGCGAAGAAGGAGAAGAGCTAATGCCCCGTAAAGGCCCGGCTCCCAAGCGACCCCTGGTCATCGACCCGGTCTACCAGTCCGGTCTGGTGACCCAGCTGGTCAACAAGATCCTGACCGACGGCAAGCGGTCCACCGCCGAGAGCATCGTCTACGGTGCGCTGGAAGGCTGCCGGGAGAAGAACGGCACCGACCCGGTGGTCACCCTCAAGCGGGCGCTGGACAACGTCAAGCCGACCCTGGAGGTGCGCAGCCGCCGCGTCGGTGGCGCGACCTACCAGGTCCCGGTCGAGGTTCGCACCCCGCGCCAGACCACGCTGGCCCTGCGCTGGCTGGTCGGCTACTCCCGGGCTCGCCGCGAGAAGACCATGACCGAGCGCCTGATGAACGAGCTGCTCGACGCCAGCAACGGCCTCGGCGCCAGCGTCAAGCGCCGCGAGGACACCCACAAGATGGCCGAGTCGAACAAGGCCTTCGCGCACTACCGCTGGTAGGCAGTTCCGCCCGGCCGGCACCACCTGAAGCCCGCAATCACATGAAGAAGGAATGATGGCCAACAACGTTGAGCTCGCCAGGACCCGCAACATCGGGATCATGGCGCATATCGACGCGGGCAAGACCACCACTACCGAGCGGATCCTGTACTACACCGGCATCAACTACAAGATCGGTGAGGTCCACGACGGCGCAGCCACCATGGACTGGATGGAGCAGGAGCAGGAGCGCGGTATCACGATCACGTCCGCCGCGACGAAGTGCACCTGGAAGAACCACGCGATCAACATCATCGACACGCCCGGGCACGTGGACTTCACCGTCGAGGTGGAGCGTTCGCTGCGCGTCCTGGACGGCGCGGTCGCGGTCTATGACGGCGTCGCCGGGGTGGAGCCGCAGACCGAGACGGTCTGGCGGCAGGCGGACAAGTACAGCGTCCCGCGGATGTGTTTCGTCAACAAGCTGGACCGGACCGGAGCCGACTTCTTCCGGTGCGTGCAGATGATGATCGAACGGCTGAACGCCACCCCGCTGGTGCTGCAGATCCCGATCGGCAACGAGGCGGACTTCATCGGTGTCGTCGACCTGGTCGAGATGCGCGCGCTGACCTGGCGCGGTGAGACCGCACTGGGCGAGGAGTTCGCCATCGAGGAGATCCCCGCCGAGCTGGCCGAGCAGGCCGCCGAGTGGCGCGAGAAGCTCATGGAGACCCTGTCCGACGTCGACGACGAGGTGGCCGAGGCCTACCTCAGTGACGTGCAGCTGAGCGTGCCCGAGCTCAAGGCCGCGATCCGTCGCGCCACGCTGGCCGACAAGGTCAACCCGGTGCTGACCGGTTCGGCGTTCAAGAACAAGGGCGTCCAGCCGATGCTCGACGCCGTGGTGGACTTCCTGCCGTCCCCGCTGGACGTCGACCACATCGAGGGCCTGCTCATGGACGGCGTCACCGTCGCCGAGCGCCGCGCCGATGAGGCCGAGCCGCTGTCGGCGTTGGCGTTCAAGATCGCGACCGATCCGCACCTGGGCAAGCTCACCTACGTCCGGATCTACTCCGGCGTGGTGGACAACGGCGCGCAGGTCCTGAACTCCACCAAGGACCGCAAGGAGCGCATCGGCAAGATCTACCAGATGCACGCCAACAAGCGTGAGGAGCTGCCCCGGGCCGGGGCCGGCGATATCATCGCGGTGGCCGGACTGAAGCAGACCACCACCGGCGACACGCTGTGCGACCCGCAGAAGCCGATCGTGCTGGAGTCGATGACCTTCCCGGCGCCGGTCATCTCGGTGGCGATCGAGCCAAAGACCAAGAGCGACCAGGAGAAGCTGGGCGTCGCGATCCAGAAACTCGCCGAAGAGGACCCGACGTTCCAGGTCCACGGTGACGAGGAGACCGGTCAGACGATCATCGCCGGCATGGGCGAGCTGCACCTGGAGATCCTGGTCGACCGGATGCGCCGGGAGTTCAAGGTCGAGGCCAACGTCGGCAAGCCGCAGGTGGCCTACCGCGAGACCATCCGCCGGACGGTCGAGCGCGAGGACCTGACCTACAAGAAGCAGACCGGCGGGTCGGGCCAGTACGCCAAGGTGCAGATCCGGCTCGAGCCGCTGGAGCGCACCGCGGACGGCCCGAGTTACGAGTTCCTGAACGAGGTGACCGGCGGCCGGATTCCGAAGGAGTTCATCCCGTCCGTGGACCAGGGTGCGCAGGAGGCCATGCAGTACGGCATCCTCGCCGGCTACCCGCTGGTGGGCGTGCGCATGGCGCTCACCGATGGGGGCTACCACGACGTCGACTCCTCCGAGATGGCGTTCAAGATCGCCGGCTCGATGGTGTTCAAGGCGGCTGCCCGCAAGGCCGACCCGGTTTTGCTGGAGCCCATGATGGCGGTCGAGGTGATCACGCCCGAGGAGAACATGGGCGACGTGATCGGTGACCTCAACTCGCGGCGCGGCCAGATCCAGGCGATGGAGGAGCGTTCCGGCGCCCGAATCGTCCGGGCGCTCGTGCCGCTGTCGGAGATGTTCGGCTACGTCGGTGACCTGCGTTCCAAGACGCAGGGCCGGGCGAACTACTCGATGCAGTTCGACTCCTACGCCGAGGTTCCGAGCAACGTGGCGAAGGAAATCATCGCGAAGGCGACGGGGCAGTGAGCATCGCAGCGACGAAGTCGCGAGGCGCGGAGCTGACCCGGAGCCGAGCAATGAGTATCGCGAAGGCGACGGGCCAGTAACCCGGCATCACCCCATATCAACGAAGACCAACTAGACGGCCAACAGCCCGACCAAAGGGAGAGGATCCACAGTGGCGAAGGCGAAGTTCGAGCGGACGAAGCCGCACGTCAACATCGGCACCATCGGTCACATCGACCATGGCAAGACGACGCTGACCGCAGCCATCACCAAGGTGCTGCACGACAAGTACCCGACCCTGAACCAGGCGTCGGCATTCGACCAGATCGACAAGGCGCCCGAAGAGCGCCAGCGCGGTATCACCATCTCGATCGCGCACGTCGAGTACCAGACCGAGGCGCGGCACTACGCCCACGTCGACTGCCCGGGTCACGCCGACTACATCAAGAACATGATCACCGGCGCGGCCCAGATGGACGGCGCGATCCTGGTGGTCGCGGCGACCGACGGCCCGATGCCCCAGACGAAGGAGCACGTGCTGCTCGCTCGTCAGGTCGGCGTGCCCTACATCGTGGTGGCGCTGAACAAGGCCGACATGGTCGACGACGAGGAGATCCTGGAGCTCGTCGAGCTCGAGGTCCGCGAGCTGCTCAACCAGTACGAGTTCCCGGGTGACGATGCTCCGATCGTCCGGGTCTCGGCGCTGAAGGCTCTGGAGGGCGACGCCGAGTGGGGCCAGAAGCTGCTCGGCCTGATGGACGCGGTCGACGAGGCCATTCCGCAGCCGGTCCGCGAGACCGAGAAGCCGTTCCTGATGCCGGTCGAGGACGTGTTCACGATCACCGGTCGTGGCACCGTCGTGACCGGCCGGATCGAGCGCGGTGTCCTCAAGGTCAACGAGACCGTCGACATCATCGGCATCAAGGAAGGCAAGACCACCACCACGGTGACCGGGATCGAGATGTTCCGCAAGCTGCTGGACGAGGGTCAGGCCGGTGAGAACGTCGGTCTGCTGCTTCGCGGCATCAAGCGCGAGGACGTGGAGCGCGGCCAGGTCATCATCAAGCCGGGCACCACGACGCCGCACACCGACTTCGAGGCCAACGTCTACATCCTGTCCAAGGACGAGGGTGGCCGGCACACGCCGTTCTTCAACAACTACCGGCCGCAGTTCTACTTCCGCACCACCGACGTGACCGGTGTGGTGACCCTGCCCGAGGGCACCGAGATGGTCATGCCCGGTGACACCACCGAGATGACGGTCGCGCTGATCCAGCCGATCGCCATGGAAGAGGGTCTGCGGTTCGCGATCCGTGAAGGTGGCCGCACCGTCGGCGCCGGCCGGGTCACCAAGATCATCAAGTAGTACCCAGTTCGAACGGCGGCCGGGCAGCCGGCACGGGGCCCGGCCGCCGCACAACGTTGTACCGCTTCGATCCGTACCCGCGGATCGCGAGCTCGAACCTGAGCACCAGATCGAGAGCACCTGATCAAGACCAGTGCGAACGCTGGCTGCTGAGCACCATTCACCACAGTGAGGACGAGGAAAGCCACCATGGCTGGACAGAAGATCCGCATCCGGCTCAAGGCCTATGACCACGAGGCCATTGACGCCAGCGCGCGAAAGATCGTCGAAACCGTGACGCGTACCGGCGCTCGCGTCGTCGGCCCGGTGCCTCTGCCGACCGAGAAGAACGTGTACTGCGTCATCCGCTCGCCGCACAAGTACAAGGACAGTCGCGAGCACTTCGAGATGCGGACCCACAAGCGTCTCATCGACATTCTCGACCCGACGCCCAAGACGGTCGACGCCCTGATGCGTATCGACCTGCCGGCCAGCGTCGACGTCAACATCCAGTAGTGAGGCGACAGCGAGTGAGCATCGCAGGGAGCGCTAGCGCGTTCGCGAATGCGAGCGAGCACTGGCCGTACCAGCGCCGATCCATTACAGCGGTTAGCGAGTATTCATCATGACTAGTCAGAGCAGAGTGGTTCGCGGCATTCTGGGCGAGAAGCTCGGCATGACCCAGATCTTCGACGCCAACAACCGGATCGTCCCGGTGACGGTGGTCAAGGCCGGGCCGTGCGTGGTGACCCAGATCCGCACCCAGGAGAAGGACGGCTACACCGCCGTCCAGCTCGCCTACGGCCAGATCGATCCCCGCAAGGTGACCAAGCCGCTGTCGGGTCACTTCCAGGCAGCCGGCGTAACGCCACGGCGCCACGTGATCGAGCTGCGCACCTCCTCGACCGAGGGCTACGAGGTCGGCCAGGAGTTCGGCGCCGACATCTTCGTCGACGGCGCGTCGGTGGACGTGACCGGAACGACCAAGGGCAAGGGCACCGCCGGTGTCATGAAGCGCCACGGGTTCCACGGTGTCTCCAGCTCGCACGGTTCGCACCGCAACCACCGCAAGCCCGGTTCGATCGGCGGCTGCTCGACGCCCGGCCGGGTGTTCAAGGGCATGCGGATGTCCGGCCGGATGGGTGTCGACAAGCAGACCACCCAGAGCCTGCGGGTCGTCCGGGTCGATGCCGAGCGCGGGCTGCTGCTCATCGAAGGCGCGGTGCCCGGCCCCAAGGGTGGCCTGGTGCTCGTCCGTACCGCAGTGAAGGGAGCCTAGGTTCATGACTCTCACCGTTGACGTCGTCAGCCCGGCCGGCACCGGGTCCGACCGCGGTTCGGTCGAGCTGCCCGCCGAGATCTTCGACGTGCCGACCAACATCGCCCTGATCCACCAGGTCGTCGTCGCGCAGCTCGCCGCCGCGCGGCAGGGCACCGCCTCGACCAAGACCCGTGGCGAGGTGCGCGGCGGTGGCAAGAAGCCGTACCGGCAGAAGGGCACCGGCCGGGCCCGGCAGGGCTCGACCCGCGCGCCGCAGTTCGCCGGTGGTGGCGTGGTGCACGGCCCGCAGCCGCGCAGCTATGACCAGCGAACCCCCAAGAAGATGAAGGCCGCCGCCCTGCGGGGTGCGCTGTCCGACCGTGCCAGGCACGGCCGGGTGCACGTCGCCTCGGCGCTGGTCGCCGGCGACAGCCCGTCCACCAAGGCGATCACGGCCTCGCTCGCCTCGATCAGCACGGCCAAGAACATCCTGGTCGTGGCGCAGCGTTCGGACGAGCTCAGCTGGAAGAGCCTGCGCAACCTGACCGGGGTCCACATCCTGGAGCCGGGCCAGCTCAACACCTACGACGTGCTGATCTCCGACGACGTGATCTTCACCCTGGACGCGCTGGAGGCCTTCCTGGCCGGACCGGCCAGCGGGAAGTCGGCGAAGGGTGCGGCGAGTTCGGCCGAACTGGCCGACGACGGTGACGTTGCCGAGGGCGAGATCCCGGCCACCGGCGGAGAGGATGAGGACTGATGTTCGACGATCATCGCGACGTGCTGCTCGCCCCGGTCATCTCTGAGAAGAGCTACGGCCTGCTGGATCAGAACAAGTACACCTTCGACGTCCACCCGGACGCCAACAAGACGCAGATCAAGATCGCTGTCGAGAAGGTTTTCAACGTCAAGGTGACGGATGTGAACACTCTCAATCGTCAGGGAAAGCGCATACGGACCCGGTTCGGATACGGCACGCGCAAGAGCATCAAGCGCGCTGTCGTCACCCTTCGCGAGGGTGACCGCATCGAGGTCTTCGGCGGACCTGCGGCCTAGCGGGACACGGGACAGGAACGGACTTCTGATATGGGTATCCGCAAGTACAAGCCGACCACTCCCGGTCGCCGTGGTTCGAGTGTCGCCGACTTCGTCGAGGTCACCCGCACCACGCCGGAGAAGTCGCTGGTACGGCCGCTGCACAACCGGGGTGGCCGTAACAACACCGGCCACATCACCACCCGCCACCAGGGTGGCGGGCACAAGCGTGCCTACCGGCTGATCGACTTCCGCCGCAACGACAAGGACGGGGTGCCGGCCAAGGTCGCGCACATCGAGTACGACCCGAACCGGACCGCACGGATCGCGCTGCTGCACTACGCCGACGGCGAGAAGCGCTACATCCTCGCGCCCCGGACCTTGAAGCAGGGCGACGAGGTCGAGAACGGCCCGGGCGCCGACATCAAGGCGGGCAACGCGCTGCCGCTGCGCAACATCCCGGTCGGCACCACGGTGCACGCGATCGAGTTGCGTCCCGGTGGCGGTGCCAAGATCGCCCGCTCGGCCGGTGCCAGCGTCCAGTTGGTGGCCAAGGACGGGCCGTACGCGCAGTTGCGGATGCCCTCCGGTGAGATCCGCAACGTCGACGTGCGCTGCCGCGCCACCGTCGGTGAGGTCGGCAACGCCGAGCAGAGCAACATCAACTGGGGCAAGGCCGGCCGGATGCGGTGGAAGGGCAAGCGCCCGACCGTCCGCGGTGTGGCAATGAACCCGGTCGACCACCCGCACGGTGGTGGTGAGGGCAAGACCTCCGGTGGCCGGCACCCGGTCAACCCGGCGGGCAAGCCCGAAGGCCGTACCCGTACCCGCAAGGCGAGCGACTCCTTGATCGTCCGCCGCCGACGGACCAACAAGAAGCGCTAAGGAGTACTCGAGTGAGCATCGCAGGCGCGCAGCGCCGAGGAGCGGAGCGAGTTGCCGATGAGCGCTCGGCGCGAAGAGGAGATCAGCACGTGAGCATCGCAGGCGCGCAGCGCCGAGGAGCGGAGCGAGTAGCCGATGAGCGCTCGCGCGAAGAGGGGACGGCGTAACTATGCCTCGCAGCCTGAAGAAGGGACCCTTCGTCGACGACCACCTGCTCAAGAAGGTGGACGCGCAGAACGACAAGGGCAGCAAGAACGTGATCAAGACCTGGTCGCGCCGCTCGACGATCATCCCGGACATGCTCGGTCACACCATCGCGGTGCACGACGGCCGCAAGCACGTGCCGGTGTTCGTCACCGAGGGCATGGTCGGTCACAAGCTCGGCGAGTTCGCGCCGACCCGCACCTTCCGTGGCCACATCAAGGACGACCGCCGGTCCCGCCGGTAGTCAGCTCGAAGATCCGACGTTCACGACCGACACCAGCCAGATTTAAGGGATATCGCAGATGGCAGCCAACGAACCCGACGCAGCAGTGCGGACCGCCTTCGCGCGGGCGTCGCAGGTCAACGTGACGCCCATGAAGGCGCGTCGCGTCATCGACCTGATTCGCAACAAGCCGGCATCGGATGCGCTCGCGGTGCTCAAGTTCGCACCGCAGGCAGCGTCGGAGCCGGTGGCGAAGGTGCTGGCCTCCGCGATCGCCAACGCCGAGAACAACTTCAACCTCGATCCCGAGACGCTGATCGTGTCGCGCGCCTTCGTCGACGAGGGACCGACCCTCAAGCGGTTCCAGCCGCGGGCACAGGGGCGGGCCTTCCGGATCCGCAAGCGCACCAGCCACATCACCATCGAGGTCGAGAGTGTTGAGCGGGCCGTGCGCCCGTCCACGGCCACGAAGAAGAGGAGTGCCCGCTAATGGGACAGAAGGTCAACCCGAACGGGTTCCGCCTCGGCATCACCACCGATTGGAAGAGTCGCTGGTTCGCCGACAAGAACTACGGCGAGTATGTCAAGGAAGACGTCGCCATCCGTCGCTTGATGGCCAAGGGCATGGAACGCGCCGGAATCGCCAAGGTGGAGATCGAGCGCACCCGCGACCGGGTCCGGGTGGACATCCACACGGCGCGGCCGGGCATCGTGATCGGTCGCCGCGGTGCTGAGGCCGACCGGATCCGCGGCGAGCTGGAGAAGCTCACCGGCAAGCAGGTTCAGCTCAACATCCTCGAGGTGAAGAACCCCGAAGCCGACGCCCAACTGGTCGCACAGGGTGTGGCCGAGCAGCTGTCGAACCGGGTCAGCTTCCGCCGCGCGATGCGCAAGAGCATGCAGTCCACGCTGAAGAGCCCCGGGGTCAAGGGCATCCGGGTGCAGTGCTCGGGCCGGCTCGGCGGTGCGGAGATGAGCCGCTCGGAGTTCTACCGCGAAGGCCGGGTGCCGCTGCACACGCTGCGCGCCAACATCGACTTCGGCTTCTACGAGGCCCGCACCACCTTCGGCCGGATCGGTGTGAAGGTCTGGATCTACAAGGGCGAGGTTCCGACCGGATCGCGCACCGAGCGGGAGGCCGCGGTCGCCGCCGAGGCACTGCGCCAGCGTCGTGACCGGCCGGTCCGGCCGCGCCGTTCCGGTTCGCAGGGCACCACCGGCGTCTCGACCGAGGCGGGCCGCGCGGCCGACGCCGGCGGTGCCGAGGCGCCGCTGGCGACCGCACTGCTGGACTCCGAGCCGGTTGACTCCCCCGTGGTCGACGCGCTCGCCGTCGAGGGCCGGGCCGACGAGGCGCCGGTGACCGACACCGCTGAGACCCCGGCGGCCGGCAGCTCCGACCCGGCAGCCGAGAACACCGATATCACTGAGGGCTGAGACATGTTGATCCCACGGCGGGTTAAGCACCGCAAGCAGCATCACCCGGATCGCACCGGGCCTGCCAAGGGTGGCACCCGTGTCACCTTCGGCGAGTACGGCGTCCAGGCGCTCGAGCCGGCCTACATCACCAACCGGCAGATCGAGTCGGCGCGTATTGCCATCAACCGGCACATCCGCCGTGGTGGCAAGGTCTGGATCAACATCTACCCGGACCGGCCGCTGACCAAGAAGCCGGCCGAGACCCGGATGGGTTCGGGCAAGGGTTCGCCGGAATGGTGGATCGCCAACATCAAGCCGGGGCGGGTGCTCTTCGAGCTGTCCTACCCGGACGAGAAGACGGCGCGGGAGGCCCTGACCAGGGCCATCCACAAGCTGCCGATGAAGTGCCGGATCGTGAAGCGGGAGGAGTTCTGATGGCCAGCACGTCCAACACCAGCGAGCTTCGCGAGCTGCACGACGAGGAATTGCAGACCCGGCTGCGGGAGTCCAAGGAAGAGCTGTTCAACCTGCGCTTCCAGATGGCGACCGGCCAGCTGGACAACAACCGGCGGCTGCGGGTCGTGCGCCACGACATCGCACGGATCTACACGATCCTGCGCGAGCGCGAACTGGGCCTGTCGGTAGCACCTGAAGGAGGCGCGGCATGAGCACCGAGGCAACCCCGGCCACGGCCGGAACCGGGCGTGAGGCCGACCGCAAGGTCCGTGAGGGCCTGGTGGTCAGCGACAAGATGGACAAGACCGTGGTGGTCGCCGTCGAGGACCGGGTCAAGCACCCCCTCTACGGCAAGGTCATCCGGCGCACCAGCAAGCTCAAGGCGCACGACGAGGCCAACGCGGCCGGCGTCGGCGACCGGGTGCTGCTGATGGAGACCCGCCCGCTGTCGGCCACCAAGCGCTGGCGCGTGGTGGAGGTCATCGAGCGCGCCAAGTAAGGCTCAGACGTTCCGCCCGGCAACCCGGACGGAAGCAAGACGGCATAGTAAGGGCCCGCCACGAGGCCCGGTTAGCCACGAATTTGGGAGTAGGGCTGTGATTCAGCAGGAGTCGCGACTGCGCGTCGCCGACAACACCGGCGCCAAGGAGATCTTGTGCATCCGGGTGTTGGGCGGCTCGGGTCGTCGCTATGCGGGCATCGGCGACATCATCGTCGCAACCGTCAAGGACGCGTTGCCCGGCGCAGGTGTCAAGAAGGGTGATGTCGTCAAGGCCGTCATCGTCCGGACGGTGAAGGAGCGACGGCGTGCCGATGGCTCCTACATCAAGTTCGACGAGAACGCGGCCGTGCTGATCAAGGCCGACGGTGAGCCCCGCGGCACCCGCATCTTCGGCCCGGTCGGGCGCGAGCTGCGTGACAAGAAGTTCATGAAGATCATCTCGTTGGCCCCGGAGGTGCTGTGATGAGCGAGGATCGCAGTGCCGCTTGCGGCGCGAGGACCGGAGCGAAGTCAGCGATGAGCGCTTGCGCGAAGAGCGAGGTTGCACGATGAAGGTCAAGAAGGGCGACGAGGTCGTCGTCATCGCAGGCAAGGACCGTGGGAAGACGGGCAAGGTGCTGGCGTCCTTCCCGGCTGAGAACAAGATCATCGTCGAGGGCGTCAACCGGGTCACCAAGCACGCCCCGGTCCGTGCCAACGCCCGCGGCGCACAGACCGGCGGAATCACCACCCAGGAAGCCAAGCTCGACGCCAGCAACGTGATGGTGGTCGTGGACGGCCAGGCGACTCGGGTCGGGTACCGCCGCGACGAAGAAAGTGGCCGCAACGTGCGCGTTGCCCGCCGTACCGGAAAGGACCTGCGATGACCACCGAGGCAAGCACCAGCGTGGTGCCGGCGCCGCGGTTGAAGCTGCGTTACCGCCAGGAGATCATGCCCGCGCTGCAGAAGCAGTTCTCCTACTCCAACCCCATGCAGGTTCCAGGCGTCGTCAAGATCGTCGTCAACATGGGTGTCGGCCAGGCGGCCAAGGACGCCAAGCTGATGGACGGCGCGGTACGCGACCTGACCCTGATCACCGGCCAGAAGCCGCTCGTGCAGAAGGCGCGGGTCTCCATCGCGCAGTTCAAGCTGCGCGAGGGCATGCCGATCGGCGCGAAGGTGACGCTGCGCGGAGACCGGATGTGGGAGTTCCTGGACCGGCTGCTCAGCCTGGCGCTGCCCCGGATCCGTGACTTCCGGGGCCTGTCGCCCAAGCAGTTCGACGGCAACGGCAACTACACCTTCGGTCTCACCGAGCAGTCGATGTTCCACGAGATCGATCCCGACACCATCGATCGCCCGCGTGGCATGGACATCACCGTCGTGACCACGGCAAGCAACGACGACGAGGGTCGCGCGCTGCTTCGCGCGCTCGGCTTCCCGTTCAAGGAGAACTAGACCATGGCCAAGACATCGCTCCGGATCAAGGCGGCCGCAAAGCCGAAGTTCGCGGTGCGCGGGTACACCCGCTGCCAGCGCTGCGGCCGGTCCCAGGCTGTCTACAAGAAGTTCAAGCTGTGCCGGATCTGCCTGCGCGAGATGACCCATGCCGGCGAGCTGCCCGGCATGACCAAGTCGAGCTGGTAGCCCGAGGCTCGCGAGCGAGTCGACTCGTGAGCTGGAACCGCATCTTTACGCTCCCGAATCGACGCGATCGCTCCGCAGCACGCTCAGTAATTTGGTTGGAAGTAAGCGATCAGGCAAACTTGTCTGGTTGTCCATAGCTTCGAAGCAGGCCCGTCCCGCGTTGCCGGCTGGGAACCGCTCCGAGAGAGGTAAGACCCGATGAACACGCTTTCCGCCGGCCCGAACTGCGAGGCCGCCTCATGACCATGACGGACCCCATTGCCGACATGCTCACCCGGCTGCGCAACGCCAACTCGGCGTTCCACGACACGGTGTCCATGCCGCACAGCAAGCTCAAGGCGCACATCGCCGAGATCCTGCAGCAGCAGGGTTACATCTCAGGTTTCCAGGTGACCGACACCGAGGGCGATCTGCCCGGCAAGGTGCTGACCCTGAACCTGAAGTACGGCCCCAACCGCGAGCGCAGCATCGCCGGTGTGCGCCGGGTGTCCAAGCCCGGCCTGCGGGTGTACGCCAAGTCGACCGGACTGCCCCGGGTGCTCGGTGGGCTCGGTATCGCCATCATCTCGTCCTCGTCCGGTCTGTTGACCGACCGGCAGGCCGCCAAGCGTGGAGTGGGTGGGGAAGTCCTCGCCTACGTCTGGTAGGAGCAGCTATGAGTCGCATCGGCAAGCTTCCGATCCCGGTCCCCAGCGGCGTCGAGGTCGCGATCGACGGCCAGAACGTCACCGTCAACGGCCCCAAGGGCCGCCTGTCGCACGTCCTCGCCGAGCCGATCACGATCGCTCAGGAGGACGGCACGCTGACCGTGGTCCGTCCCGACGACGAGCGGCTGTCCAAGTCGCTGCATGGGCTGTCCCGGACGCTGATCGCCAACATGGTGGTCGGAGTCACCGCCGGCTACACCAAGAATCTCGAGATCGTCGGAACCGGTTACCGGGTCGCGGCCAGGGGCGGTGACCTGGAGTTCGCTCTCGGTTTCAGCCACCCGGTGCTGATCACGGCGCCGGAGGGCATCTCGTTCCGAGTCGACTCCCCGACCCGGTTCGCCGTCGAAGGCATCGACAAGCAGAAGGTCGGCGAGGTCGCCGCCAACATCCGCAAGTTGCGCAAGCCTGACCCGTACAAGGGCAAGGGCGTGCGTTACCAGGGTGAGGTCATTCGCCGCAAGGCCGGAAAGACGGGTAAGTAATGGCTGCCTCAGGGATCGTCAAGCGCGCACGGCGTTCGGCCGGAGTTTCGGCCGGCCGCCGCACCGGCAAGGCACGCCGGCACTTCCGGCTGCGCAAGAAGGTAGTCGGTACCGAGAGCCGGCCGCGGCTGGTCGTCACCCGCTCGGCCCGGCACCTGTTCGTGCAGGTGGTCGACGACAGCAGGGGTGTGACCCTGGCTTCCGCCTCGACCTTCAAGCTGACCGACGGCGACAAGACCGCCCAGGCTCGCCAGGTCGGAACGGCCGTCGCGGAGTCAGCCAGGGCCGCCGGCGTCACCAAGGTGGTGCTCGACCGCGGTGGCAACACCTACACCGGACGGATCGCGGCGTTCGCCGACGCCGCCCGGGAAGCCGGTCTGGAGTTCTGATGAGCCCAGATCTCGGGATGGACCCAGCCTCGATCACCAACCACAAGCACATTTTCAGCAACAGTGAGGAAACAGCCTGATGGCCTCCGCAACCCAGGGAACGCAGCGCGGCCCCCGCGCCGGCGGCGGCAACGAGCGCGCCGGCGGTAACGAGCGGGGTGGCCGCGACCGGCGGGACGGCCGTTCGGCGCCGGAGAAGAGCACGCTGCTCGAACGAGTCGTCACCATCAACCGGGTGGCCAAGGTCGTCAAGGGTGGCCGTCGGTTCAGCTTCACCGCTCTGGTCGTCGTCGGCGACGGTGACGGCACGGTCGGCGTCGGCTACGGCAAGGCCAAGGAGGTCCCGGCGGCTATCGCCAAGGGCGTCGAGGAGGCCAAGAAGAACTTCTTCAAGGTGCCCCGGATCGCCCAGACCATCCCGCACCCGGTCCAGGGTGAGAAGGCTGCCGGAGTGGTGCTGCTGAAGCCGGCCAGCCCCGGTACCGGCGTCATCGCCGGTGGCCCGGTGCGAGCCGTCCTGGAGTGTGCCGGGATCCACGACATCCTGAGCAAGTCCCTCGGCTCGGACAACCCGATCAACATCGTGCATGCCACCGAGGCGGCCCTGAAGCAACTGGTCCGTCCCGAAGAGGTGGCGGCCCGCCGCGGCCTGCCGCTGGAGGACGTCGCTCCGGCCGGCCTGCTGCGTGCCCGTGCCGGACAGGGGGCCTGACCCGATGAGTGAGGATCGCAGGGCCGCCCGCGGCCCGAGGACCGGAGCGAGTACAGCGATGAGCTGTCGGCGAGTGAGCATCGAGCGAGGCACGAGCGAGGCGCGGAGCGAGATGGCAGTTCGCGCGAAGAGCGGAGAAAGCTGATGGCCCGCCTGAAGATCACCCAGCTCCGCTCCGAGATCGGTTCCAAGGACAACCAGCGCCAGACGCTGCGTTCCCTGGGGCTGAAGCGGGTGCGCGATGTCGTCGTCAAGGAGGACCGGCCCGAGATTCGCGGCATGGTCCAGACCGTGACCCATCTGGTCACGGTCGAGGAGGTTGAGTAGCCGAGTGAGCGAGCATCGCAGCGAGGCACGAGCGAGGAGCGCAGCGAACTCAGCGATGAGCGCCTGCGCGAAGAGCGGAGTCTGACAATGAGTGACGGTTTGCTGAAGGTCCACCACCTTCGCCCCGCGCCCGGATCGAAGTCGGCCAAGATCCGGGTCGGTCGCGGTGAGGGCGGCAGGCGGGGCAAGACCGCCGGACGCGGTACCAAGGGGTCGCAGGCCCGCTACCAGGTTCCGGCCGGCTTCGAAGGCGGTCAGATGCCGATCCACATGCGGCTGCCCAAGCTCAAGGGTTTCCGCAACGCCTTCCGGGTCGAGTTCCAGGTGGTCAACGTCGCCAAGCTGGCCGAGCTGTTCCCCAACGGTGGAACGGTCTCGCCCGAGGCGATGGTCGAAGCCGGAGCCGTCCGCAAGGGCGCCCCGGTCAAGGTTCTGGGAACCGGTGACCTCGGTGGCGTCAAGCTCGACGTGACGGCCCACGCGTTCTCGGCCAGCGCCGCGGAGAAGATTGCCGCGGCCGGCGGAAGCGTGACTACGCTGTAGTACGTCGGCCGACTGCGTCGAGTAATCGATGCGGCACGCGTAGTAGGGCCGGACAGGTGACTGTCCGGCCCCCTGCGTATCGTTAGTGGCTGTCTGCGAACCGGCGGTAGGAAGTGCTCGACTGTTAGGCTCGCACCCGAGGACACCGACCCGGCACCGCGGACGGCCCGGACTCGGCGGCCAGCTCGAACCTCACAAAAGACGGATTGACCTCGAACCCGCGCAGGAGGATGTGTGCTCAGCGCTTTCGCGTCTGCTTTCAGGACGCCAGACCTGCGTAAGAAGCTGCTCTTCACCCTTGCCATGATCGGGCTGTACCGGCTGGGCGCGTCGATCCCGACACCCAATACCAACACGGCCGCGATCAATGCCTGTATCAAGTCGGCCAGTGGCGCCAGCCAGACCGCTTATGCGCTGATCAACCTGTTCTCCGGTGGCGCGCTGCTCAAGCTGTCGGTATTCGCGCTGGGCATCATGCCCTACATCACCGCCAGCATCATCATCCAGCTGCTGGTCGTGGTGATCCCGCGGTTCGAGGCCTTGAAGAAGGAGGGCCAGTCCGGCCAGCAGAAGCTGACCCAGTACAGCAGGTACCTCACCATCGGCCTGGCGATCCTGCAGTCCTCCGGCTTCATCGCCCTGGCACGCTCGGGTCAGCTGTTCTCGGGCTCCGTCGACTGCCACCCGCTGTACCGCCAGTCGGTCTTCGCCCTGGGCACCATGGTCGTCATCATGACGGCCGGCACCGCGGTGGTCATGTGGCTCGGCGAGCTGATCACCGACCGTGGCGTCGGCAACGGCATGTCGATCCTGATGTTCACCTCGATCGCCGCTCGGATCCCGAACGAGGGCCAGGCGATCCTGAAGAACTCCGGTGGCTTCGCCTTCATCCTGATCCTGCTGCTGGGATTCTCGATCATCGCGGCGGTGGTGTTCGTCGAGCAGGCACAGCGCCGGATTCCGGTGCAGTACGCCAAGCGGATGATCGGGCGCCGGATGTACGGCGGCACCTCGACCTACCTGCCGATGAAGGTCAACATGGCCGGTGTCATTCCGGTCATCTTCGCCTCGTCGCTGCTCTACATCCCGCAGTTGCTGTCCCAGCTCAACGGCAACAGCACCTCGGGCCTGCAGTTGTGGATCAACAACCACCTGCTCGATCAGCAGGACTGGATCCACATCACGACCTACTTCCTGCTGATCATCTTCTTCACCTACTTCTACGTCGGCATCACCTTCAACCCGGAGGAGCGGGCCGACGACATGAAGAAGTACGGCGGCTTCATTCCCGGCATCCGCCCGGGCCGGCCCAC
This sequence comes from Jatrophihabitans sp., assembly GCF_036389215.1. GTDB lineage: Bacteria > Actinomycetota > Actinomycetes > Mycobacteriales > Jatrophihabitantaceae > Jatrophihabitans_A. The sequence goes on from NZ_DASVQG010000354.1 coordinate 20,132, forward strand.
GGCGGAGTACCTGCAGTACGTGCTGTCCCGGATCACGCTGCCGGGTGCCCTCTACCTGGGCATCATCGCCGTGATCCCGAACTTCTTCTTCTCCATGACCGGTGGCAACAACCAGAACTTCCCGTTCGGCGGCACCGCGGTGCTGATCATGGTCGGCGTGGCCCTGGACACGGTCAAGCAGATCGAAAGCCAGCTCATGCAGCGAAACTACGAAGGGTTCCTGCGTTAATGGCAGGGCCTCGTCCCTGCCGGCAATACCGCCGGACTGCCCGGGCGCTGGTGAGACGGAACGGTCCGGTGAGAACCTAGTGCGACTCGTTCTGGTAGGCCCGCCGGGCGCGGGCAAGGGCACCCAGGCCGGTTTCATCGCCGAGCGCTTCTCCATCCCGCAGATCTCGACCGGCGACATCTTCCGGGCCAACGTGTCGGGCGGCACCGAGTTGGGCAAGCTCGCCAAGTCCTTCATGGACGCCGGCGACCTGGTGCCTGACGAGGTGACCATCGCGATGGTCCGCGATCGGCTGGGTGAGCCGGACACCGCCGCGGGTTTCCTGCTGGACGGCTTCCCGCGCAACGTCGCCCAGGCCTACGAGCTGGATTCGGTGCTCGGTGACCTGGGTGCCTCGCTCAACGTCGTCCTGGAACTCGAAGTCGACAACGACGAGGTGGTGCGCCGGCTGTCCGGGCGCCGGATGTGCCGCAAGTGCGGTCACATCTGGCATATCGAATACGACCCCACCAAGGACCAGGAGCGCTGCGACCGGTGCGGTGGCGAGCTGTTCCAACGCGACGACGACCTGGCCGAGACCGTCCGGCACCGCCTTGACGTCTACGCCGAGCAGACCGCGCCGCTGATCCAGTTCTACGACGGTCGGGGCCAACTGGTGGTGGTGGACGCCCTCGGGCCGGTCGAGGATGTCACCGAGCGAGCGATAGCAGCCCTGACCAAAGCGACATCTTGAGCGATCGTGCGACGCCGTCGGGACGATATCCAACTCAAGACGCCTGATCAGATCCGGTCGATGCGCCGGGCCGGCCTGGTGGTTGCCGCGGGGCTCGCGGCGATGACCGACGCGGCCAAGCCCGGAGTCTCGACCTACGAGCTCGATCAGGTAGCCCGGCGGGTGCTGGCCGAGGCAGGCGCGGCGTCCTCCTTCCTGGGCTACTCCGGCCCGCCGCCCTTTCCCGGCGTCATCTGCTCCTCCCGCAACGCCAACGTCGTGCACGGCATCCCGAGCAGGGATGACGTGCTGGCCGACGGGGACCTGATCTCGCTGGACTTCGGCGCCATCGTCGATGGGTGGCACGGCGACGCGGCTGTCACTGTCGCAGTCGGTGCGGTCTCCACCGACGCCCTGGCGCTGTCAGATGCCTGCCGGACCGCGCTGTGGGACGGGATCGCCGCCGCGCAGGCTGGTGGCCGGCTCACCGACATCTCCCACGCCGTGCAGACCTCGGTACAGAGTTCAGGCCCGTTCGGCATCGTTACCGGATATGGCGGCCACGGCATCGGCACCGCGATGCACATGGACCCGCACATCCTCAACCATGGCAAGCCTGGCAGGGGGCCCCAGCTGGTTGCCGGCATGGCACTCGCCATCGAGCCGATGATCACCCTCGGCTCCGCCCACACCCACCAGCTTCCCGACAACTGGACGGTGGAGACCGTCGACGGCTCGCTGGCCGCGCATTGGGAGCACACGGTGGCGGTCCTGTCCGACGGGCTGTGGGTGCTGACTGCCGAGGACGGTGGACGGGCTGAGCTGGCCGCCCGCGGGGTGCCGATCAGCGCACTTGCCGACTGAGCCGGTATCGGGCAGGAGCCGATGGCTCGGCATGCACCCGGTGACCCGTTGTCAGGATCGCAGGATAGATTTGGGCCCACTTATCCCGACCAGCGAGCGGAGACGGCCATGAGCACCACCACGCGTCCTCAGCCGATCCGGACCATCGCCGAAGCAGGCACCTACGTGACCCGGGTCTGCTTCAAGCACGGTCCACCGGTGAAGACCGGCATCGAACTCGAATGGCTAGTGATCGACCCGCACGACCCCGACCGGCGGCCGGACGTCCAGACGCTCGTGACGCTGCTCGGGCCGCACGCTCCAGCCACCCTGGCGGCCGGCAGCCCCGGCGTGCCGCTGCCGCGCGGTGGCCTGGTCACCGTCGAACCAGGCGGTCAGCTCGAGATCTCCTCCCTGCCCTACCACTCGGTCACCGACCTGATCACCGCCATGACCGCCGATATCCAGGCGCTACGCGGGTTGCTGGCTCCGGCCGGCTTCGAACTCAGCGGTGTCGCGGCAGATCCGCACCGGCTGCCGCACCGGATTCTCCGGACCCCCCGCTATGACGCGATGGCTGACCGCTTCGATCAGTTCGGCCCGGCCGGCCGGGTGATGATGTGTTCCACAGCTTCCACCCAGATCTGCCTGGACCTCGGAAGCGGTGCCGAGGCCGCCGACCGGTGGCGGGCTGCCCACTACCTGGGCCCGGTTCTGCTGGCCGCCTTCGCCAACTCCCCGCGCACGGCGGGCGAGCTGGTCCCGGCAGCGGCCTCGACGCGCATGTCGTCGTGGTGGCAGTTGGATCCCGAACGCACCCGGCCACCGGCATCGACGGTGCTGGAGGACTACGCCGAGCGGGTTGTGGACACCCAGGTGCTGGCACGTCGGCGCGCTACCGGCGACTGGCGAGTGGCGCAGTCTCTGACGTTGCGCGAGTGGATCGATTCCGGAGAGCAGGTGACGACGGCCGACATCGATCTGCACCTTTCCATGCTGTTCCCACCGGTGCGGCCACAGGGCTACCTGGAAATCCGCTATCTCGATGCCCAGCCCGGCGACGAGTGGATCGTGCCGCTGGCGTTGCTCGCCGCGTTGTTCGCCGGTCCGCACCCGGTCGGGGAGGTGCTGCGCGGCTGCGCGGAGGGTGCTGACCGCTGGCAGCAGGCCACCGAGCAGGGACTTGCCGATCCGGTGCTGCGCAGCATCGCGGCGCGCCTGCTCGACATCGCCATCCCAGGCCTGGACGGCCTCGGCCTGCCGCCGGCGATGCGCGAGCAGGTCGATCGGGTGCTGCGCCGGCGGCTCTGCGAAGGCGTCAACCCGGGCTCGGAGATACCACTCGTGGAGGGACGGCTATGACTGGAACGAGCCATGCCGCTGACCTGCACCGGCTCGGTGACGCCGAGCTGCGTGAGCACATCGCCGCCGAGCTGGCCCGGGCCAGGGCGCGCAGCACGGCACTCACCGACGCGGTGGACGAGCCGGACCTGACCAGCCAGCATTCGCCGCTGATGTCGCCGCTGGTGTGGGACTACGCCCACATCGCAAACCAGGAGGAGATCTGGTTGGTGCGTGATGTCGGCGGGCGCGAGGCGGTGCGCTCGGACATCGACCAGATGTATGACGCCTTTCAGAACCCGCGGTCCGAGCGGCCGTCGCTGCCGTTGCTGTCGCCGAGTGAGACCCGCGGCTACGTCGGCCAGGTCAGGGAGAAGGTGCTCGACGTTCTCGACCGGGCGCCGTTGAACGCCAGCCGGCTCACCCAGTCGGGGTTCGTGTTCGGCATGGTGGTGCAGCACGAGCAGCAGCACGACGAGACCATGCTGGCCACCCACCAGCTACGCCGCTCCGGGCCTCCCCTGCAG
>NZ_DASVQG010000355.1:0-6823 GCF_036389215.1 Jatrophihabitans sp.
GTCGGTCGCGAACACCCGCTCGACGCCGTACTTGACCTGCTTGCTGGTGACGGTCGAGCCGTCCTCCCACTTGATGTTGGGCTTGAGCTTGTAGGTCCACTCGGTGAAGTCGGCGTTGTGCTCACCCAGGCCGGTCGCCAGGTCGGGCTCGATCGCGACGTTGTTGGCACCCGGCTTGGAGGAGTAGCCCACCAGGGTGCGGGTGAACAGCCGCTGCATGTTCCAGCACCAGCCGTAGTAGGTGTTCGCGGGGTCCCACGAGTCACAGTCACCGGTGGCGAGCAGGTTCAGGCTGCCGCCGGTCTTGTCGGACTTGTTGACGAAGCCGATGGTCGCCGCGTTGAACGCCGCCGCCAGCGACTGGTCGCTTCCGTTGGCGTTGCTGGCGCTGGACCGTGGTCCACTGGTCTTGTTGCTTCCGCCCCCGTTGTCACCGCCACTTCCACATGCGGTCATCACCATGGTCGCGGCGGCGGTCAACCCGACCGCCATCGCGACCTTTCTGTTTCGTTGCATTGGTTTCTTCACCCTCCTAGGCGATCGGAACTACCTGCCGGCCAGGATCGGCCGGCCCCGGCTGATGCCGGTCTTGAAACCCCTCGCATGCGAGGGCACTCAGGGTTGACGCGGGTAGGCGTCAACGGGTGGACCTCGGGTCCAGCGCGTCGCGCAGGCCGTCACCGAACAGATTGAAGGAAAGCACGGTGAGGAACAGGATCAATCCGGGCCACATCAGGAACATCGGATCGTTCTGGAAGAACCGGCCGGCGTTGCTCAGCATCTGCCCCCACGACGAGGTCGGCGGCTGCACACCGACGCCGAGGTAGGACAGGCCGGACTCGCCGAGGATGTAGGTGGGAATGGTGATGGTCACCCACACCAGGACCGGGCCGATCAGGTTCGGCAGGATCTCGCGGGTGATGATCCGCCAGTCGCTGGCGCCGAGGCTGCGGGCAGCATCGACGAACTCCTTCTCGCGCAGCGAGAGCGTCTGGCCACGAACGATCCGGGCCAGGTAGGCGAAGCCGAAGAAGCCCAGCACGAAGATGACCACCGCGAAGTTCAGCGTCTGGCCCTTCATCCCGAGGAACGACGGCGACTGGTTGAAGATCGCCAGCAGGGCGATGGCGAACAGCAGGACGGGGAAGGCCAGCAGCACGTCGAGGATCCGGGCCACCACGGCGTCGACGGCGCCGCGGTAGTAGCCGGAGACGATGCCGATGGTCAGGCCCAGGGTCAGCGACAGCACCATGGCCGCCACCGAGATCATCAGCGACGTGCGCGAACCGGCGATCAACCGGGCCAGGATGTCCTGCCCGTCCACCGGCTGGACACCCAGCCAGTGCTGGGCGGAGGCGCCACTGAGCCGGCCGTAGGGCATCGTCGTGTCGATGTCGGTGAGGCCCGAGTTGAACTCGTTCGGCGGGTTGCCCAGCAGCTTGTTGAGTGGCGTGGCGAAGATCGCCACCAGCGTCATGATGATGATGCCCAGTCCGCCGGCCATCGCGACCTTGTCGTGCTTGAGCCGCCGCCAGGCGATCTGACGCAGGGAGCGCCCCTGGATCGCCTTCTCACCGTGCTCTTCGGTCGGGGTGTCGAGGTGAGCAGTAGCGACTTCGAGCTCACCTGGCTGGGGCATCGACATCGGGCGGTCTGCCTCCTTCGATTCCGCGGGACCTGCGGTCGCAGATCTCGCCAGCGGGGAACGTTAGGCGTTTTGGATAACGCGGGGGCAACAAGTGCAACCCATCGGACAGATCGTGACCGAAGGGTGACCAGCGGTTCGGGACCTTAGCCCACCTCCGCGGCCCAACGGCGGGGATCTGCACGAATCGTTATTGCAGACCCCCGCCATCAGGGTGTCTCGCACGAGGCAAGGACTGCCGGTGCGAACTGACTACCTTTTCGACCTTTACTTCACGCAATGCTTACTACGGGCACTGCTTACTTCTTGAAACCGATGCTCTCGTAGACGATGTCGGCGAAGCCGAAGGAACCGAAGTTCACCAGGCTGGTCTTCGAGGCAACCAGGTCCGGACGCTGGTAGAGCGCCACCGAGTGGCCGGCTTCCCAGATCTTCTGGTCGATCTGGTAGGTCAGCTCGGTGGCCTTCTTCGGGTCGAGCTCGGAGACGGCCTGCTTGTACAGCGCGTCGATCTCCGGCGTGCCGATCTTGGCGTAGTTCTGGCCGCCGGTGGTGGTGTAGATCGACTGGGCCGATGAGATCGGGAACGGGGTGCCGATCCAGCTGAAGATCGTCAGGTCGAACTTGCCGACGAGCACGTAGTCGGAGAAGAACGGGTCCGAAGGCACCGTCTTGATGGTGACCTTGATGCCGGCCTCCTGCAGCGCCTTCTGCTGCAGGGCCGACTCGTCGGCGGAGGTCTTGACGCCGGCCGGGATGACGAAGTTCAGGTTCAGCGGCTTGCCGGCCTTGGCGTAGATGCCGTCGCTGCCCTTCTTGAAGCCGGCCGACTCCAGCAGGCTGCCGGCCTTGGCCACGTCCCGCTTGCAGAAGTCACCGCAAGTGGACTTGTACTGGCTCTGGTTGTTCATCCAGATGTGGCTGTCGAGCACGGTGGCGGGCCAGTCGAGCGGGGTCAGCATGGTCTTGGCGTCCGCCGTGCGGTCGATCGCCAGCGACACCGCCTGACGGACCTTCACATCCGAGAGCGGGCCGCTGCTGCCGATGTCGATGTGGCGCCAGTTGGGGCCACCGGCCTTGTGGATGGACACGCCGGGGGACGCCTTGACCGTGGCGTAGCTCGCCACGCTGGATCCGATGTCGACGAAGTCGACCTGGTCGGACTGCAGCGCCTTGGCCTGCGCGGCCTGGTCCAGCACGATGAACTGGATCTTGTCCAGTTTAGGAGCCTTACCCCACCACTTGTCGTTGTGGACGACGGTGATCGTCTTGGCGGTCTTGTCCAGGGTGCTGATCTTGAACGGGCCGCCGGCGAGGTTCGGGCCGTTGACCCAGGAGGTGTTGTACGCGGCCGGGCTGGCGTTCAGGCTGGCCGGGGTCAGCGGGCTGAACAGCGCCTTCCAGTCCGGGTACGGGGTCTTGAAGACCACCTTGACATCCTGGTCGCTGGCGCCCTTCTCCACGCTCTGGATCTGCTCGTAGCCGTTGCTGGAGGCGATCTTGTAGGCCTTGTTCGTGCCGTTCTGCGCCGCCCACAGCCCCGCGAAGTCCTTGTAGGTGATGGGCGTGCCATCACTCCAGATCGCCTTGGGGTTGATGTGGTACTCCAGCGTCTGCGGGCTGGTCGAGGTCTGCTCGGCCTTGTCCACCACGTCGGTGTTGAGCGTCGGGTTGCTGCCGGCGTCGAAATGCCAGACGATCGGCAGCGTCGCGGTGATCAGCTGCGTGGTGTGCAACTCGTTGCCATCGATGTGGTTGAGGTTGAAGTTCGCCGGGTAGCTGTCGATGGGCCAGCGCAGGGTGCCGCCTGCAGGCACCTTGTCGTAGTCCATCGGGTTGGTGTCGTTCAGGTTCGAAGCCGCTTGGGCCTTCTTGTCCGATTGCTTGTTGCCGCCGGTCGACTTGTTGTCGTTCGAACCGCCGCAGGCCGTTAGGGCGAGGGACGCCGCGACTACCGTCGCGAGCCCTACCTTGCCGAACACCCTCACACGTTCCTCCTCAGGAGTATCAGAAATCTTGCTGCACGGGGACTGCAGAGCAGCGAAAACCGTCGCGTTGACAGCTACTTGCTACGCACTCTGAGCGCTCACGGCTAGAGTCGTTGCCGAATCGGTACCGATCGGATAGGAAACCGAACCCTCGCAATTGCTGCTGACACCAGTGAGTGGTGTCAGACGACCTCGCGGACCTTGGCGAAATGGCAGGCCGCCCGATGATCGCCGCCGAGCTCGTAGAGTTCCGGGTCCACACCCTTGCAGGTGGCCCGCTCCTCGGCGTTGAGCTGCTCGGCGAAGACGAAGCAACGGGTGGAGAACCGGCACCCGCTCGGCACGTCGGCGGGGCTCGGCAGGTCACCGGAGAGCAGGATCCGCTTGCGGCCGCGCTCCTTGACCGGGTCCGGCAGCGGGATCGCCGACAGCAGTGCCTGGGTATAGGGATGCGAGGGTGCGGCGAAGATCTGCTTCGTGGTGCCGATCTCGACGATCCGGCCCAGGTACATCACCGCCACCCGGTCGGCGATGTGCCGCACCACCGACAGGTCGTGGGCCACGAACAGGTAGCTCAGCCCCATCTTGATCTTGAGCTCGTCCAGCAGGTTGATCACGCCGGCCTGGATCGAGACGTCCAGCGCCGAGACCGGCTCGTCCAGCACGATCACCTTGGGGTCCAGGGCCAGCGCCCGGGCGATCCCGATCCGCTGCCGCTGGCCGCCGGAGAACTCGGCCGGGTACCGGCTGGCGTGTTCGGGAGCCAGCCCCACCATCTTGAGCAGCTCGGCCGTCCGGGCCTTGATCCGGTCCTCCGAGATCTTCTGCACCCACATCGGCTCGGCCAGGATGTCACCGATCGGCATCCGGGGGTCCAGCGATGCCATCGGGTCCTGGAAGACGATGGACAGGTCCGCCCGCATCTTGCGGCGGTCGGCGCCCTTGAGGTTGTCGGTCTCCTTGCCGAGCACCACGATCTTGCCCCGCTGCGGCTTGAGCAGGTTCATGATCTCCATGATCGTGGTGGTCTTGCCACATCCGGACTCCCCGACCAGGCCCAGCGTCTCGCCCTGCCTGATGTCCAAGGACACCCCGTCCACCGCTCGCACGCTGCCGATCGTCCGCCGGATCACCGCGCCCTTGCGGATGGGGAAGGCCCGGTGCAGGTCATCGAGGGTCAGCACCACCGGCCGGTCCTCCCGGGGCGTGGCCAGGACACCCTCCAGGGGCGGGAGTTCCGGCCGCACGAAGACGTCGGCGGCGCTCCACTGGCGCTGCGCGATCTCCATGCTGCGGTGGCAGGCGGCCTGGTGCTCCGGGCGGTCGGTCAGTGCCAGCGGGGGCTCGGTGGTCCGGCAGACCTCGACCGCGAGCGGGCAGCGCGGCCGGAACGGGCAGCCCGAGGGCAGGTTCACCAGCGACGGCGGGGTGCCCTCGATCGGGATCAGGGGCTCCTTCTCCTCCACGTCCATCCGCGGTATGGAGCCCAGCAGCCCCATCGTGTACGGCATCCGCGGGTGGTAGAAGATGTCGTCCACGCTGGCGAGTTCCACTGCCTTGCCGGCGTACATGACCATCACCCGGTCGGCGAAGCCGGCCACCACCCCGAGGTCGTGGGTGATCAGCACGGTGGCTGCGTTGGTGACCTCCTTGGCCTTCTGCAGCACGTCGAGCACCTGCGCCTGGATCGTGACGTCCAGGGCGGTGGTGGGTTCGTCGGCGATGATCAGGTCCGGGTCGTTGGCGATCGCCATCGCGATCATCGCGCGCTGGCGCATGCCGCCGGAGAACTCGTGCGGGAAGGAGCTGGACCGCAACCGGGCGTTCGGTATCCCGACCAGGTCCAGCAGCTCCACCGCGCGCTCGTGCGCCTGGGCAGCGGAGACGTCCTGGTGGATCCGCACCGCCTCGGCGATCTGGTCACCGATCGTGTACACCGGCGTCAGGGCCGACAGCGGGTCCTGGAACACCATCGAGATGCCCGACCCGCGAAGCTGGGAGAGCTTCTTGTCGTTGAGGCCCAGCAGCTCGGTGCCCTTGAACTTGATGGAGCCGGTGATGGCCGCGTTGGAGGGCAGCAGCCCCATCACGGCCAGCGAGCTGACCGACTTGCCGGATCCGGACTCGCCGACGATGGCCAGCGTCTCACCCGGCTGGACCGAGTAGGAGACGCCGCGGACGGCCCGCACCGCACCCGCCTCGCTGCCGAAGGCGACGGTGAGGTCGCTCACCTCGAGGAGCGGGGCGGTGCTGGGAGGGTTCGTGCTGAGAGACGTTTTGCTGAGCGTCACAGTCTGCTCGATCCTGAGGACGGGTCGATCGCGTCCCGCAGCGCGTCACCGATGACACTCACGCAGAGCACGGTGAGCACCAGCAGTCCGGCGCCGAACATGAACACGTGCGGATAGGTGGTCGCCAGCGGCTGGGCGTCGCTGAGCACGGTGCCCAACGAGACGTCCGGCGGCTGGACCCCGAAGCCGAAGAAGCTCAGGCCGGTCTCGGCCAGGATGGTGCCGCCGACGTTGATGGTGACGTCGACGATCAGCAGCGAGGCCATGTTGGGCAGCAGGTGGCGGCGGATGATCGTGAGCGATGGCACGCCCATGAACTTGGCGGCGTGCACGTAGTCACGTTCGCGCAGGCTCATCGCCATTCCCCGGACCACCCGGCCGGTGACCATCCACCCGAACAACGACAGCAGCACCACCAGCCACAGCCAGGTCTTGCCCGACAGCGCGGGGCTGAGGATGGCCAGGATCAGGAACCCGGGCAGCACCAGCAGCAGATCGATGACCCACACCACCGCGACGTCGATGTACTTGCCGAAGTACCCGGCCAGCGAGCCGGCGATGGCCGCGATGCTGGTGGTGACCACGGCTGCCACCAGGCCGATCACCAGGGACTTCTGCAGCCCCTTCAGGGTGCGGGCGTAGACGTCGCGGCCGACCTCGTCCACTCCCAGGAAGTGATTGCTGTCAGGCCCGGTGAGGATGGTGCTCTGGTCGAAGTCGTCGAACTTCCAGTGCGTCAGGTACGGCCCGAGATAGGCCAGCAGGAAGATCAGCACGAGCACCACCAGCGCGGCGAGCCCGGACTTCTGGCGCAGGAACCGGCGCAGGATGAGCCTGCCGCGGGTGATCGGCTGACCAGCATCTACCCGCTGATCGGTGGCATCGGGCTCCGACACCGC
>NZ_DASVQG010000356.1:0-32918 GCF_036389215.1 Jatrophihabitans sp.
TCGTTGAGGACGGCAACGGCGTCAAGACCACGTATGCCTTCGACCCGGTCATGCGCCGGCTCAGCAACCAGCAGGCCGGGCCGCTGCTGTCGCCCAACGGAACGAACCTGGGCAACTTCCAGAACGTCTCCTACGGCTACGACAAGGTCGGCAACGTCACCTCGACCGCCAACAATGTCGCGGTGCCGTCAGCGTCGAGCAAGGGCGGCCCGACATCGCAGACGTTCAACTACGACGACCTGGACCGGCTCACCGACGCCTCCGGCTCCTACCAGTTCGCCCCGGACAAGACCAACAACTACAGCTACAACCTCGCCTACGACAACCTGCACAACATCACCACCAAGAACCAGACCAACACCATCGTTCAGGGCTCCGGAATCCCGGTCAGCCAAGGCAAGACCACCTACTCGCTGGCCTACGCCTACGCCGGATCCCAGCCGCACGCCCCGTCCCATATCGGCAATAAGACCTACAGCTACGACCTCGACGGCAACCAGAACGGCTGGACCGACGACAGCAACGGGCAGCGGCGCTCCATCGTCTGGGACGAGGAGAATCGCATCCAGTCCATCTCCGACAACGGCAACCAGCAGCAGTACAAGTACGACGACACCGGCCAGCGGGTGATCAAGCGCAGCCCGAAGGAAGAGACCGACTACGTCAACCAGTTCTTCACCGTCCGCAGCAACGGCTCGATCGGCACCAAGCACGTCTTCATCGGCACCACCCGGGTCGCCTCCAAGCTGGTGAAGGACAAGGCCTACGAGAAGGACAGCTTCTACTTCCACACCGATCAGCTATCGAGCACCAACTACGTCACCGACTCCGGCGGCAAGCTCTACGAGCACCTGGAGTACTTCCCCTCGGGCGAGAGCTGGGTCGAGGAGAAGAGCAACAGCCAGCAGAACCCCGGCTTCAACACCGCATACCAGTTCAGCGGCAAAGAACTAGACGAAGAGACCCAGCTCTACTACTTCGGCGCCCGCTATTACGACCCCCGCACGGCCGTCTGGCAAAGCCCAGACCCAGCCCTAGACGACAACCTGGCTAGCCTGTCGAATGTCGCCGCTCCGAGCTTCCTCAACCTGTACAACTACGCCGACGCCAATCCACTCACCAAGGTCGACCCAGACGGTCGCACGCCCAGGTTGGCGTCCTCCACCGTCAACCCTCCGAACGTGCTGACGTACACGGATTCCGGCGGCAGGCACGCGGTGAGCGCCACCGTGAGTACCAATCAGTCCACCATGGACGCGATACGGATCAGGGCCCTACAGCTCGCCCTGGCCCAGCGGAACGTCAAGGAATCGCCGGCGGGCTCCAACGTCACCTCGTTCAGCAAGTGGTGGTACAGCGTGTGGAACCCGAAGCAGAAGGAGTACCAGGCCTGGTGCGCCATGTTCGCGACCTGGGCCTATACCACCGCGGCGGCTCAACTGGGCGTGACCACGCAAACCTTCTCCCGAGTGCACAACGGGCATGTGCACGAGGGGCGCGGCCTCTATGGCGCTTCGAGGGACCTCGTCACCGACGCCCGAGCGGGCACCAATAATCTCCGGGCCGTGGACGAGAACGAGGTCATGGCCGGAGACATCGTCACCTACCACTGGAAGCCACATCACGCTGCTCAGCACACCGGGATGTTCGTGCGCTGGAGCAGCAAGCCAGGGTATTTCTACGCTATCGAGGGCAACACGTCAGCCGAGGGTGCTAAGCATGGCAGCCAGAGCGACGGCGGAATGGTCGATCTAAGACAGCGGCACATGAGTCAGGTGGTGCAGTTCGTGAGGGTTGTGAAGCCATGACCGTCATCGAGCCCGAGGCCTGTCGTTCGTCGGTGACATCGACGTGACGCTCACCCTGGAGCGCGAGCGCACCGATGAGGAGGTGGTCGGGCAGCGGTAGCCGCTAGCCGGCCCGACAGTGAGCAGGGCAGCGTTGGTCCTCAGCGCTGAGATGTGGAACCATGTAGACATGCGCCCGGGACTGCCGCTGCTGACCTCGCGCCGCCACATCGACCTTCTCCGGGTGGCGGGCGCCACCTGTTGATGCTCCCTTCTCCAGATTTCTAGCCCTACGGGGCAATCTTGAAGGGACACGCTGTAATGGCAGCGGGCAAGGGACAAGGGCAGTGGGCGCTGGGCTACCGCGAACCGCTGAACCCGAACGAGCGCAGCAAGCGCGACAACGACGGTCTGCTGGTCAAGCAGCGGATCATCGACATCTACCAGCACACCGGGTTCGACGGCATCGACCCCGGTGACCTGCGTGGCCGGTTCCGCTGGTACGGCCTCTACACCCAGCGTGCCCAGGGCATCCCGGGCGGCCGGACCGCGATCCTGGAGCCGGAGGAGCTCGAAGACAAGTACTTCATGCTCCGGGTCCGGATCGACGGCGGCCGGCTGACCTCGGAGCAGCTGCGGGTGATCGGCGAGATCGCCACCGAGTACGGCCGCGACCTCGCCGACATCACCGACCGGCAGAACATCCAGCTGCACTGGATCCGGGTCGAGGACGTGCCCACCATCTGGGAGCGGCTGGAAGCGGTCGGGCTCAGCACCACCGAGGCCTGTGGCGACACCCCGCGGGTGATGCTCAGCTGCCCCCTGGAAGGCGTGGCCGCCGACGCCCTCGCCGACGGCTCCGACGCACTGGCCGAGACCATCGACCGCTACCTGGGTGACCCGGCCTTCTCCAACCTGCCCCGCAAGTTCAAGACCTCGATCTCGGGCTGCGCGCAGCACTGCGTCAACCACGAGATCAACGACGTGGCCTTCGTCGGGGTCCACGACGCCGACGGCGAACCCGGCTTCGACGTGTGGATCGGCGGCGGCCTGTCCACCAACCCGATGTTTGCCCAGCGGCTGGGGGTCTTCGTCCGCTCCGAGGAGGTGGCCGAGGTGTGGAGCGGGGTGGCCGGCATCTTCCGCGACTACGGCTACCGGCGCTCGCGCAACCACGCCCGGATGAAGTTCCTGGTGGCCGATTGGGGCACCGAGAAGTTTCGTGAGGTGCTCCAGGAGGAGTACCTCCTGCGCAAGCTGCCGGACGGCCCCGCACCCGATGCTTCGCCGGCGCACCGCGACCACATCGGCGTGATCGCCCAGCGCGACGGCAGGTTCGCCGTCGGCGCCACCACCGCCTCCGGGCGCACCAGCGGCACCGCGCTGATCCAGGTCGCGAAGCTGGCCGACTCGCTCGGCGGCGGCCGGATCCGCACCACCGCCCAGCAGGGCCTGGTGCTGCTGGACCTGCCCGCCGAGTCGACCGGCTCAGCGGTCGCCGAACTCGACAGGCTGGGGCTCTCGGCCCGCCCGACGAAGTTCCACCGCGGCACCATCGCCTGCACCGGCATCGAGTTCTGCAAGCTCGCCCTGGTCGAGACCAAGGGCCGGGCCGAGACCATCCGGACCGAGCTCGAGCGCCGGTTGCCCGACTTCGACACGGCAATCACGATCAACGTCAACGGCTGCCCGAACTCCTGCGCCCGGTTCCAGGTCGCCGACATCGGGTTCAAGGGCATCGTGCAGAAGGTCAAGGCCGAGGACGGCTCATTCGTCGATGCCGAGGCGTTCCAGGTGCACCTCGGTGGCCAGCTCGGCAGCGAGGCCGCCTTCGGCCGCAAGTTCCGCGGGCTGAAGGTGACCGCCGAGCAGGCCCCGGACTACGCCGAGCGGATCCTGACCGGCTACCTCGACAGGCGCACCGAGGGCGAATCCTTCGCCAGCTACGTCAGCCGCGCCGACGAGGACTGGCTGCTGTGAGCCGGCTCGCGGTGAGCCGGCTGGACCGTGAGCGGTGGTGGCGCAATGACTGAGCGCGCCGCCCCGTTCCACTGCCCGTACTGCGCCGATGAGGATCTCAGGCCGTTCGGCGAGACCCACGGCCAGTGGCGCTGCGGTGCCTGCCAGCGGGTATTTGCCTTGAAGTACTTAGGAATCGCGGCCGACTGGACGGTGCCGGCGGTACTGGCACAACCGGTCCAAGGAGAACTGTCATGAGCGAAGCAATCGTGCACGCTTCGAGCGCTGGTACCCACGGCAGGGACCTGCGGCGGCTGGCCGAGCGGGCCGGCGAGGAGCTCGAATCAGCGGCCGCGTCCGACATCCTCCGCTGGGCAGTCGAGCACTTCGGCACCGACTGGTGTGTCGCGTCGTCGATGGAGGACGCCGTGCTCTCGCACCTGGCCTCGCAGGTGATGCCCGGCATCGACGTCGTCTTCCTCGACACCGGCTACCACTTCGCCGAGACTCTCGGCATGCGGGATGCGGTCGGGGCCGTGCTGCCGGTCACGGTCCGCACCGTGCTGCCGCTGCGCACCGTCGGCGAGCAGGACGCCGAGTTCGGCCCGCGGCTGCACGAGCGCAACCCCACCCTGTGCTGCGCGATGCGCAAGGTCGAGCCGCTGAACCGGGCGCTGGCGCCCTACCGCGCCTGGGCGTCGGGGCTGCGCCGGGCCGACTCGCCCAGCCGGGCCGGGACCCGGGTGGTCGAGTGGGACGCCAAGCACGACATGGTGAAGCTGAACCCGATCGCCGCCTGGACGGACGCCGACGTGGACAGCTACGTCGAGGAGAACGGCCTGCTGGTCAACCCGCTGCTCTACGACGGCTACGGCTCGATCGGCTGCGCGCCATGCACCCGCCGGCTGCTGCCCGGCGAGGACTCCCGGGCCGGCCGGTGGGCCGGCACCACCAAGACCGAGTGCGGCCTGCACACCTGAGGCCACCGCCGGCTGAGCGGAGACGAACGGGCCACGTACTGTCCAACTCGTGGCAGACGACCTGCATCCCAACTGCGTCCTGATCAACTCGATCCTGGCCGCCGCGGGCCTGCCCGGCCGGGTCAGGATCCTGCCCGAGCCGGCACCCACAGCCGTCGCCGCCGCCGATCAGCTCGGCGTCGACGTCGCGGCGATCGTGAACTCGCTGATCTTCAGCACCGCCGAGCGGACCCCGCTGCTGGTGCTGACCAGCGGTGGTCACCGGGTCGACACCGCCAAGGTGGCAGCACTGGTGGGGACGGCGAAGCTGTCGCGGGCCTCGGCCGATTTCGTCCGCGACGCCACCGGCCAGCCGATCGGCGGCGTCGCACCGATCGGGCACCCGGCACCGATCCGCACCCTGCTCGACACCGAGCTGGCCCGATTCGGCGAGATCTGGGCAGCCGGTGGCATCCCGCATGCGGTGTTCCCGGTCAGCTATCCCGATCTGCTGGCCCTGACGTCGGCCCAACCGGTCGCAGTCGCTTAATCTGCTGGACATGGCAGAGCTAATCGGAGCCGGCAGCCCGGCGTCGACGATCACGATCGTCGACGTGCCCCGCTCCGACCTGCCGGACAGGCTCACCGAGGCGATGGCGATCTACGTCACCGCGATGGGCTATCCGACCGGCAGCGGCGCCCAGCGGGGCACCCACATGCTCAGGCACGCCGGCTTCGACTCGTTCCGCTGCCGGGCCGCGCTCAACGCCGAGGGAAGGATGCTCGGCTTCGGCTACGGCTACACCAGCCTGCCGGGCCAGTGGTGGCACGACCTGGTGCGCCGCGCCATCGCCGGAGACACCGGGCACTGGCTGGGCAACGCCTTCGAACTCTCGGAACTGCACGTTCTGCCGACCGCACAGGGAGCGGGCCTCGGCGAGCGGTTGCTGCGCTCGCTGGCCGAGGGCCTGCCGCACCGGACGATGGTGCTCTCGACGCCCGAGGGCGAGAACCGGGCCTGGCGCCTCTACCGCAGGATGGGCTTCTACGACCTGGCCCGCAATCACCTGTTCCCCGGTGACAGCCGGCCGTTCGGGGTGCTCGGGGCCACGCTGCCGTTCCCGCCACCGGCCGGCTCCGAGGGCGACGGCGGGGACTCCCAGCTCAGTCGATGAGCACGCCCGAGGTGAGGTTCGCCCACACCTCGCGGGTCGCCCGGGACCGGTTCAGGGTGTAGAAGTGGATGCCCGGAACGCCCTCGTCGATCAGCCTGCGGGCCAGCTTCGAGGTCTCCTCGATGCCCAGCTCCCGCACCGCCTTCGGATCCTCGGCGATCTCGGCGAACCTGGCGCCGAGCTCGGCCGGGAACGGGGCGCCGGTGAACTGCTCGGACCGGTTGATGATGCCCATGTTGGTCACCGGCATCAGCCCGGCGATGATCGGCACCTCGCAGCCGGCAGCGGCCACCCGGTCACGCAGCCGCAGGTAGGCCTCGGGCTCGAAGAACATCTGGGTGATGGCGTAATCGGCCCCGCGGCGGCACTTCTCGATGAAGCGGAGGGTGTCGTCCTCGATCGATTCCGACCTGGGGTGCTTGTACGGGAACGCCGCCACCCCGACGGTGAAATCGCCGTGCGCCCGCAGCAGGCTCACCAGATCACCGGCGTAGCTGAGCCCCTCCGGATGTGAGACCCATTCCCCCAGCGGGTCGCCGGGCGGGTCGCCCCGCAACGCCAGGACGTTGGAGATGCCGGCGTCGGCCAGCCGGCCGACGATGGCCCGGAGCTCGGCGACGGAGTGGCCCACCGCGGTCAGGTGCGCCACCGGCAGCAGGGTGGTGTCGCTGGCGATCCGCTCGGTGATCTCGATGGTGTGGTCCCGGGTGGCGCCGCCGGCTCCGTAGGTGACCGAGACGAAGTCCGGATGCAGCGACTCCAGCTCGCGGATCGTCGTCCACAGCAGCCGGTCGTCCTCCCGGGACTTGGGCGGGAAGAACTCGAAGGAGAAGGTCGGCCTGCCGGCCTTGAAACAGTCCCTGACCGTGCGCGCCATTCCCTGAGGGTAATGTCAAAAGCTGTGGCTGAGCGCGTGGACCTGCCGAGCCCGGCCGCCACCCTTCCCGACCGGATCGCCGACGAGCTGACGGCCTTCCTCACCCAGCGGGCCGGCCTGCTGGCCGGCATCTCCCCCGACCTCGGCCTGCTGGCCCAGGCCGCGCGAACCGCGGTGCTCACCGGCGGCAAGCGGTTGCGTCCCACCTTCGCCTACTGGGGCTGGCGCAGCGTCCAGCCGGAGGCGGCGGCCGGTGAGGCCCAGCTGATCCGGGCCGCGGCCGGCCTGGAACTGCTGCACGCCTGCGCGCTGGTGCACGACGACGTGATGGACAGCTCCGACATCCGGCGCGGCCAGCCGGCGGCGCACGTCCGGTTCGACCGGTTCCATCGCGAGCAGGGCTGGCCGGGCTCCGGGCAGGCCTTCGGGGCGGCCACTGCGATCCTGCTCGGCGACCTGCTGCTGTCGTGGTCGGAGGAGCTGTTCACCTCGGCCATCGGCTGCCTGCCGCCGGAGCGGGCCAGGGCCACGATCGCCGAGTTCGACGTGATGCGCACCGAACTGGTCGCCGGGCAGTTCCTGGACATGCTGGCCCAGGCGCGCGGTGCCTTCGACCCTGACGAGGCGTTGCGGGTGGTCGAGTTCAAGACCAGCAAGTACACCGTGCAACGGCCGCTGCTGCTCGGGGCCATCGCGGCCGGCGGCTCGCCGGAGGTTCTCGAGATCCTCTCGGCCTACGGCCTGCGGATCGGTGAGGCGTTCCAGCTGCGCGACGACCTGCTGGGGGTGTTCGGCGACCCGACCGAGACCGGCAAGCCGGCCGGCGATGACCTGCGTGAAGGCAAGCGGACCCTGCTGGTGGCGCTGGCCCACCAGGCCGGGAACCCGTCCCAGCGGGCGTTGCTGCAGGCCGGCATCGGCGACCCGGCGCTCACCGCGGACGGCGTGGCACGGTTGCACGAGGTGCTGCAGGAAACCGGGGCGCACGAGCGGGTCGAGCTGCGGATCGTCGAGCGGGCGACCGAGGCGGCTCGGTGCCTGAGCACCGGGTTGCTCCAGCCGGCCGCCGCGCAGGCCCTGCTGGAACTCGCCCAGGCCGCCGCGCACCGGACGTTCTGAACCCCTCGCCGGATCTGCGACGATGGGCGGGTGACTGTCAGCCTCCAGCGGCACGTCCCGGCACCGCCGCCGGTGCCGAGCAGCCTGCGCTGGTTCGCCAAGGCTGTGGACGGCTGGGGCCTGGCCGCGATCGCCCGGGCCGGCCTGCTCGGCACCGTCCTGATCGCGTTGGGCAGTTTCGGCGCCGGTGCGCTGCCGGCCAACGACCCGACCCGGTTGATACCGGTGCTGGGCCTGCTCCGGCACGGCCAGGCTGGCCTGTACACCGCGCTGGCGCTGTACTACCTCGGCCTCGTCCTGGTGGTGACCGCCTGGCTGCTGCTGGGCCGCCTGCTGCTGACCGGCTCGACCCGCGGCGAGCACGCCAGCACCGGCGAGGTGGTCGGGGTGCCGCTGCTGCGCCGGATCCTGATCGGCTGGACCGTCCCGCTGCTGTTCGGCATGCCACTGGCCAGCTCGGATCTCTACAGCTACGCCGCCCAGGCCCAGCTGGCCCGGCACGGCCTGGACCCCTACACCACCACCCCGGCCGACCTGCCCGCGGTGGACCTGGGCAAGTTCCTCGACAACGTCGCCTGGAAGTGGGTCGACACGCCGTCACCGTACGGCCCGCTCTGGGTGGCGGTCTCCAAGTGGGTGGCGGCGCTCACCGGCAACCATGCGCTGGTCAGCGTGCTGCTGCTGCGGTTGCTGCCGTTCGCCGCGATCGTGCTCACCGCCCGGCTGCTGCCGGTGCTGGCCGGCCGGTACGCCAAGCGTTCGGACCTGGCGCTGTGGCTGGCCATCGGCAACCCGCTGATCCTGGTGCACGCCGTCGGCGGTGGCCACAACGACGCGGTGATGGTGGCGCTGATCGTGGCGGGGCTGGTGCTGGTGTCGCGGCCGGCAGCCGGCTGGCACGACCTGGTCGCCGGGATCGCGCTGATGACCCTCGCCGCGGCGGTGAAGTCGCCGGGGCTGGTGGCGGTGGCCTTCGCGGTGCCGATCTACCTGAACGGTCGAACGGCTGCCGGCCGGCCAGGCCTGCGCCGCCGGGACTGGGTCAGGCACTGCGCGATCGCGGTGGCGGTCGCGGTGCCGGTGTTCGCGGTGGTGTCGCTCATCGCAGGGGTCGGCCTGGGCTGGGCGCGGCAGGTCAGCTCCGGGGTGCCGGTGATCAACTTCATGTCGATCCCCACCATGCTGGCCGTCGGCTACCGGGCCGCGATCGGCGCCGCCCACGCCGGCACGCTGGTGGACGCCACGGTGCGCGGTTTCCGCAACGCCGGCCTGATCGTCAGCGCGCTGCTGCTGGTGGTGCTCTGGTTCCGGGCGGTGCGCGGGCCGGCGATGCGGCTGCTGGCGCTCGGCCTGGTCACCCTGGTGGTGCTGGGGCCCGCGGTCCAGCCGTGGTACTTCAGCTGGTCGCTCACCATCGCCGCGGTGTTCCTGGTCGCGCCCCGGCAGCTCGGCTGGATCGCCACCGCGTCGATCTCACTGACCCTGCTCACCCGCCCGATGGGCTCGAGCCTGGAGATGGCGGCCTACGTCCCGGCGGTGCTGGCCGCGGCGCTGGCCACCCGGGCCCTGCTCGGCCCGGTGGTGCAGCGATCCCCCGAGGCGGCAACCGGGCAGCGCGCCGGCCCAGCGCAACCCAGCACGAGAGCGTGAGCAGGATCAGCGCGAAGCCGAAGCCGAGGTCCTCCACCGGGGCGTAGGCCACCCGCAGTCCCAGGATGGTGTCCGGGTCGTACTGGACGATGCGCAGCCCGGTCAGCAGCCCGTTCACCAGCAGCTGGAAGCCGACCATGATCGCGTAGGACACCCAGAACGCCTTGCGGCACAGCAGTCTCGTCCGCAGCAGCACCAGGTCGCAGGCGGCCGCGCCGAGCAGCCCGCCGACGACCAGCCAGGTGTAGGTCATCGCGCCGGACGGTCCGGCTCGGCGGGATCGCGCGGATCGCCGCAATCGGCGGTATTCGGCTCAGCCGGCTCAGCCGGCTCAGCCGGCTCAGCCGGCTCGGCCGGCTCGTCACCGATCGGCCAGCCCGGCCGGCGGCGCGCCACCGCCTCCAGGGTGAGGATCGCGCAGGTCGGGATCACCACGAAGAACAGCACCTCCTCCACCGGCAGACCGGCGAGGTCCAGGCCGATGAGGTAGTCGCGGTCGAAGTGCCAGTGGCCGTGCCGGACCGCGTACAGGTCCCAGGCCACTCCCAGCACCAGACCCGGGACCAGCGCGGCGAGCAACCTGCGCCAGCGGGGATAGACCCGGACCCGGAGCACGAGCTCCAGCGGCAGGGTGCCGAGCAGGCAGCCGGCCAGCACGGCCAGGTAGGTCAGCTGGCGCACGGCCGGCCCGGCATCAGAACGCCGCCGCCTGGGCCCGCCGCTTGATCTCCGTCCCCCGGTTCTCGGCCAGTGCCTGCACCGGGGTGCCGGGCAGCGAATCGTCGGCCCGCAGCAGCCAGTCGATGATCTCGGGGTCGGCGTAGCCGCCGTCGCGCAACAGGGTGATCACCGACGGCAGCGCCTTGAGCACGGCTCCACCGGCCACGAACGCCCGGGGCAGCACCCGGCGCCCGGCGTCGTCGGTGGTCACCACCAGCTGGCCGTCCTTGAGCAGCTGGTGCACCTTCGTGATCGGGATGCCGAGCAGTTCGGCGGCGTCGGGGAGGGTGATCAGTTCGGTCTGGTCGGGCATGCGATCAAGCCTGCCATGCGGCCTCAGCGGATCCGCCAGCCGTCCCGGACAGGCTCCGGTGACGGTGCGCACTCGGCGTCGGTCCAGGGCCGGGCGCTGCCGTGCCGCACGGCCAGCTGCCTGCGGTCGCGGACACCGGCCGGGAACGGCTGCCGGGCGATCTGGCGGCGCAACTCCGCGACGTCCAGCGGCCCGGCCGAGGCGGCCAGCACGACGTTGCCGAACCGCCGGCCCTTGAGGACGTCGTTGGAGCTGACCATGGCCAGGTCGCCGAACACCGCCCGCAAGCCCGCCAGCACCCGGCCGAGGTAGCGCAGGCCCGGCTCGTCCACCAGGTTCGCCAGGAACAACCCGTCGGCCTTGAGCACCCGGGAGACGTCGGTGAAGAACTCCAGCGTGGTCAGCGACGCCGGCACCCGGCCGTCGGCGTAGGCATCGAGCACCACGACGTCGGCGCTGGCGTCGGCCAGCCCGCTCACCCCGGCGCGGCCGTCCAGGGGCCTGATCCGGATCCGGTGCTCGCGGGGAAGCGGCAACCTGCTGCGCACCAGCTGGGTCAGTTCGGTGTCGGGCTCCAGCACGATCTGCGGCGAGCCGGGCCGGCTGGCCTGCAGGTAGCGCGGCATGGTCAGCGCGCCGCCGCCGATGTGGGTGACCGCCAGCGGGCCGTCCGGCAGGGTCGCCAGGACGCTGGCGAAGTACTGGATGTACTCGAAGTCGAGGTAGGTCGGGTCGTCGATGTCGACATAGGACTGCCGGACGTCGTCCATCACCAGCATGGTGCCGCCGGGATGCTCCTCATCGGCGATCAGCTCGATCCGCGGCCTGGACGGCGTCCCAGCGGGCATGCCGACAACCCTACTGTCGCCATCGGCCACCGGCCCGCCGCGCGGCGCGGACCGGGGGTTCTAGGACACGAACTAGAATTGCGGCGTGCAGACGGCTCCTGACCGGATCGTCGGCCGTGTGCTGGAAGGTCGGTACCGGGTTCTCCGCCAGCTTGCCCCCGGTGGCATGTCGACCGTGTACAGCGCACTGGACGAGCGCCTTGACCGCCCGGTAGCGGTCAAGGTGATGTCGGCTGCCCTGTCGATGGATCCGGCCTTCGCCGACCGGTTCGCCCGCGAGGCGCGGGTGGCCGCCAGGCTCTCGCACCTCAACGCCGTCGCCGTCTATGACCAGGGCAGCGACGACGGGCACGTGTTCCTGGTGATGGAGCTGGTGCAGGGCCGGACGCTGCGCGACCTGCTGCGCGAGCGCGGCGCGCTGCCGCCGGAGCTGGCCGTCTCGATCATGGAGCCGGTGCTCGGCGCGCTGGCGGCGGCGCACCGGGCCGGCCTGGTGCACCGTGACGTCAAGCCCGAGAACATCCTGCTGGCCGACGACGGTGCTGTGAAGGTGGCCGACTTCGGCCTGGCCCGGGCGATCGAGGCCGACCAGAGCAGCACCCGCACCGGACTCATGATGGGCACCGTGGCCTACTGCCCGCCGGAGCAGATCTCGCGCGGGTCAGCCGATGCGCGCTCGGATGTCTACTCGGCCGGGGTGGTGTTCTTCGAGCTGCTCACCGGCTCGGCGCCCTATCGCGGGGACAGCGCGATGGCGGTGGCCTACCAGCACGTGAACTCCGACGTGCCGCCGCCGTCCACCCGGCGACCGGGGATTCCGCCCCAGCTGGACGAGATCGTGGTTCGGGCCACCTCCCGGGAACCGGGCGGGCGCCCGCTGGACGCCGGGGCGATGCTGGCCGAACTGCACAATGCCCGGATCGACCTGGGGCTGCCGGTGGTCGGCGTGCCGCCCCGGCCGCAGACCGCGAACCCGACGCAGGACACCCAGCGGATCGTCCGGCTGCCCCAAGCCGGCACCGCGACGTCAGCCACCGCGACGTCAGCCACCGCGATGTCGGCAGCCGCGATGTCGGCCACCGCTCCGACGCCGGCCAGCCCGGCTGCCTCCGATCTGCAGCACACGACGGTGCACCAGCGGGACCGGGCCGAGCCCCAGGGTGACGACCGCGATCGCCGAGACCGGCCCGGGCCCCGCCCCGTAGCCACCCGGCGCCGCCGGTCCCGCCGCCGCGCCGCCATCGTGGTCGCCATCATCCTGCTGCTGGGCCTGCTGACCGGCTACGGGGCGTGGTACCTGGCAGTCGGGCGTTACCACGCGGTGCCCGACGTGGCCGGTGACAGCCGGGCGACGGCGGTGCAGGAGCTGCGCAGCGCGGGCTTCAGCGTCGACTCCGCCGTCGACCAGGCGTACTCCGAGACCGCGGCCGCCGGCTCCGTGCTCGGCAGCAGCCCGGACGCCGGCAGCCATCTGCTCAGCGGCCA
Source organism: Jatrophihabitans sp. (assembly GCF_036389215.1). Lineage (GTDB taxonomy): Bacteria > Actinomycetota > Actinomycetes > Mycobacteriales > Jatrophihabitantaceae > Jatrophihabitans_A. Next base: position 12,893 of record NZ_DASVQG010000356.1, read on the forward strand.
CAGCGTGCGGCTGGTGATCTCGCGCGGCCCGGAGCGGTTCGTGGTGCCCCAGGTGGCCGGCCGCGGCTACGCCGAGGCCGAGCAGGCCTTCGCCGCGCTCCCGGTGCGGCTGGTCCGCCGCGACACCGCCGATCCCACCGGCAAGATCGCCCCGGGCCAGGTCATGCGTACCGATCCGGGGCCGACCGCCAAGGTGAAGCGGGATTCGGTGGTCACCGTCTACGTCTCGACCGGGCCGCCGATCATCGCGGTGCCCGACGTGGTCGGCAAGACCAAGGACGAGGCCAGCTCGATCCTCACCAAGGCCGGGTTCGAGCTCAACCTCGAACGTGACTACTCCGACACCGTCCCGGACGGCTCGGTGATCCGCCAGGACCCGGTGGCCAGGGCCTCGGTGGCGAAGTTCAGCACCGTCAACCTGGTCATCTCCCAGGGGCCCCGGCTGATCACGCTCCCCCAGATCCGCAACGGCACGCCGCTCGCCCTGGCCCAGCACCGGCTGGAGGGGCTCGGCCTCAAGGTCCGGGTCAAGCGGGCCTTCGGCGGCTTCCTCGGCACCGTGGTCGGCATGGATCCCGGTGCCGGGACGCAGGTGCGGCCGGGCACCGAGGTAGTGCTGACCGTCGTCTGACGCCGAACCAGGGCAGCCGCCTTCCGGTCGCGGGTTAGCCTTGGCCGCATGGTGATCGTGATGGCTGCGTCCGCGACTCAGGCCGACATCGACCGGGTGGTCAGCCACATCGAGGTCCACGGCGGCCAGGCCTTCGTCAGCCGTGGCGTCACCCGCACCATCATCGGCGTGGTCGGCACCGAGGCGGTCCTGGAGACCATCGACGTCCTGGGCCTGCCCGGCGTGGCCGACACCAAGCGGATCACCGCGGCGTACAAGCTGGTCGCGGCCGAGAACCACACCAAACGCAGCACCGTCCGGGTCGGCGGGGTGCCGATCGGGCCGGACACCTTCACCCTGATCGCCGGGCCGTGCGCGGTGGAATCGGCGGAGCAGGCGATGGAGTCGGCCCAGCTGGCCAAGCGCGCCGGAGCCAGCCTGCTGCGCGGTGGCGCCTACAAGCCGCGCAGCTCGCCGTATGCGTTCCAGGGCCTGGCCGGTGCCGGGCTGAAGATCCTCGCCGAGGTCCGGCAGGAGACCGGCCTGCCGTTCGTCACCGAGGTGCTGGACGTCAACGATGTCGACCTGGTCGCCGAGTACGCCGACATGCTGCAGATCGGCACCCGGAACATGCAGAACTTCGGGCTGTTGCAGGCCGTCGGCAGCGTCGGCAAGCCGATCATGATCAAACGCGGGCTGTCGGCCACCTATGAGGAGTGGCTGATGGCCGCCGAATATGTCGCGCAGCGCGGCAACCTCGACATCGTGCTGTGCGAGCGGGGCATCCGCTCGTTCGAGCCGACCATCCGGAACATGTTCGACGTCTCGGCGGTGCCGATGATGCAGCTGCTGTCCCACCTGCCGATCATCGTCGACCCGTCGCACTCGGCCGGCCGGCGGGATCTGGTGGTGCCGCTGGCCCGGGCCGGCATCGCGGCCGGCGCCGACGGCGTGATGGTCGACGTCCACCCGCATCCGGAGCAGGCGCTGGTCGACGGCCCGCAGGCGCTGTACGGCACCTCGCTGGACGAGCTGGCCGAGATCGTCATGACGCTGCCCGCGCTGCTCGGGCGAACCTCGGCGGCACTGCGGGCGGGCTAGCCAGAGCCGCTCAACAGGCGCCCGCAGGTCACGCCGCTTTCGTATCCCAGATTTCGCACTATCCGGCGAGCCTCTAGCCAAACCGTCTCAAGGTCAGCAAGGTGGAGGCAAGCCGCTACTGGTGCTCGTACCGGTCACAGCTACTCCTTCCCCCGGAGGTCCCCCGATGCGCTCCCTTGGCTTCAGCAGCGGCAGCGAGTCGAGCAGTTCCACCCTCGTGTCCGGCCGGGTCCCCCTGCGGCGCGTTCTGCTGGCGCTCACCCTGGTGGTCAGCAGCTGGGTGGCCACTGCCTCGTTGTCGGCGACCACTGCCGCGGCCGTCGAGAACCCACCGCTGTGGCAGACCATGAGCGGCTGCGGCGCGCTGGTTCCCACCACGACCATTCAGGCGACGCCGTCGGACTACGTGTTGCAGCTTCCGAAGTTGAAGGCCGGTGTTCGGCTCCAGTTGGCCGCCGGCACCTACACCCAGGGGCTCAACCTGAGGGACAAGAACGGGCAGCCGGACCAGTGCATCATCGTCGAGGGCCCGGCCAGCGGCTCTCCCCCTGCTGTGTTCACAGGCAGCGACAGCTGGAACATCGTGAGTTTGAGGAACTCCAGCTACATCGCGGTGCGCAACCTGTCCCTCGACGGCCAAGGCAAGGGCGGGGACGGCGTCCGGGGCGAGAAGAGGTCCTCGTCCTCGACCACGCCCGCGTGGACCCACCACATCCTGATCGACGGGCTGAGCTTCAAGAACTTCAACGCCAACCAGATCTCGGGCATCAACACCAAGGATCCGGCCTGGAACTGGGTGGTCCGCAACAACACGATCACCAGCACGTACACCGGCATGTACTTCGGCGACTCCGACGGGACCGGTGAGACGGCCAACTTCCTGGTCGAGAACAACCTGGTCTACGACACTCTCGGCTACAACCTGCAGTTCAAGCACCAGCTCAGCCGCGACACCTCACTCGGCATGCCTTCGTCCGGGACGACGATCATCCGGAACAACACCTTCAGCAAGGAGAACGGCGCCCTCACCGGTTCGCTGGCGCGCGCGAACCTGCTGGTGGACCACTGGCCGCTCTCGGGCGCCGGGTCGACGGACAGCTACCAGATCTATGGCAACCTGTTGTGGCAGAACCCGTCCGAGGGCCTGTTCCAGGGTGAGGGGAACTTCTCCTTCCACGACAACCTGCTGGTCAACCGCAACGGTGACGGCGCCTACAGCCAGCCGCACAACGACGTGCCCAAGCGGATCGACTTCTACAACAACACCGTGGTCACCACCGGCACCGGCATCCGGATCACGGGCGCCGACACCACCAACTACCAGCAGCGGGTGTTCGGCAACGCGGTGTTCGCCGGCATCCCGCTGTACGGCGACGGTCAGCAGAGCAACAACATCACCGGGACCTACAGCGCCGCCTCGTCCTATCTCAACAACCCGATGGCGGCGTTGGGTTCGGGCCTGGACCTCTATCCCAAGACCGGCCAGTTGCAGGGCACCGCCATCGACTACTCCGCCGTCTCCGGCCAGCGCGACTATGACCGCGACTTCAACGACCGGCAACGCATCACCACCTACCGCGGCGCCTACTCCGGCGACGGCGTCAACCCCGGCTGGACTCCGGCACTGGCGATCAAACCCCAGCCCACCACCGCGCCGCCGCCCACCGGCACCGGCCTGCAAAACGGCGTCGCCGTCACCGGCATCTCCGGGACCACCGGCAGCCAACAAACCTGGACCATGACCGTGCCGACCGGCGCGTCGAACCTGAAGTTCCAAACCACCGGCGGCACCGGCGACGCCGACCTCTACGTCCGGCTCGGCTCCGCACCCGCCACCACCGCCTACGACTGCCGATCAGACGGCGGCACCACCACCGAAACCTGCACCTTCCCCGCCCCCACACCCGGCACCTGGCAGGTCATGATCCACGGCTACGCCGCCTACTCCAGCACCAGCCTGACCGGCAGCTACCAAACCAGCCCCGCCTGCACCACCGTCTCCGAGATCGAACCCAACGGCACCACCGCCCCGCAACCCATCACCGGACCCTGCAACCAGGTCTCAGGAACCTACGTCAACGAAACCTCAGCCAACGACTGCTTCCGCATCAGCGTCCCCGCCGGGCGCACCGTCACCGGCCAGCTCTACGGCCTCAGCGTCGACTACAACCTCTTCATCTACAGCGTTGCAGACACCCAACTCGTCGCCTCCACCCACACCGGCACCGCCCCAGAACAAGTCGCCTGGACCAACACCAGCACCACCGCCGTCAGCGTCGACGTCCGAGTCCAACGCACCGCCACCACCCAAACCACCTACCAACTCGGCATCAGCTACTGATGTGAGGCAGGCTCGCCCCCTTCCCGGACCGAGGGGGCGTGCCTGCGCGACTGCCGACCGGCGGAACTGCCTCCGAACCGGAGTGGGGCTAGAGTCGAACGGCGGCCAGGCAGCGGCTCGCATCGGTCGCGAGGGCCGGCTGGGCACGGGAGGCATCATGACCAATCCGCTCGACGACGAGGTGTACGGCGACAAGCGCGTCGACGAGGACAACGCCGCGCTGAACGGAAACCCGGGCAAGCCGCAGTCGGACTACCAGCAGTTCGACGACGACCAGCCTGAGATCGACCCGAGTGACTTCGAGGGCACCAACCAAGATCTCGTCCCCGGCACCGTCCGGCCGACGGATCCCGAGGACGAGTCGAACTAAGCGCGGCGGACCGGGCTCAGCTGCTCGGGATTGGGCTGCGCCGGGTCCAGCCGGGCGCCGGCCGGTTGCCAGCCGGGCGGGCCGAAGATGTGCCCGAGCTTCGCCTTCAGCCCATGCGCGCGCCGGACGTCGCGACCGATGTTCACGAACTCCCCGAACGCCACCTTGATCGGGTTGTAGGTGTCGATGTTCTTGGTCAACCCGTAGGTCGGCCGGTGCGTCTCGGGCACGAAGCTGCCGAACATTCGGTCCCAGATGATCAGGATGCCGGCGTAGTTCACGTCGAGGTAGTCGGCGTCACTGCCGTGGTGCACCCGGTGGTGGGACGGGGTGTTGAACACCGCCTCGAACCAGCCCGGCATCTTCTCGATCTTCTCGGTGTGCAGGAAGAACTGGTAGATCAGGCTCCAGGCCATCGCGGTGAAGATCACCCACGGCGGGATGCCGATCAGCGCCAGCGGCATCCAGAACGGCAGCAGGAGCATCGGCGTCCACTTCTGCCGCAGCGCGGTCGAGAAGTTGTAGTGCGTCGACGAGTGGTGCACGATGTGGCCCGCCCAGAAGAACCGGATCCGGTGCGAGGCCCGGTGGAAGCCGTAATAGGCCAGGTCGTCGGCGAAGAACACCAGCACCCAGGTCCACCAGTACTGCGGGCTGAGCCGCAGCGGGGTCAGCTCGTAGAGGGCGGCGTACACGACCAGCACCACCAGCCGCCAGAACAGGTTCACCACCGCGTAGCCGACGCCCATCGCCAGGCTGGTGCGGGTGTCGGCGGGGTCGTAGCCGCGCACCACCTCGGCGGCTCCGCCCGTGCCGACGGTGAACTGGTCGTGGTGCAGGACGTGGATGGCGAGGATCTCCAAGGCCAGGAAGACCACGAACACCGGGATCGCGAACATCACCGGGTCATGGATCTCGGTCAAGGACATTGCGCGCTCCCCTCGCTTCGGCTGGTGATCATGCGCCGCCGGTGGCTACCTGACCTTGCTGAAAGTAACGCAGATCGGCCTCTCATGCGCCACCGAGAGCCTGCTTGAGCCTGGCCAGCCCCGCCTCGGTGAGCTGGTCGTCGTGGATGCTGAGCGCCCAGTCCCAGCCGTCGGAGGTCCAGCGGTGCTGGACCTGGGACCAGTGGAGCGGCCAATCCTCCTCCGAGCTGGGCCGGCGAGCCAGCGAGCCCAGGTGGCTCTCACCGATGCTGGCCTCGAACGAGCCGTCGGGCTCGTGGACGTGAACGTGCACGCTCACGTCGAGCTCCAGTCGCAACGGCAGCGGTGCGACGTGGGCACCGAACCAGTCGGCCCGCTCGGCCAGGTCGGCCTGCCACTCCCGCTCGCGCTCGGCCCGCTCGTCCGCCTCGGGCCGGACCGGTCCTTCCCAGCGGAACAGCTGCTCGTCGGCTTCCTCGCCGACGACGAACTCGGTCCACTCGTCGACCGAACCGAATCCGTCGTTGCGCTGCTGCAGCACCAGGCCGGTCTCACGGTCGACCAGCAGCTGGGTCGGGAACGGCTTGTGGGCCGGCGGCGCCAGCTCGACGGTGTAGACGGGGCGGTCCAGGAAGGTGGCTTCGCCGACCGGCCCGGTCGGGCGGGTGAAGTCCTCACCGGTGAAGTCGGCGGCGGCGCGGCGGTGCAGCAGCTGGGTGCCGTGGCCCTGGTAGGTGACCACGCGGCTGGGCGACTCCACCGGTACCGGGTCATCGCCGCGGAACTGCCAGCAGCGCTCGTCCCCGACGATCAGCGACGGCCGGCCGGCCGGGCGCTCCAGGCGAACCCGCCGCCCGGAGCGCCAGACCCGGGTCAGCACCGGCTCCTCCTCGGCCGGGTCGGGCGGCTCAGGCGGCTCGGCACCGGCCTCGGCGTCCGTCGCGGAGGCGAAGCCGGCGAACACCGGCATCGGCTCGCCGGCGAACGCGGTCCATCCGAAGTAGCGCTGCGAGTCATCGGCACCCTCACGGCTGCTGATCAGGCCGCGCACCGGCAGGTCGGGCCCGTCGACCATCAGCGTCAGCAAACCGACCCATGAGATGGCGCCTGGCGTTGTCATGCCGGTGACCCTAACTTGCGGGTTCGCCGGCCTCGGCTCAACTCAGCAGGGACAGGTAGCGGGCCGGCACCTGCCTGGTCAGCCACACGCCGTTGCCCGAGACGCTGAACAGCTGACCGTCGGAGTGCATGGCCCGCGCGTCGACCACCAGCACGGCGCACCGGCCGCGGCGCGCGCCCACCCGGCGGGCGGTCTCGACGTCGGGCGACAGGTGCACGTCATGCCGGGAGCCGCGGTGCAGGCCCTGGGCGAGGATCGACTCGACGTTGCCTACCGGGGTGCCGTGATAGAGCCGGTCCGGTGGCACTGCCGACGGCAGCCCGAGATCGACGGCGACGGAGTGACCCTGGTTGGCCCGGATCCGGTCGGTGGCCGGATCGAGTGCGAACCGCTGCTTGTCGCTCGTCGCCACCAGGTGCTGCAGCTCGTCGCGCGACAGCGGGTAGCCGTGGTCGCGCAGGGCGGACAGCAGGGTGTCGACCGCCACCCAGCCGGCCGGGTCGAGGGTGATGCCGACCGATGCCGGGTCGTGCCGCAGGATGCGCGAGAGCAGCTTCGATGCCCGTACCCGATCCACCCGCTCAGTCTCCGCCGGATCCCTCGGCATGGTCAGGCCCGGCGCCCCTCCTGCACCGCCCAGCTGTTGCCGTCCGGGTCGCTGAAGAAGACGAACGAGCCGAACTCCCGGCGCTCCGGGTCGAGGCCGGGCTGCAGGCCGCCCTCGTCGAAGTGCGAGATCTCGCTGGCCTGGACGCCGTGGGACACCAGGTGCTCGTGCGCGGCCTCGATGTCGGAGACCACCAGCTGCAGGCCGCGCACCGACCCCGGCGCCGCGTCGTTGAGCCCCGTCCCGATCGTGATCGAGCAGGCCGAACCGGGTGGGGTCAGCTGGACCACCCGGAAGTTCTCGCCGGCCCGGTGGTCCACATCGAGGTGGAAGCCGAGCTTCTCGGTGTAGAACTCCTTCGCCCGGTCGACGTCTGACACCGGGACTACCACCACTTCGAGCTTCCAATCCATCGTGCTGCCTTCCTTCCGCGGGGCGGTGCTCATCGAAGCACCAGCCCGGCGAATGAGTCCGCGACCGATGCCTTCGGGGCAACGCTGCCCCTGGCTCAGCCTGCCAGCAGCGGCCCGAGCACCTCGATCGCCCGGTCCAGCCCCTCGTCATCGATGTCGAGGTGGGTGACCAGCCGCATCAGGGTGGGGCCGATCACCGAGACGATGACCCCCTGCTCGCGGGCCGCCAGCCCCACCGCGGGGGCGTCGGGCACCCGCAACACCACGATGTTGGTCTCGATCAGCTCCGGCTTCTGGCCGAGCGCCGCGCCCAGCCGGGCGGCCCGGTCGTGATCCTCGGCGAGCCGTTCGATGTTGTGCCGCACGGCGAACCGGCCGGCCGCGGCCAGGATGCCGACCTGCCGCATCCCGCCGCCGTACCGCTTGCGCCAGATCCGGGCCTCGGCGATCCGCTCCGCCGAGGAGACCAGCACCGAGCCGACCGGGGCTCCCAGCCCCTTGGACAGGCACACCGAGACGGTGTCGAAGCCGGCCGCCAGTTCCGGCAGCGGCACCCCTGAGGCGACATGGGCGTTCCACAGCCGGGCACCGTCCAGGTGCAGGCCGATGCCGTGCTCGCGGGCCAGCTCCCGCACCGCCTGGACCGCTTCCACCGGCTGCACCGTTCCGCCGCCGAAGTTGTGGGTGTTCTCCACCGCGATGGCGGTGGTCGAGACCTGGTGCGGCCCGGCATTGGGCGTGATCGCCTCGGCCAGCGCGTCCGGGTCCAGCCGGCCACCGGCCGCGTCCCAGGTACGGGTGGTGATACCGGACAGGGCCGCGGCCGCGCCCATCTCGGCCCGGACCACGTGCGCGAGCCGGTCGCATACCAGTTCCTCGCCGGGTTTCACCAGCAACCGCAGGGCAAGCTGGTTGGCCATCGAACCGGTCGGGGTGAACAGGCCGGCCTCGTGCCCGAGCAGCTCGGCGACCTCGGCCTGCAGGGCGTTGACCGTCGGGTCTTCGCCGTAGACGTCGTCGCCGACCTCGGCCTCGGCCATCGCCTGCCGCATCGCCGCGGACGGGCGGGTGACGGTGTCGCTGCGCAGGTCCACCACCGGCGGGCTGGCGGTCATCCGGTCCTCCCATCGGTGCGGCGGTCGCGTTCGGTGCGTTGCTCGCGGTTGCGGTAGTCCGCGACCAGCCGCTCGGCGACCCGGAAGGCCAGTTCCAGGGACTGCTCGGTGTTCAGCCGCGGGTCACACGCCGTCTCGTACCGCCGGCTGAGGTCGGCGGCGGTCAGTTCGGCGGTGCCGCCGATGCACTCGGTGACGTCGTCACCGGTCAGCTCGACGTGCAGCCCACCGGGATGGGTGCCCAGCTCCGCATGCACGTCGAAGAAGCCGTCCACCTCGTCGAGGATCCGGTCCAGGTGCCGGGTCTTGACCCCGTCAGCGGTCTCCTCGGTATTGCCGTGCATCGGATCGCACTGCCAGACCACCAGGTGGCCGGTGGACTGGACCTTCTCGATGATCGGGGGCAGCAGGTCGCGCACGCGCGCATTGCTCATCCGGCTGATCAGGGTCAATCGGCCCGGCACGCCGTTCGGGTCCAGCCGCTCCACCAGCTCCGCGGCGAACTCCGGCGTCGTGCTCGGCCCCAGCTTGACGCCGATCGGGTTGGCGATCCGGGAGACGAAGTCCAGGTGCGCGCCGTCCATCTGCCGGGTCCGCTCGCCGACCCACAGGAAGTGACCGGACAGGTCATAGGCCCGGTGGTTCTCCACCCGGGTCAGCGCGCGCTCGTACTCCAGGATCAGCGCCTCGTGGCTGGCATAGAGCTCCACCCCGTCCAGCGCCGCGTCGTGCACGCCGCAGGCACGCATGAACCGGACCGCCCGGTCGATCTCGGCAGCCAGCTGCTCATACCGCCCGCCGGTCTCGGTGGTCCGGGCGAACGCGGTGTTCCAGGCATGCACCTTCGCCAGCGACGCCAGCCCGCCACCGGCGTAGGCCCGCAGCAGGTTCAGCGTCGAGGCGGCCGTCGAGTAGGCCCGCAGGATGCGGCGCGGGTCCGGGGTGCGGGCGGCCACGTCGCCGTGCAGCTCGTTGACCATGTCGCCGCGGTAGGACGGCAAGCCGAAGGCGTCCAGCTCGGTCGAGCGGGGCTTGGCGTACTGGCCGGCCATCCGGCCGACCTTCACCACCGGCACCGAGGCGCCGTAGGTCAGCACCACCGCCATCTGCAGCAGCACCCGGACCTTGCCGGCGATGTCGGCCTGGGACGACGTCGCGAACGTCTCGGCACAGTCACCGCCCTGCAGCAGGAACGCCTCACCCCGGGCCACCTGGGCGAGCCGGGCCGTCAGCGCGTCGATCTCGTCGGCCACCACCAGCGGCGGCAGCTTCGAGAGCGTGCCGGCCACCTCCCGGAGCACCGCCTGATCAGGCCAGTTCGGCTGCTGGGCGGCGGGCAGTACGCGCCACGCGTCCAGCTTCAGGTCGGGGGCATCTGGCGGGTTGACGAGCTGTGTCACGCGACAAGACTACCGAGTGCCGGCTCGCCGTGCGGACCGGCCGGCATCGCGCCCTTGGCAGTGGCCGCTGCCGGGGTGCCGTCGCAGCTCGATGACGCGGCAGTCGCATCTTTCGCGGCGAACCGCGCCGTTACGCCGTGACCGTCAGGTCTTCGGGCAACGCCCGTCCGGAATAGCCTTATCCAGCAAACAGGTTCGCCGCCTGGGCCCTGCGGACCGCGTCCACCCGCGAGGCAGCTCCCAGCTTGGCGTAGACATTGGTGAGGTGCCGCTTGACGGTGCTGTCGCTGATGAACAGCCTGGCGGCTATCTCGGAATTGCTCAGGCCCTGTGCGAGCAAGGTCAGCACTTCCAACTCGCGGGCCGACACCAGGCCGGGCGTCGACTCCGACCGTTCGGGACCGAGCATCGAGGTTCGCGACACCGCTACCAGCACCTGGTCGGCATCCCGCATCACCGAATTGACGGCCGCGGCCAGTTCCGGACGCCCTGCCGACTTGTGCAGGTATGCCGAGGCGCCCAGGCCGATCAGCTCGCGCACCAGCGTGCTGCTGTCGTGCATGGTCAACACGATGATCCGGGTGGTCGGGCTGTCGCGGCTGACCTGGCGCACAGTGGCCGGCGCCCCCGGTCCCGGCATCTCGACATCCATGATGAGCACGTGCGGATGCAGCTGCCGGCACAGCGCGATGGCGTCGGTGCCCGAGGCGCCCTCAGCTTCGACGACGAAGCCGGGCACCGACCGGAGCAGCTCGGTGACCCCGGCGCGGAACAGGCTGTGGTCGTCGACGACGACGATCCTGATCTCGTCAGTCACCGGAGCGTGCGTTCACCCTGGTCAGCGCGGAGTCGCTCCGCGGCGCGTTGTTGCCGCGTTGGGTCTCGGCCAGCCGCACGGTCGTGCCGTGCACCTTCTCGTCGGCGATCGGAACGCTCAGCCATACCTGGGTGCCCTGGCCTGGCCGGCTGGTGACCACCACCACGCCACCGAGCAGCTCGGCACGTTCGCGCATCGAGTTCAGCCCGACGCTGCTGTTCTCGTCCGCCAGCAGCGCGTCGACATCGAATCCCGTTCCGTCGTCGACCACCTCGGCGACGAGGTCCACGTCAGCGGCGATCGACACCGTGATCCGATGCGGCGAACCGTGGTTGACCGCGTTCCGGATCGCTTCACGGACGATGAGAAACACCTCTTCGCGATGGGCGATGTGCAGCCCGTCCAGGTCGCCGAGGGTGTTCAGCTCGACGGCGATCGACGGATACACCGTCTCGGCGTAGCGGCCGATCGCTTCGGCGAGCCCGCAGCGACCCACCGCCTCGCGGGTCTGTGCCGACAGGTCGCGAATGATGCTGAGGGCATCGAGCAGGCTGGAGCGGGCAGTGGCCAGATGGCTGGCGGCCTTCAGCGCGTCGAGGTCGGCGTACACGCCGTGCAGGTCGATGTTCTGCAGCCCTACTGCCACGGCGGGTGCGGCCATGTCGTGCAACTCTCGCGCCAGCCGCCGGCGCTCGTCGCGGTGCGAGCTGTGCACCTTGGTCAGCAGGTAGTCGACGTAGGTGCTGGAAGCCGCCATCATCCGGTGCATGATCGCTCGATTGAGCGCCAGGCCTGCCTCCAGATCAGCAGAATCCCATCCCGCCACGGCAAGGGCCTCGGCAACCACCGGCACGGCCGCCTCGTAGATCAGGGACGCGGCGTGCAACGACTGGACCGGATGGATACCCGCCGCGGCTCGCTCGGCACCGATCCGCAGGCTCAGGTCAGCCAACGCCTCCTGCGAGGTTGCCGGTGCCGCCTGGCTGCGGGGTTGCAACCAGCGCTCGACCGCGTCGAGCACCTCACCGAGCTGTTCGACCAGCTGGTTGCGGATCTGCTCCACCATCAGCAACGGACTGCCGTCGCGGCGCAGCAAGTTCCGATACCTGCTGGCGATCCGCTCACGTTCGGCACGGCTCAATCGAAATTCGGGGCCAGGCTCGGATCGTGTCACCGTGCCACTCCAACGCTGCTTGTACGTGATGGTTCAGACCTTGCAGCTGCGCTGATTATGCACGATCGGGCGCGCGGAGTCAGGCCCCGCGCCTGCTAGGCCAGGGGTGCCACCAGCACCAGCGCCAGATGAGCGCTGTATTGGGTGGACATGTACACCCGGTAAGGGCCGCGACGGGCTGCCCGGCTGGGTCGGGCCCCGCGCGGCGACACCGACCTCGCACAGGTCCGGCCCAGCGCAATCGACCCCGTTACCACCACCAGCGCCGCCAGCCACAATGACGAGGCGAGCACGATCGCGGCAGCCACCATCACCAGCGAACCGGCGAGGGCGCAGATCCGGAGGCAACTGGCGGCGCGGCGAGCGCCGAGCAGCACGGGCCAGGTGCGCCGGCCGGCGAGCCGGTCGCCCTCGGCGTCGGAGAAGTCCTTGGCGGCACAGGCCAGACTGACCCACACCGCCATGGCAATACCGAAGCCGAGCTGCGCCGGCCGCGCCTGTCCACCGGCCACCCACCCGGCCGCGTACGTCAGGCCGGCACCGCCGCCGATGGTGGCCGCGAAACCCACCGGGCTGTTCTTCAGGGCCGGACCGGCCGAGTAGGCCCATCCCAGAAGCAGGAAACCAGCGGCGAGCGGCAGTGCCCACGTGTCCGCGGCCGCACAGAGCGCGGTTCCGGCAACGGCCAGCAGCACGGCCGCCGATAGCGCGGTACCCGGCAGCAGCTGCCCGCTCGCGATCGGCCGGCGCGAACCGTTGATCCGGTCCCCCTCGCGGTCGGTCACCCCGTTGAGCACGTAGATCGCCACCGACAGCATCGACCAGCCCGCGATCACACCGGCTGCCCGAGCGCTGAACTGGAACGGAATGCCCGCGGCAACGCAGGCCCGGACGAGAAAGATCGCCTGCACCGCGGGACGCGACTCCCGGATCACCCCCACTGCTGTCCGAAAAATACGGCCGGCCCCATCCGGGGCCGTACCGGCGGAATGGTCGAGCGAGAGAGAACTTGCGAGAAAAGTCTGAGTCATGCGGGAATCTTCGGATGTGACGGGCTACCCGCGCCTCGTCCTGCCGGGTCATCCGCACTACTACCGGGTGGGGTCCCACTACGACCTTCGGTTCACCTTCGGGCCATTTTTGCCGCTACGCCCTGCCGCCCGGTCCGAATGGTTCCTACCGTCCGCAGTACGGATCGGAAGAACCGGCTGGCCCCTCCCGGGCCACGAACACGGAGGAAATCAATGACTATGGTGCAGATGCCGCTACCGGTGGAGGAAAGGCCGGTCGCTGACCAGGCGCAGGTCTCAGCCCGTTTCTTCGGCCCCTTCGCCCTGACCGTGCAAGGGCGCGAAATCGACCGGTGGCGGGCCGGAAAGGCCCGCAGCCTGTTCCAGTACCTGACGTTGCACCGTGGTCAGCTGATCACCCGGGACCGGCTCAACAGCGTGCTGTGGCCCGACGCCGAGTGGAGGCCGGCCGCGAGTTCGCTCAAGGTCGCCTGCCACGCCGCTCGCTCCGTCGTGGGCGCGGCTCGCACCAGCACCGGGCCGAGCGAGTCCGGGATTCGGTTGCTGCACCGGGACTTCGGTTACATGCTCCAGTTCGACACCCTGTGGTGCGACATCGACGAGTTCCAGGCTTTGGTGCGAAGCGGGTTGCGGCATTCGGCTGAGGGCAACCGGGCACGGGCGATGCTCGACCTGGAAGCCGCGATGTCGATGTACGCCGGTGACTTCCTCAGCGGCCAGCACTGCGACTGGGCCGTGGAGTACCGCGAGCACTTCAAGTCGCTGGCGATGCGTGCACTCGACGTCCTGCGCAGCGCGGCCATGGCCCGCGGTGACACCCGTGAACTGGTGGCCGTCAGCCAGCGCACCCTGCATATCGACCCGCACCACGAGCCGACCTACCAGGACCTGATCCGTGAGCACGGGCGGCTGGGCGAGCCGGAGCGGGCGCGTAGCTGGTTCTTGCTCTGCGCCCGCCGGCTGGACCGCGACCTCGGCATCAATCCGGCGCTGGAGACCAGGCGCGCCCTGCACGAGGTCGTCTCGGCCGGCCGCGCGGACCGGGGTGCCCCGGCACCGGCCCCGCACCGTTCCGCCGGTCGGGCACCGGCGCGACCGGGTTCCGCTGGCGCGGTCGATCCCGACTCGGACTTCGACACCCCACAACCGCCCGGCTTCGATGCCGCGGTCAGCCACGGTCCAACCGGTGTTGCGCAGCCCCCGCCGGCCTACGCAAGACCGTGATGAACCAGCACCTGCTGATCGTCGGTGATCCCGGCTCGGTGCCACGATTGCTGCGGGCCCAGCGTGGTCTGGCACTGACCATGACCTCGCTGTGCCTGACCGCCGACATACCGAACTTGCCGGGGCTGAGTTTCGTGGACCGGATCCTGGCCACCGGTCCCCGGGAGGAATCCAGCGATGCCTGGATGGCCACGGCGGTCTCGGCACATCGCACCTGGAAGGTAACCCGGGTGGCCGTGTTCGACCCGCATGCCCATCCCCGGGCAGCCGCCGTGGCCGACGTGCTGGGCGTCGAGCTCTATCCCCGGCTCGGCTTCACGGCGATCAATGACCACTGGGCGGTGCGCCAGCGATTGCTGGCCCTGGGCCACCACGACCTCGACACCGCCCGCGCTCCCGACCGGGCCTCGCTGGAGGGCTACGTCGCCGGACACGGGTTGCCGTGCCTGCTGCGCTCCAGGCACGCCGACCGGCCGGCCGTCCTGCTGCACGATGTCGAGGACGTCGACCGCGCGATCCGCAGCGAGACCCCGGCCTTGCCCGGGAACGGAATGCTGGTCGAGCCGGCCTTGACCGGGCGGCTGTTCCGGGTTGCCGTGCTGGTCGAGGGCCGCCGCAGCAGGGCGTTGGCGGTGCTGCGCTACCAGATCGCGGAGGGCCGCCACGCCCAGCGCTCCGGGGTGGTGGCGGGACCGGTGGACGTCATCGGGGACTCCGACCCCGAGGACCTGCGGTTGATCCGGGCCGAGGCCTCGGAACTGGCACTGAAGCTGGGCGTCCGGGACGGCTTGCTACTCGTCGACCTGGGTGTGGACTCGGGCCGGGTGCAGGTGGGCGGGGTGCGGCTGGGCCCGCCGGGTGAGCAGACCCGGCGGGCGGTGCTGCAGGCCACCGGCGTGGACCTGGCGCTGTGCTGTGCCCGGCAGGCCTGCGGGCAGCCCGCGCTGGACCTGGCACTGGACTCGGCACGCGACTTCGTCGCCGAGACCGGCGGGGCGCCGCTGGAGGTCCCCCCCGCCGGGCCGCTGCCCTGGCAACGCACCGATCAGGCAGAGCTGCCTGGCGCCGATTCCACGCCAGGTCGCGGCACTGCTCGCCTCGGCGGTGCGTGACGCGGCGCAGCACGCAGCGATAACTCCCGCATAACCGGGCGTTCATAACGTGCCCGTATCCGCTCCCGACGTTCAGGAGCCCCCGACATGATCGAGGTCAACGAGAACCCAGCCGGATGTCGCACCGGTCCTGCCGGGATCCGATGCCGACCGGTGGATGGCGCTGACCGGACTAGCACTCGTCCCGTACTTCCTTGGCACGACTGGCCAGCATGAGCAAGCAGGAGCGTGAGGCGTTCCTCTCCCAGGCGCGGCCGGCCGTGGGTCACCAGTAGACGGCGGCTGTGCGGTCAACAGTGACCGCACGGCCGCCCCCGGAGCCCGCTCGATCGCCTCGCCGGGCAGCAACAGCGGGCCAGCACCGCCGCCCCGTGGTTCAACGGCAGGGTGAGGTCGTCCCGGCAGACCTGCGATAGCAGCCGACCGGACGATGCTCAGCCGAAGAACACCTCGGCCTCGGAGTAGAAGTCGGTCGGCACCGTTTTGAGGACCTTGGTGGCATCTGCCAGTGGCACCCGGACGATCTCGGTGCCGCTGAGGGCCACCATCTTGCCCCAGTCGCCGACGTGGACGGCGTCGATGGCGTGCAGGCCGAACCGGGTGGCCAGCACCCGGTCGAAGGCGGTCGGGGTGCCACCGCGCTGGATGTGGCCCAGCACCGTGGTGCGGGCCTCCTTGCCGGTGCGGCTCTCGATCTCGGAGGCCAGCCAGTCGCCGATGCCGCCGAGGCGGGCGTGGCCGAAGGCGTCGACGCCCTTGTCCAGGGTCGACATCTCGCCTTCGAGCGGCATCGCGCCCTCGGCGATCACGATGATCGGCGCGTAGTGCGACTCGAACCGGCTCTCCACATACGCGCAGACCCGCTCGATGGAGAACCGCTGCTCGGGGATCAGGATGACGTTGGCACCGCCGGCGATGCCGGCGTGCAGCGCGATCCAGCCGGCGTGGCGCCCCATCACCTCCACGATCAGCGCACGGTGGTGGGACTCGGCGGTGGTGTGCAGCCGGTCGATGGCTTCCATCGCGATGTTCACCGCGGTGTCGAAGCCGAAGGTGTAGTCGGTGGCGTTGAGATCGTTGTCGATGGTCTTGGGCACCCCGACGACGTTCACCCCGTGCTCGTGCAGCTGGGTGGCCACTCCCAGGGTGTCCTCACCGCCGATCGCGATCAGCGCGTCGACGCCGAGGCTGTGCAGGTTCTCCCGGATCTTGTCCACGCCGCCGTCGATCTTGAACGGGTTGGTCCGCGACGATCCCAGGATGGTGCCGCCGCGAGGCAGGATGCCGCGCACCTCGGCGATCCCCAGCTCCATCGTCAGGCCCTCCAGCGGGCCCTTCCAGCCGTCGCGGAATCCCACGAACTCATAGCCGAACACCCCGGCGCCCTTGCGGACCACGGCGCGGATCACCGCGTTCAGACCGGGGCAGTCTCCCCCGCCGGTAAGTACACCGATACGCATCTGGCGGTCCTTTCCGTCACGGCTGTCGGAGACGAGCCGCGAAGACAACATGCGAAGACAACATGCAAGGCAACGTGCGGGGGGCGAAGCGATCGACGGCGCTGTCGGGACGTTTTCGAGCTTAGCGATCGCTGGCGGCCTCGGCTGCCACCGCTCCGGCGATCAGCTTCCAGCGGCTGAGGTTGTGCCGGGCATCGGCCAGGGCGTCGTGCGCGTCGGCACCGGCGACCGGCAACGGCGGTGACCCCGCGGCCTCCCACAACTGGCGCAGCTCGTGGGTGAAGCGCGGGATCTGGCGCGGCAGCGCCCGCATGTCACCCCACAGCTGGGCCAGCGCCACGTGGTCATAGCTGGCCATCCAGGCCCACAGCTCGATCGGCTCGCCCGGTTCCATCAGGTAGGCCAGCAGGTCCTCACGAATCCGGTCCCGGGATCGCCAGGCGGGGTCCGACGGCGAGGGCAACTGGTTGAGCACGTGCCGGCGTACCCAGTCGATCGCCCGGTCCGGGTCGAATTCGGTGGAGACGGCGTAGAACTCCCGGCCGTTCTCGTCGACGAAACCGATCGAGACCAGCGAGATGGTGCGCCCGTCCTCGATGAACTCGCAGTCGTAGAAGTACCGCACCCCGGCCGCCGGCGTTCTCAGCCGGCCCGTTCGGCGGGCACCCGATCGTGGGTGGTACTTCCCACCGCGTCAGGATGCGCCAGCCCTTTTCTGGCGCCGAAGCCGAGGTTCGCCCCGGTCTGCAGCTTGACCTTGCTGGCGTAGGTGTCGACGTACTCCTGGCCGGACAGCTGCATCAGCTCGTACATGATCTCATCGGTCATCGACCGTTCCACGAACCGGTCGCCGGCCAGCCCCTCGTAGCGGGAGAAGTCCAGCGGCTTGCCGAACCGGACCCCGGGCCGCGGCCTCAGGTGCGGCAGCTTGCGGCCGGTGGGCATCATCTTCTCGGTGTCGATCATGGCCACCGGGATCACCGGCACGCCTGCTTCCAGTGCCATCCGGGCGACGCCGGTCTTGCCCTTGTACAGCCGGCCGTCCGGTGACCGGGTGCCCTCGGGATAGATGCCGAGCAGCTCCCCCTTGCGCAGGATCCGGACGCCGGCGGTCAGCGCGCCCTTGGCGGCGTCGGCGTCGTTGCGATCGATCGGCACCTGGCCGACCCCGGCGAAGAACACCCGGGACAGCCGGCCCTTGATCCCCGGCGTGTTGAAGTACTCGGCCTTGGCCAGGAAGGTGACCCGGCGCTTGACCATCAGCGGCATGAAGAAGGAGTCGCAGAAGGAGAGATGGTTGCTGGCCAGGATCGCGCCGCCGGTCTCCGGCACGTTCTCGGCGCCCTCGACGTAAGGTCGCCAGATCGCCTTCAACCAGGGACCGAGCCCGACGGTCTTCAGGAACCAGTACAGCACTCAGTGGCCTCCAGCACAGTCACCGAACCTATCGAGTGCCTCGACCATAGCCCGGCCCGGACACGGGGGACAATCAAGCGGCCAGCGCGTCGGCTGGACCATCGGGGTGGGGCATCGGAGGACTCGCCAGGACGGACCCGCCACGGCATGATAAGAGCAGCTATCACACGAAGGAGTAGCGGGTGCTGATCGTTGAAGGTGCCGAGCCGTTCGCAGCCGACGGTGACGGCGCTGCCGGCCGGACCGGCGTGCTGATCAGCCACGGCTTCACCGGCACGCCGCAGAGCATGCGGCCCTGGGCCGAGCACCTGGCGGCTCAGGGCTACACGGTGCGGCTGCCCCGGCTGCCCGGCCACGGCACCACCTGGCAGGAGATGAACCGCACCACCTGGACCGACTGGTACGCAGAGATCCGCCGGGCCTACGAGGAGCTCGCCGAGCGCTGCGACACCGTGTTCGCGTGCGGGCTGTCGATGGGCGGCACCCTGGTCACCCGGCTTGCCGAGAATCTTGCCGGGCAGCCGTCGAGCAAGCTGGCCGGCCTGGTGCTGGTCAACGTCGCCTACGGCACCATGCGCAAGGACGCCTCGCTGGCGCGCTACCTGGCCTGGGCCGTGCGCTCGCGGCCGGGCATCGGCAGCGACATCAAGAAGCCCGGGACGGCGGAGCTGAGCTATGACCGGACGCCGCTGCGCGCCTTCGTCTCCATGCAGGCCATGTGGCGGCTGACGATCGCGGACCTGGGAAAGATCACCGTGCCGATCCTGTACTTCCACTCCGTCGAGGACCACGTGGTGGACCCGCTGTCGGGCAAGCTGCTGCACGCCGGGGCCACCTCCACGACGGTGCGCGAGGTCAGCCTGCACGACAGCTATCACGTGGCCACCGTCGACAACGACGCCGAGCTGATCTTCACCGGCACCGTCGAGTTCATCGCCGAGCACACCCGCACCGGCGTCAGGGACTAGCGTGAGCTCGCCCGCCTCGCACCGGGGCCGCCGCGACAACGGCCTGGATTCGGACAAGTTCTCCCCCGTCGCCGACGTCGATCCGCGGCTGGCCGACCACCTGCTCGACGTGCTCGGCCTGCGTGACGTCCCCGCCTACGTCGAGCCGACGCCGACCAGTGACCCGGTGACCGCCGACCGGTTGTACGTGGCCGCCGACCAGACCTCCGAAGCCCGCCAGGTGCTGACCGAGATCGCGACGGAACTGGGCATCGAGGTGGCCCAGCACCGGCACTGGGACCGCGAGCGTGAGGAGCCGCCGGTGGACCCGCTGGCCGGCATCGACACCGACGCCGAGTTCGCCAGGATCGTCGCCGGCATGCAGGACGATATGCACATCGACCTGGACCGGCCGGCACCCGGGCCGCCGCCGGTCCTGCCACCGGTCCAGCAGCCCGGCACTGCCCGCCGCGACCCGCTGGACGAGGTGGAGCACTTCGTGCCGCCGCCGGCCCCGCCGCTGCCCCGGCCGGCGCGGGCGACCGCGATGGCGGTGCTGGTGACCCTGCTCGGCATCTTCGTGCTGGCCTTCGGCTACCCGCTGGGACTGCCGTCAGACCTGCCGCTGCCGCTCGGGGTGGTGCTGGTGCTGTTCGGCTCGGCGCTGCTGGTGCTGCGGCTGCGACCGGAACCACGAGATGACTCCGATGACGACGGGGCGGTTGTCTGAGCCTGCCGCCGGCCCGAATGCCGACACTCGAGCAGCTGGCTGAGTTGGTGGAGGCGGCCGAGCCGCGCTGTGGGCCGGTCCGGGTGGTGGCCGTGGACGGCGGTGCCGC
>NZ_DASVQG010000357.1:0-12700 GCF_036389215.1 Jatrophihabitans sp.
CAGGCAGGTCACCTCAGTGCCGGCCGCGATCAGCTCCTGACACAGGTGCGAGCCGAGGAAGCCGGCGCCGCCGGTGACCACCGCATGGCCGAAGGCCCTCATCGGTGCCGGTCCAGCCCCGGAGGTCCTAGCCCGGAAAGCCCTGCCATTACTGGACATTGGCGTATCGTCACTGCCCGCTCCCCCGCCACCAGCCAGGCACCGGCCGGGCTGCTTCCGGGGCGGGTGCGCCTGCTGGAGGTTGCCGCGGCAACCCGGCGTCAGCCTAGAGCGCAGTGCTCGCGCCAGGCAACGTTGCTCTCAGGCGGGTGCCTGCAGGACCAGCGGGCCGCGCCGGATGCGGCCGGGCCGGCCGGCCGCGACGCCGGCGAGGTAGAAGGCCAGATCAGCCTCCGGACGCGCCCGGCTGTAGAGGTAGCCCTGCACCGTCTGGCAGCCGTACTGCGCCAGCAACCTGGCCTGGGCGGCGGTCTCGACGCCTTCGGCGACCACGGCCAGCCCCAGGGTCTTGCCGATCTCCAGGATGGCGGCCACCACCGCGGTGCAGCCGGGGTCGGTGCCCAGGCCCGCGATGAACCGCAGGTCGATCTTGAGCATGTCCACCGGGAGCTCGGTGATGCGGGTGAGGCTGCTGTAGCCGGTCCCCAGGTCGTCGATGGCGATTCGGATGCCCAGGTCGCGCAACCGGCTGAGATCCTTGCGCAGCGAGTCGGCGATCAGCGGCATGTGGGTCTCGGTGAGCTCGAGCACCAGCCGGTCGGCCGGCACGCCGTACTCGGCCAGCGCGGTGAGCACGTCCTGGGTGAGGTTGCCGGTCTCCAGCTGCCGGCCGGAGATGTTGACATGCACGTCCGGCGCCCGGCCCGCGAGCTGGTCTGCCCAGCTGGCAGCCATCCGACAGGACTCGTGCAGCGCGCGCCGGCCGATCGGGATCATCAGCGCGCTGGTCTCGGCCACGTCGAGGAATTCCGCCGGTCCCAGCACGCCGCGGCGGGGATGGTTCCAGCGCAGCAGGGTTTCCACCGCGACCACCTGCCCCGAGTGCAGGTCCAGGACCGGCTGGCCGTACATCACCAGCTCATCGGCGCTCAATGCCGTTTCCAGTTGCGGGCGCAGCCGGTTGCTGCGATCAGCCCGCGCCTGCTGCTGGGGATCGGTGACCGTCACCCGGTCGCGCCCGGCCCGCTTCGCGGTGTACATCGCGGTGTCGGCGATGGCCAGCAACTGCTCGCCGGTGGCGCGGCCCTCGGCGACGGCCAGGCCGATGCTGGCGCTGATGGTGAAGGTTCCCGAGGGCAGCAGGAACGGTTGGCGCAGTGCCTTGAGCACCCGGTCGGCGACCGAGCTCAGGACCTTGCCGTCGCCCAGGCCGGTGCAGAGGATCGCGAACTCGTCACCGCCCAACCGGCCGACGGTGTCGCCTGGACGGACCGAGCTGCGCAGCCGGCCGGCGACCTGGACCAGCAATTCATCGCCCGCGGCGTGGCCGGCCCCGTCATTGACCTGCTTGAACCCGTCGAGATCGAGGTAGACCACCCCCACCTGCTCGGCGGAGCTGTTATGGGACAGCAGCGCATGTTCCAGCCGGTCCAGCAGCAGGCTGCGGTTGGCCAGGCCCGTCAGGCCGTCGTGCAGCGCCTGATGGGTCAGCGCCGCCTCGGCCCGCTTGCGTGCGGTGATGTCCTCCACCAACGAGATGGCATACGGCGGGCTGCCGTCCGCGGGGATCACCGTGGAGGAGGAGAGCAGTCCCCACAGGTGGCTGCCGTCGGCGTGCCGGTAGAGCGTCTCCCGGCGGATCTGGGTGATGTCGCCGCGCGCCATGGCGGCCAGCGCCGCCCTGGTGGCCTTGGCGTCCTCCGGGATCGACAGCCGCACCACGTCCAGCGCCAGCAGTTCCTCCTCGGTGTAGCCGGTGAAGTTGCACATCGCCTGGTTGGCTCTCATCAGCTGGCCGGTCGAGGCCGGGTCCAGCGAGACCATGCACATTCCCACCGACGCCGCGTCGAAGGCGAGCCGGAACCGCTGCTCGCTCTCGCGCAGTGCGAGCTCGGCCTGCCGCTGGCTGGTGACGTCGTTGGCCACTCCGATGTAGCCGCACAGCGAGCCGTCGGGTGCCGTCATCGCCGTGACCGTCAGCTCCACCTGCAACCGCTGTCCGGTGCTGGTCAGGTAGGTCCACTGCCGGGTCTCGGGGTGTTCGGAGTCAGCGCCCCGGACGAACAGCCGGAAGTCGGCCTCGACACCCAGCTCGGCGGCCCGGCGCCGGAGCTCTTGCGGGTCGTGCAGCACGACCGGGCTGTTGCCGAGCATCTGCTCCTCGGTGTAGCCGAGCATCTTCTGCGCGCCGGTGTTGAACACCGTGATCTGCCCGAGTGGGTCGGTACCGATGATCGACAGGCCGCTGGCGGCGGTCAGCACCCCGCGGTAGAGGTCGCGCGCCGTCGCCAGCTCACGCGCCGAGCGGCGGGCTTCGGTGACGTCGTGCGCGGTGCCGCTCATCCGGACCGGGCTGCCGTTCTCATCGAGGTGCACCCGACCCCGGCCATGTACCACGCGTACCGGCTGCCCTGGAGGGCTGATCGCGAATTCCAGCTCGTACGGCTGGTGCTCGGCCAGCGCGGTGCGCACCGCGGCCATCAGCCGGGCCCGGTCCGACGGCTGCACCAGCGAGGCCCAGTTCTGCAGGCTGGGCCGGAAGACGCCCCGGCGCACCCCGAAGATCCGGTACATCTCGCCGGACCACACCATCTCCGTCGAGCCCAGGTCCCAGGTCCAGGAGCCGAGGGTGGCCAGCCGCTGCGCCTCGGCCAGCGCCTCCTCGCGCTCGGCCGCGGCAGCCAGCGCGCCGTCGCGGGCCTGGCCGCTCAGGACCAGCATCAGGGTCGCCAGGCAGATCACCGCCAGCAGCGTCTGCAGCACCCACTGCCGGTGTTGCGGGTCGCTGATCGAGGCCAGCGCGCCGTGCCCGCCGAGCGTGCCGATGGTGGCCAGCACCGCGGCCATCACGACGGAGATCATCGCCCGCAACGCGCCCAGCCTGGCCGCGCCCCACAGCAGCGGGGGCAGCACCAGGAAGGCCTGGCCGGCGGTGTGCACCGGCAGGAAGATCCACCATGCCGCACCGGTCACCAGGGCCAGTTGCACCAGCCATTCGGTATTGCGCCGGCCGTGCCCGAACTCGTCCAGGACCGCCGAGCCGGTGGGCACCAGCAACAGCGGGGTGAGCATCACCATGCCGAGGCCGTGGCTGAGGACGTAGCCGCAGGTGCCGGCGACCCACGGGACGTCCTCGCCCAGGTAGCGCAGAGCGACCACCGACGCCGCGGCGCTGACGCCGAGCGCCGCACCGGTGATCAGCCTGATGCCATCGGCAACGCTGGACAGCGGCCGGGCCCGGTGTGCCACGCCACCGGCGAGGAACCGGGCCGCGATCGCGCATTCGAGCACGCTGGCCGCCGCGTAGCACGCACTGGCCCACACGGAGTTGCCGACCAGGAGCCTGCCCAGCCCGCTGCTGAAGGCCACGCCGGCGAGCAGGTGCGGCCACCAGCGCCGGGGCGAGCGCGCCAGCACCGCCAGCGACAGCCCGGCCGCGGGCCACCAGGCGCCGGTCGCCAGTGCCGGATGGCGCAGCAACCGGGCAGCGAACACGCTCAGCGCCAGGACGGCCAATGCCATCGCCAGCCCTGCCAACCACGGCATCGGCGCCTTGCCGGCCGGTTGCCGGGGCGGACCTGATCGCACAGCTTTTTCCTTTCTGTTGCCATCGGTACAAAACCACACATCGACCAAACACGTTCGCACTTAACCATCTTGATCACTGAGCGTGATCGCCTTGGCCCGCCGCATTCCAGCCGCCGGCAGCCTGGCACCCCGGCGGGCGGATGCTAAGTTGGATTCACGGCTCAAGCACGAGCCGATCCGCGGCCCACAGGCCCGCCGGTGTGACTCGCCAGCGACTGTCCTGCCAGCTGCCGCCCTCCGGTTCGAACACCTGCTTCGGCCCTATCGGGCCGCCTGAAACCTTCCGAACGCCGAGACCCGAAAGGAACACCCGTCATGACCGACAAGCAGGACGGCCACGCATCCCCGGCAGCACAGGAAGCGGACGCGGTGGACGAGGTCAGCCGCAACACCAAGAGCCAGACCACCGCCGCCAGCTACACCACCACCGACCACGGCGTGATCCGGGCCTGGGCCGAGGCTCGGGGCGGCCGGCCGGCGACGGTGGCGGGAACCGAGGACTCCGGCCAGGGCGGCGGTGTGCTGCGGATCGAGTTCGACGCCTCCGAGGACCGGCTCGAGGATGCCGACTGGGACGAGTTCTTCAAGGTCTTCGACGACCGAGGCCTGGCCTTCGTCTACCAGGAGAAGACCTCCGACGGCGAAACGAGCCGTTTCAACAAGCTGGTCAGCCGCGATTCCTGACGCTCGCACCCACGGGCGCCCGCACCAGCGCACATCTTCGGGAGTACGGCCATGACCAATGCCACCACCATCAAGCACTGGGCCCAGCGCGAGGCCGAGACCTACCGCAACGGCAACGACCGCCCACTCGGCGGCTACCTCGCCGCGATGGGCGTCTACGCCAGCGCGGTGACCGGCGTGACGCTGCTCGGACGCCGCCTGGGCTTCCGGGCGCCGCAGCAGATCACCCCGTGGGATGTCGCACTGCTCGGGATCGCCACCCACCGGGTGACCCGGACCATCACCAAGGACGCCGTGGTAAGCCCCATCCGGGCTCCCTTCACGACCTATGGCGGCCTGCAGGGCCCGGCCGAACTGCACGAGGAGGTCCGCACCGACTCGCACGTGCGCCATGCGGTCGGTGAGCTGTTGACCTGCCCGTTCTGCCTGGCCCAGTGGGTCGCCACCGGATTCGCCGCCGGCCTGGTCTTCGCCCCGCGCGCTGCCCGGCTGGTGGCGGCTACGTTTGCCAGCGTCGCGGTCTCCGACTTCCTCCAGTTCGGCTACAGCGCCGTGCAGGGCAAGGAGTGAGCGTCCGGGCGCTCACTCCTTGCCCCTGAGTTCCTCAGCCCTGCCGCCAGTCGTCACTGGTGAGGTGCGAACCGGCCTGTGGGCCCATCTGCAGCATGCCGCCGTCGACGGCCCAGGACGCGCCGGTCACGTAGCCGGCCTCTGGTGAGGCCAGGAAGGCGATCACCGCGGCGATCTCGCGGGCATCGCCGGGACGCCCCAGCGGCACGCCGGGACGGTGCACGGAGTGCGGGTCCTGATCCTCCTGGCCGGTCATCGGGGTGGCGATCTCACCGGGTGCCACCGAATTGGCGGTGATGCCGTGGCTGCCCAGCTCGAGCGCGATGGTCTTCATCAAGCCACCGAGGCCGTGCTTGGCAGCGTCGTAGGCGCTGGAGCCGACCCGAGGCTGGTGCTCGTGCACGCTGGTCACCGCGATCAGCCGGCCGCCCTGGCCCGCCTCGACCATCCGCCGCGCCGCTCGCTGCAGGCAGACGAAAGCGCCATCGAGGTCGGTCGCCACGGTGTGGCGCCACTGCTCGTACTGCATCTCCAGCAGCGGGGCGTTGTCGCCGGTGCCGGCGTTGTTGACGAAGACGTCCAGCCCGCCCAGTTCATCGGCCACCTTGTCGATGACGTCTCCACAGCCGGGCAGGTCGGTGGTGTCCAGCTGGGCCACGACCGCACGCCGGCCGAGCGCCCGCACCTCCTCGGCGGTCTGCTCGGCGCCGGCTGAGTCGGCATGCCAGGTGATGCCGATGTCCATGCCGGCCCGTGCCAGGGCAACCGCCGTTGCCTTGCCGATGCCGGAGTCCGAGGCGGTCACGATTGCCGTCCGCGGGGTGAATGCCATGTCGGTGGTCCTTTCAGAGGTTGGTGAGCCGGCTCGCGCGGCCGGCGACTGGGCGACCACGACTGGGCGACCACGACTGGGCGACCACGGCTGGGCGACCACGGCTGGGCGACCACGGCTGGGGCGATGCCGGGATCGGTGATAGGAAGGGATCTCGCATGCGAAGCCGGAGAGGTTGCGAAGCCGGAGAGATAGCGAAGCCGGAGAGATTGCGAAGCCGGAGAGATTGCGAAGCCGGGAAGGTTGCGAAGCCGGAGAGATTGCGAAGCCGGAGAGATTGCGAAGCCGGAAAGATTTGCCAAGCCGGAGAGAATGCCAAGCGGAGCGACGAGCGGGAGAGACAGATGTCGGAATTTCTGGAGAACGTCAGTGAGGAAGTCCTCGGCCAGGACGGGGAAACCCCCGAGCGCGGCCGTCCCGGCACGGATCCGGCCCAGGAGCCCCAGCCGGGCCTGCATCCCGGAGCCGGCCGGGGACCGGACCAGGCCGGGGACGGCTCCGAACAGGACCAGCCGAGCCAGGAGCAGGACCAGCCCGAGCAGGGGCTGGGCGAGCCGGACTCGCACTAGCCCCCGCTCGGCCCCGTCCGCGCTGGCAGCTAGCCAGTGCCGCGATGGGTCACGGCGTCGCGCAGCCGGTCGAACAGCCCGGCGATCGGCCCCACCACCAGGTCACCAGGTGGCTGGTCCGGCGCGCTGGGATGTGGCCGGGTCGGCGCCATCTTCTTCACCGCCTCGACCTGCTGGCCCATCTTGACCAGCTCCTCCTGGCTGAAGATCGAGCGCATCTGCGGGAACATCTCGCCCTCCTCCTCGGCGACATGCTCCCGGATCTCGATCATCAGTGTCTGCAGCTCGGCGTCGAAGCCGGCGTCCTCGGGACTGAGCTTCTCCAGCCGCTTCATGGTCGCCTCGGCCTCGGCGTGCTCGCGCTTGGCCCGCTCGGCCTCAGCCTCGCTGACCTTCTCCTTGACCTTCGGGTAGACTGCGGCCTCCTCGGCGACGGCGTGCCGCACGAGTTCGATGGTGACCTGCTCGGCGACGTCCTTGCGCCTGGAGCGGGACTGCTCGTCCGAGGCGCCGCGCAGGGCGGTCAACTCCGCGAACATCTGCTCCACCTCTCGGTGGTCGTGGGTCAGGATCTCGATCACATCGCGTTGCTCGTCCATCTCTGGAACTCCTTCGGACTGTCCTGCTCGGACTAATCGATGGCTTACCGACTGATCCGGATGCGACGCGGCGAGTTCCGGCGCCCTGCGAGGGCGGCTCGTCTCAGCCGGCAGCGGGTTTGTCGTCGTTGCCCAGGCGTCTGGAGTCACTATCCGGACCGGCTGGGCTTTCAGCCTTGAAAAAACCTATCACCAGAACCGGCGGCCCGGCACTGGCCGGCGAAGCGTCAGAGTTCTACGCGAAGATCAGCGGGCGAGCTGGCCGACCACCTGCTCGAAGACCTTGGGTGCGGCCGCGGCCGTGCGGACGATGCCACGCCGCAGTACCGGCCGGCCGGCCACCCAGAGCAGCCCGCCGGTGAGCATCCGGTAGCGGCGGGAACTGCGTGACCAGAGCCGCTCGTAGTCCTGCGGCCGGCCGGCCGCCAGGCAATCCACGAGCAGCCGCGCCGCCGCCAGGCCCACCGTGATGCCCTCACCGGTCAGCGCGTCGACGTATCCGGCGGCATCGCCCACCAGCAGCACCCGGCCGGCCACCCGCGCCCGGGTCCGCTGCCGCAGCGGGCCGGCACCGAGCACCCGGGAGCCGGCTGCCGTCGAAAGCCGTTGGCTCAACGCCGGAAAGCAGGCCAGCTGGTCCTCGAAGGATGCCCGCTGCCCGCTCAGAATGGCGAGCCCGATCAGATCGCGTGCGACTGGAGTCAGGTAGGCCTCCGCCGTCGGGCACCAGTGCACCTCGACCAGGTCCGACCACGGCTCGATCCGGTAGTGCCGGCGCAGTCCCCAGCGCACCGGTGACCGGCCGGGAAGCGCCAGGCCGGTCAGCCTGCGCACGGTCGAGTGCAGGCCGTCGGCGCCGACCAGGTACCGGGCCCCCAGCCCGGCGGCCCGCACGCCGGACTCGTCCTGGCGCAACTCGGTCAGTGACGCCTGGTGCACCGTGATGCCGCGGGCGGCGACCGCGTCGCGAAGGCAGCCCTGCAGTGCGGTCCGCCGAACGCCGCGACCGGCGGCAGCCGGGAACAGCGCCTGCGCCGAGTGCGTCCCGTCGACGTAGCGCACCCCCCGCAACGGCCGGCCGGGCGGCTCGATACCCAACTCGGCCAGCGCCTGCAGCGCCGCAGGCATCAGGCCTTCGCCACAGGCCTTGTCGATCGGCGCCGGCCGCGGGTCCTGGACGGCGACCTCCAGGCCGGCCCGGTCGGCGTAGAGGGCTGTCGCGAGGCCGACCGGGCCGCCGCCGGCGACCAGGACGTCGATCACGCGCGGCCGAGCATCGTCAGCGCGCCGGACTCGCTGCGGATCCGGACCCGCAGCAACCCCGCGTTCAGCACCGAGAAGATCACCGCGGTCAGCCAGGCGGTGTGCACCAGTGGCAGGGCGAGCCCTTCGAGGACCACCGCGACATAGTTCGGGTGCGCCAGGTAGCGGTAGGGGCCCGAGCGGACCCGGCCGGCACCGGGCACCACGACGATCCGGGTGTTCCACTGCGGCCCCAGGGTGCTGATGCACCACCACCGCAGGGCCTGGGCCGCGAGCACCAGGACCAGCATCGGCCAGCCCAGCGCCGGCATGAACGGCCGGTCCAGCAGCCACACCTCCGCCAGGCAACCGAGCAGCAGCGCGCTGTGCAGCGTCACCATCGCCGGGTAGTGCCCGGCCCCGATCTCCACCCCACCGCGACCCCGGCTCCAGCGCAGGTTGCGGTTGGAGACCACCAGCTCGGCCAGCCGTTCCAGGGCCACCAGCCCGACGAGCACGGTGTAGGCGGTGGCCGAGCTCACCATCGCAGCAGTACCAGCTCCGAGCAGAAGCCGGGGCCCATCGCCATCAGCACCCCGGGACTGCCCGGCTCGAAGCTGCGCTGGGCGACGGTGTCGGCCAGCACGTGCAGCACCGAGGACGAGGACAGGTTGCCGATCGCGGCCAGCGAGCGCCAGGTCAGCTCCAGTTCGCCGTGTTCCAGGCCCAGCGTGCGTTGGATCGCCTCGATCACCCTCGGGCCACCGGGATGGCAGACCCAGCCGGCTATCTCGCTGCTGTCGAGGTGGTGGGCATCCAGCAGCAGCGACACGTCGCCGGCAAGGTACTTCTCGACCAGCACCGGAACCTCGGCGTCCAGCACGATCTTGAAGCCGGCCGCCCCGACATCCCAGCCCATGATCCGTTCGGTGTGCGGGTACAGATGTGAACGCGAGTCCAGCACCTCGGGCATCCGCCGGTCGATGCCCAGCTGCTCGGCACGCCGCGAGCCGACCAGCACCACCGCCGCCGCGCCATCGCCGAACAGCCCGGTGGCCACCATGTTGGCGGCTGAGCGGTCCTGCGGCTGCATGGTCAGCGAGCACAGCTCCACCGAGAGCAGGACGGCCACCTCGTCGGGATGCGATTTCAGGTAGTCGTGCACCCGGGCGATGCCGGCGGCGCCGGCGACGCAGCCCAGGCCGAACACCGGGACCCGTTTGACGTCCGGGCGCAGCCCCACGACCGGCGCGATCAGCGCGTCCAGGGACGGCGCAACCACGCCGGTGACGGTGGTGAACAGGATCAGGTCGACGTCGTCGGCGGCGAGCCCCGCCGCGGCCAGTGCCTCGGTGACCGCGCGGGCCCCGAGCACGGTGCCCTGCTCGATGAACACGTCGTTGGACGACCCGAAGTCCACCAGGTCCCGGTAGCGCTCCAGCGGTACCGCGGTGTGCCGGGTCCGGACCTGGGCGTTCTGGTGGAACCGGCGCAGCAGCGCCCGCTCACTATCGGAGGACAGGCACCAGTCCGCGATCGCGTCGGTGATGTCCTGCTGGCAGTAGCGGTGTTCGGGCAGCACGCCCCGGACGCCGGCGATGGTGGTCATCAGCTCAGCTTAGGGCGGTTGCGGCGGCTGCCGCCGCCTATGCTCAGCCCGTGCCGGTCCGCCTCGCGGTTCTTCTCCGCACCAGCCATCCGATCCCGTGCGTGGCGGTCACGGCTTTGTCAGCCGCGCTGTTCGCGGTGGCCGGCAAGCCGTTTTCGGTGTGCCTGCTCGGGGCCGCGGCGGTGCTGGCCGGCCAGCTGACGATCGGCTGGTCGAACGACCTGGTCGACGCCCAGCGCGATCGAGCGGCGGGCCGGACCGACAAGCCGCTCGCGGTCTCGCCCGGCCTGGACCGCCAGGTAAGGCTGGCACTCGGGGTCGCGCTGGTACTGGCGGTGCTGCTGTCGCTGGCGCTGGGCTGGCGGGCGGCCGCCCTGCACGCCGTCACGGTCGCCGGCGGCTGGGCCTACAACCTCGGCCTGAAGGCAACCCCCTGGTCGGCGCTGGCCTACTTCGTCGCCTTCGGGGCGCTGCCGGCGCTCGCGACCGCCGCGAACCCCGGGCCGGAGCTGGCGCCGGCCTGGACGATGCTGGCCGCCGGCCTGGTCGGGGTGGCCGCGCACTTCGGCAACGTGTTGCCGGACCTGCCCGAGGATCTGGCCACCGGGGTGCTGGGCCTGCCGCAGCGGCTGGGCACCAGGGGCTCGGTGCTCGCCGCGTCCGGGGCGCTGCTGGCCGCCGCCGCGATCATCGACGTGCGGACCGGCTTCGCCAATCCGGTGCCGACCGCGATCGGGACCGCTGCCGTGCTGGCGCTGGCGGTGGTGGCGCTGCGCTCGGCGCACCGGCACCCGCGAGGTCGCGGCGCGTTCCTGGCGACCATGGTCGCGGCCGCGGTCGACGTCATGATCCTGGCGGTCAATCACGGTCTGGGTTAGCTGCCGCACCGGCGCCGGACTGCGGCTGCCGCGCCGCCGCCGAACCGGCCTGCCGCACCGCCGCCGAACCGGCCTGCCGCGCCGCCGGCAGGCCGGTCCCGCCGACCAGCGGCGTCAACTCCGGAGGGGGTGGCGGCGGCGCTTCCAGCGGTCCGCAGTGCCGCCAGCGGCGGCCGGCGGTGGCGGCAGGCCGCGGCCAGGCAGACCGGTCCTCGGGCAGGTCGAAGCGCTGCACCGTCCGGTACTCGGCAACCGCGGCGGGATCGCTGGAGGGGTCCAGCAACCGCGCCGGCACCCAGGCCGAGGTGTGCAGGTAACCGTTGACGCCGTCGGGGAAGCAGCCGTAGCTGCGCCAGGACACCAGGCCCCACCAGCTTCCCGCGCTGCGTCCCCAGGCATGCAGGTCCGCCAGCTCACCCACCAGCCGCACGACGACCCGGGGAGACATCGTCCAATTATTCGAATAATTGTTCGAATGCGCAATCCGCAGTCACTCGCGAGCTGAGAGCGGTTCCTACGCCGGCCCGTGCCGGATCCTCGCTCGGGTCACGGCCCCAGGTCCCAGAGCAGCCGGTAGAACCGCATCCGGACCGGATCGGCCTCGATGCCGTAGGCCGCCAGCAGGTCCTGCGACCAGCCCGGGCCGTAGTTCCACTCGGTGCTCCAGGTCGCGACCGCCAGATCGGCCCACCGGTCGGCGACTCCCAGACTGCCGAGGTCCACGTGGCCGGTCCAGGCACCCTCCGCACTGAGCAGCGTGTTGGGCGCGCAGGAGTCGCCGTGGCAGACCACCAGCCGGTCCACCTGCGGGGGCCGGCGCAGCGCGGCCAGCGCCTGCTCGACACCCAACCCCCGATGCTCCGAATGCCATGACGCCGGATCCAGCTGCCCGGCCCGGAGCCGGGCATCGGCGATCCGGTCCTCGGCGGACCAGGAGAAGGGACAGCCGGACACCGGCAGTGCCTCGTGCAGCGCCCGCAGCCCGGCTCCGATCGCCGCCACCGCGGGTGCCGGGTCGGCGAGCCACCGATCGGCGACGGCGTTCTCGCCAGGCAACGCGGCGGTGGCGATCCACGACCCGGCAGCGTCGGTGCCCTGGTCGAGCACGGCGGGCACCGGCGTGAACCGGGCGGCCCACCGCAATCTGACTACCTCGCGGCCGAGGTCCACTCCGCTGCCTGCCGGCGTCCACTTGAGGAAGTACCGGCCGGCGTCATCGGCGACCTCGAAGGTCCGCCCACCGACCTCGTTGATCCACGCCAGCCGCACCGGCGTGCCTGTCGCCGTCACGGCTGCCACGACCGGCGGCAGGGCCGGCTCGGCCGTGGAGCCGGCGAACTCACCCGCCGCGGCCGCGGAAGCCGGAGGACATCGATCGCTCACCGGATGAGTATCGCCCGGCACCGCCGGCCGGGCACGCCCATCGCAACCCGGGCACGCCCGTGGCAGCCGAGCACCCAACGCAGCCCGAGCACGCCCATCGCAGCCCCCGGCCGCGGCAGCTACCTGCCGTCTGCGATCAAATCGTGCTCGATATGTCTGGTGCCGGCCGGCAGGCGGCCGAGACACCACCCGCCGCTCAGGCCAACCGCAGGACGGCCCGCTCCGGATGCTGCGGGAGTTCACCGCTGTAGACCGTCTCAGCCGCGATCTCACGAAGCTTGCGGTGTTCGTGCTGGGAGGTGACCCGAAGCAGGTCGAAAGCCGCCTGATCGGTGAGCCCGTAGCGGACCATCAGGATGCCGACCGCCATGCCGATCTCGCGATTGCTCTGCAACGCGGTCTCGAGGTTCTCAGCCCGCTCGTGATCGCTCACTCTGGCCATGGCGATCGCGGCGTGATCGGCATACACATCGGCGAACCGGCAGATCGTCTCGGTGAAGAAGCCGGGCTCGGTGGAGAACAGCAGCATCGCACCGAGCACCGTGTTGTCCAGGACCAGGCAGTAAGCCAGGGCCGAGCGGATCGGA
>NZ_DASVQG010000358.1:0-3812 GCF_036389215.1 Jatrophihabitans sp.
CGGCCGGAGCATTTCGGCCACGCACTGCTCACGATCGGAGATTCCCAGCCATCGACACAGCCGTGGCAGCACCTCAGCACGGTTCACCACATCTTCGGCGCGCAACCTGACAAAGCGATCCGGACCGATCCGCTCTCCGAAAGCCGCTATCCGCCGGTGCTGGTCCAGCCACAGTTGGGCGCAGAACTGCGCGGCCCGCTCAGCCGCGACCGGCCAGTAGCTCAGGCGATTCCAGGCCGTCGTCATCGACGCCACAGTGGTCCACGGGTGACGGACGAGGTGCACGTACCGCGCGGCAGGGTAGCCGACGCATGCCCGGGCAAGCGCCTCGTCGGTCAACGAGTTCTCCGGTGATTTCTCAACTCCCACCAGGGGTTCGACCTGCCCGAGCAGGTGGTCGAACACCAGGGCGACCTCCCAGTCGGCACGCTCTGCCAGCCACCGCCAGGCTCGTTCGACGGCGGCAGCCGACTGCACGCCCTCGCCTGTCTGCGCCAGCGCCCGGACGAGCCCGGCCGTGCGTTCGCGCGCGGGCATCCCCGTTCCGGGCGCGGGCTCGGACAGCAGGCCACCGACGCGCTCGGCTCGGAACAGTCGCAGTTCTGGAAAGCCGTAAAGCTCGGGGTGCTGTCCGAGCATGGCAACGACGAGCGAGCTGAACGATCGGGCTGGTGCCAGTACGAACAGAGGGGCGAACCTCGTCGCCGACCGTGGCGGCGGGTCGGCCGGCGGACCGGCCGGCTGCGCCACGTCAGTCATGCGGATGGGCGAAGATTCAGGCGCCGGCCCGCCCGGGACCAGACCGGGCTGCGCCATCCGGCGCCGGCCTGATTCCCCACCCAGGCATAGCCGTCGTCTATGCCGAGGTCGACGACCCGTTGAAATCCGTGACCGGCAAGAAAGGCCGAGATGGCCGCGCGGATCGGGGTGTGGTTGTGCTCGACGGTCAGGAACCGCACGCGGTACTCCTCGAACGGGAAGGCACGCAATATGGCGAGTTCTGATCCCTCGGTGTCCAGGCTCCAGTAGTCGATGACGCGCGGAGCTCGGAATTCCTGGAGAACCGATCGGATGGTGCGCGCGGACTTGGTCACCGGTGCCGCGCTCGAGGCGGAATCGGACGGCTGCCGAGCGACGAAGGCGCGGGCGAATTCCAGATGACCCGGGTCGTACTCGTCGACGATTCCGCCGTAGACCTGGGCCGCCTCGAAGAACTCGACGTCGCCTTCGCGGTCGTACAGGCAGCAGTCCAGACAGATGCAGTTCCGGTTGGACACCAGACGGGCGTGCAGTTCGGTGTTGGGCTCGATGCAGATACCGGTCCAGCCGTACTCGACTTCCAGTGTGCGGGTGTTGCTACCGTGCAGCCCGTCGGAGGCGCCCGAGTCGAGGAAGAACCCACCCCGTTGGCCACCGCAGGCAGCGAGCACGAAGCGATCCTGCCCCTGATAGGAATGGAAGGTGGGCCCGGTCACGGCTTGAGCCGGGTCCGTGCGAACGCGGCCGATCGCCATCCGGAGGAGCTGCCCGAGGTTACGTCCGACACCCGGGAACCGGACCTCGGCGAATGCAGATCATCATGCTCGCGCACGCCGTACAGCATCGTGACGTTGATGCGGTGATCCACGTACGACGGCTCGAAGTCGACCTGGGCAGTGGCGTGGAAGAG
This sequence comes from Jatrophihabitans sp., assembly GCF_036389215.1. Classification (GTDB taxonomy): domain Bacteria; phylum Actinomycetota; class Actinomycetes; order Mycobacteriales; family Jatrophihabitantaceae; genus Jatrophihabitans_A. Next base: position 1,670 of record NZ_DASVQG010000358.1, read on the forward strand.
GTCCGAGTCGAAGATGATCGCCCGGTTCTCGCGGTACGGCACGTAGATGACCTCGGCGCGGCTACGGCGCAGGAAGTCCTTGATCAGATCGAGGCGCTCGTTGTAGGTCGCGAAATCCCACTCGCGCGGAGCATCGGCGTCATAGATCAACAAACCGCCGGTGGCGGAGTCGCGGTTGGCCCGCTCCGGGGTGATCCAGAAGTTCACATTCACCGCGGCGAAGTCAGCATGGATCGTGGAGTCGGGCGGAAGCTGCGGTGGATATTTGAAACCCCACAGTTGCCGTAGTCGATGCTGATCCCCGATCATGCGTGGAAAGCTCTCGCGGAGTTCCTCGGCGATCTGCAGAACCAATGGGCAGTTGAAGCCGGAGTCGAAGAATGCGCCCAACCGGCCGTTCGGATAGCGATTGGCGTTCCAGACGGTTGATTCCAGACAGAATGCCCGCAGTTCGCTGAGCGCCTCCGGCACCAGGAAATCGTCAATCACGACAACGCCGGGCCGGCTGGTCAGGTACCGGTCCTCCACCGTCACCGGATCCCAGCTTCGCGACAGGGCGCGGTCGAGTCGTGGAGTCGGTCGGATGTGTACGAGCCGGCCGTAGATCTCTCCGAACATGGCGCGGTCCTCGTCGGTGAGCGGCCGCCGCGCCTCGGGACCGATCTCGTCCAGGCTGTCCGCGATCTGCTGGTAGCGCGCGATCACGGCGTCGATCGACCCGTCGAGTATCCCCACGCTGCGCAGGTAACGCAGCTGGTCGCTGTCGTGGCGCAACTTCCCGGCCGACAGCTTGCGCCCGTCGGAGGCCGAGTGATCGCGGCAAGCCGCGTCTTCGGCGGGCGAGGCTGACGGCGTGGTGACGGTCGCCCGGCCACCGTGGCGCAACTCCGCGCTGATCCGGGCCAGATCGCCGACGAAGCGAAGGTCGTCGAACTGCATGGCTTCGATGATTGCGTCGGTCAGCCACGCCGCACCGCTCGGACCGGCCTTCAGCTCGGCGGCGAGCAATTCGCGAGCGTCCGGCAACTGACCTCGCCTGATCAGGGCCAACGCTTGTTCACGCCGGCCCGCCGGGGCCTCAGCGACGGCGGGAGCGCCGGACACCTGCAGGCCCACCGGCTCTCAGCCCAAACCGGTGTGGTTCAACGCACCAGCCCTCCTGAGCTGGGTCGCGTAATCCACCAACGATTGCAGGACCACTTGCAACTCTCCCCATCGGTCGGTGATGCCGCCGGGGGTGAATTGGGTGCCGGTGCCGGGGGTGAACTGGGTGCCGGTGCCCGGGGTGAACTCGGTGCCGCTGGCTGGGGTGGATTGGGTGCCGGCGCCCGGGGTGAACTCGGTGCCGCGGGCTGGGGTGGATTGGGTGCCGGTGCCGGGGGTGAACTGGGTGCCCGTGCCAGGCGTGAACTCCGTTCCGGCGCGGCCGACTTCGCGCCCGGCCACGACGATTGCTCTCAACAGGTCCAGGGCCACGCCGACCGAGGCCTGTTTGGAGGCGCCGGCCTTGATCAGAGACGCGACGATCGCCGGGTCCCCGTTGCGGCCTATCGCTTCGGCCAGCTCATCTGCCAGCTCCGCGTTGCTGAGACTCCCCGACTCCGACGCGGTGGCGCGGCTTTGCAGCCACTCCAGCATTCCCGGGTTGGACACGATCGCATAGATCAGCTGGTTCGCGGTGTCCCGTGCCGCCGTCGACCCCGTCTTGCGGTGGACGTACTCCGAATGCATGCCCGCCGGATCGGTGACGAACTGCTCTCGCAGCAGGAAGTCCGTCGAGAGGGTCTGCAGTAGGGCTTTCGACCGCCGCGCTGTTTTCAGCTCATCGCTCATGGCGCACCTTCGATCGTCGTTACGACCTGAGGTGAGCGCACGCTACGCTCGTTTCGGCTGGAGTAGCAAGCCCTCTCGGTGGGTGGACGCCGGGTGCTGTTCGATGAGCGGAGGTCGGCTGAATGCCCCGCCCTGAGGATGGTGGGCGTGGACTTCTTGGTTGAGCGGATGACCCGCCAAGGCCTCGCCCAGCAGGGCACCGGTGACGCCGCTCAGGTGGCGGCCGCGGCGCTGGGGCTGCAGGCGCAGGATGCCGCCGCTGCCCGCTTGGGCGTCCGGGCCCGGTCCAGCAGCGTGGACGAGGCGGGCG
>NZ_DASVQG010000359.1:0-10618 GCF_036389215.1 Jatrophihabitans sp.
AGGGTTGGGCCGGCGTACCCAAGGGCTGGCTGCTCGCGGCCGCGGCCGAGGCCGCCCGGTGGTCCGGGCAGCCCGACCGGGCCCTGGAACACATCTGCGCCGCCATCACCGAGGCAGAACCGGGCAATGACGCCGACCGCCTGGGTGCGCTACACGAACGGCTGGCAACCTACCTCCTGGAGGCCGGCAAGCGGGGCGACTCCTGGCACGCCTTCAAGCGGGCGCAGGCGCTGCTGCAGTATTCGCCGGCATCGGCGGTCAAAGCGCGGGTGCTCGCCGGGATCGCCCTCGGGCACCTGCAGGCGGGTCACTACGCCGATGGCCGGCAGATGGCCGAGGCGGCGCTGCAGATGGCCAGGGAGGTCGGCGCGCGCGCCGAGGAGGGCAGGGCACTCAACATCTACGGCCTCGCCCTCAGCATGCTCGGCGATCCCAGGGCCGAGGAGCAGATCGTCCAGTCACTGACGATCGCCCGGGCGGTCAACCACATCGAGGATCTGCTGCGCGCGTATGGGAATCTAGGCCTCGTCCTGGAGCACGCGGGACGCCTGCGGGAAGCCGCGAATGTGACGAGGACGGGCCTGGAGGAGGCTCGCCAGCTCGACCTGGCGCAGAGCCGGCAGGGCACCATCCTGGCCAACAACACCAGCGCCGCGCTGGTGCTGCTGGGGGAATGGTCAGATGCGGAAGGCATCATCGCCGAGCTTTCGCTGGACCGGTCGCCCTCGGAGAGCCTCTACCCGCGCCTCACGCTCGCCGAGATCAAGGTGGCGCGCGGGGACTACAGCCAGGCCCGCGAGCTGCTGGCCTCGATCGAGAACGTCGAGCACGGTGAGGACCCTCGATTTCTCGGCCCGCTGCACACCGTCCGGGCCCAGCTGGCGATGGGGGAGCGCCATCTCGACCGGGCTGCGGTCGAGGTGGCACGGGGTGTCGCGGCGGTCCAGGAGGGGGAGAACGCCCTGGAGCTGCTGCGCCTGTGCGCGGTGGGCATGCGGTGTGCGGCCGACCGGGCGAGCCGGCCGAAGGCGCTCGAACGGGACCGGACGGCCGCGATGGCTGTCGGCGACCACCTCGCCCGGTTGGCGCGCAGCGCGGTACCGGAGTCGCCGAGCGCCGAGACCGTGCAACTGGTCGCGCTGTGCAGGGCGGAGCGGCAGCGTATCCAGGGCAGGGACACCGCCGCGGTGTGGAGCGAGGTGGCCGCCGGGTGGGCCGAGCTCGACCGGCCCTACCCCGCGGCCTACGCCCGGTGGCGACAGGCGGAGGCGGCCTGCGCCCATGGTGAGGACGAGGTGGCCCGGCAGGCCGCCCTGGCAGCCTATCGAGCGGCGAAGGAACTCGGGGCCGAGCCGCTGGGCGCCGAGGTGGCGCGGCTGGCGAAGCGGATCGAGCTGGATCTTGCGGACCGCCCGGTGCAACAGAGCCTGCCATTCGGGCTCTCCCGGGCCGAGTTCGAGGTATTGCGTTACCTGAGCGAGGGATTGGACGCCACCCGAATCGCCAAGGCACGGGGTGTGCGCAAGCGGACCGTCGAGACCCAGCAGCAGAAGGTCTACGGCAAGCTGGGCGTGCATAGTGCCCTTCAGGCGGTGACTAAGGCCCGCGAGGCAGGCCTGTTCCGCTGAGCACCCGCGGGCTGTCCGTCAAAGACGGCCATGACGCGAAAAGCTCTCCTGATCGGTACGCAGGCCGGGGACCTGTCCGGCGTCCTCAACGATGTCGAGGCGATGCGGCAGGCTCTCGAGCCGCGCGGCTTCACCGTCGAGCAGCTCGTGACGCCGCACGCCACCCGGCCCGCGATCCTCCAGGCGTACGAGAAGCTGATCGCAGACGCACGTGACGGCGATGCGTTCGTCGTCTACTACAGCGGCCACGGCGGCCTGGCGCAGTCGCCGACGGGCCCGGACCTGCAGTTCATCGCGCCGGACGACTACGTCGACTCCGACGAGGACAACTTCCGGGGGATTACCGGCGTCGAGCTGTCGGTCCTGCTCGCCCGCCTGACCGACGCCGCGCCCAACGCCACCGTGATCCTCGACTGCTGCCACGCCGCCCACATGTCGCGGCAGCCGGCCGACCTGCGGGTCAAGTCGCTGCTGCGACCGGCGCATTGGCTGCCGACCTACGAGACGGTCGAGCATCATGTCGCCCGGCTGGTCGAGGATGGCCTGCCGGTGCACCTGCGCCCCCTGGTCAGCAATCCGCGCGCCGTCCGGGCGGTGGCCTGCGCGCCGTCCGGGGCGGCATGGGAGAGCGCCAACCGCGACGGGGTCGTGATGGGCCTGTTCACCGACGCGCTGACCCGGGCGCTGCGCGAGGCGGACGGCCTGCGGCTGACCTGGTCGACGCTGATCGACGCGGTCCGCCGGCACGTGCAGGTGTTCGCCGACACCCAGCGACCGGAGGTTGAGGGCCCGTCCGAGCGGCAACCGTTCGAGATGACCGTGCTGGAGCCGCTGGATGCCTTGCCGGTGGTCGCCCTCGGGCCGGATCGGGTCCAGCTGCTCGGCGCCCCACTGCTGGGCGTTGAACTGGGGGACGAGTTCGCGATCATGCCGGCCGGTGCCGCCGGCCCCCAGGACGGGCCCCCGATCGGATCCGCCACGGTCGACCGGCTGCTGCCTATGGCAGCGCTCGCGAAGCTGCGACCCACCACATCAGGGCAGGACCTCCTCCCGGACGCCCGTGCGCACCGCACCCGCGCGGCCGCGGCCGCCCTGCCGGTGCGGATCCCCGAAGGACACCCGGTGACCGCAGACCTGGCCAAGGAACTGGCACTGCGCCCGCTGCTGCGCCAGGCCGATCCCGCGACGGACGCCAAGGTCACCGTCGAGGTCGTCGCCGATACCGATGGACGGTTGGTCGTGCGGGACGCCGCCGGCCCGCTGCACGCGCCGTATCCGGCGACGTCGGCAGACATCACCTCGATCATGGTGAACCTGCAGCGGCTCGCCCAGGCCACCGCGCTGCGCAGGCTGGCCGCCGACCCGACCAGGCCGCTGGCGCACCACGTGGTGCTCGAGTGGGGCCGGGTACGCGACGGAAGGCCGGAGCCCCTCCCGCCGTCCGGGGCGCTGCTGTTCGCGCACGCCGACGAACGCGTCTACTTCCGGCTGCGCAATGAGGGTGATCGGCCGGTGTTCGTGTCGCTGATCAACATCGGCGTCTCGTACCGCATCAGGTTGCTCACCGGCTCCGATCCCGGCGGCGTCCGGATTGCGCCGGACGCGTCGTACACCTACGGCTGGAATGAAGACCTGCAACAGCTGACCGGCGTCGCGATGGCCTGGCCCGACGGTGTCGACACCGAGCTGGCCCGGCCGGAGACGGTCATCGCCCTGATCAGCGACGCGCCGGTCGACGTCAGCGTGCTGAGCCAGCGAGGGGTTCGTGCGGTCGACAGGCATGCGACCGGGTCCGCGCTCTGGCATCTGCTTGACCAGATCGCCACCGGCAAGTCCCGGGAGATCGGCGAGGTACCAGCCGGGCAGGTGCGCTTCGACGTCCTGCCGATCGACTTCACGACGAGCCCGACGGCCCCACCGACCAGCGGGCGGCGCGCTTTCCTGATCGACGACCGGCCGGACCTGCCGGTCCGGCTGCTCTCGCCGCGCGGCGCGGAGCCGACGGCGGTCGCCGTCCGCATCAATGAGCTGATCGTGCACCGCAACCGGGCTCTGGGCAGCGCCGACATCAGACTGGACGCGGTCGTGCAGACCGGCGGCTCGACAGGGCAGCCGAACTACCAGGCGCGGACGATGCGGTTCAGCAACGTCAGCGACAAGTGCCGGCTGCCACTGGACAACGTGCTGATCTACCACGGGCCGGCCGTGGACTTCCTCGACCTCGCCGTCTGGGTGTCCCGCGACGCGACCGACAGCCTGGCGCTCAGCGACCTGTTGGCGGACAAGCTCACTGATCCGGTGCTCCAGGCGGGGCTTGGCCAGGCGCTGGCGCTCACCTGCGACGGCCCGCAGGCTGCGGCGGCGGTGGCGATGCTGAGCGCCGGCGCTGTGCTGGTGAACACCGCCTACGACCTGCTGACCGGCGTCGTCGGGCGCAGCATCGGGCTCTATCGGACGTCGTTGCTCGCCCAGGAACAGTTCGGGATCGGCCGTCACGAGCGGCACCCGCAGGATTTCTCATTCACATTCTCAGTTGAGGCGGTTACCAATACCGGAACGCCTTTGCCATCCGCTCGCCCCGCGAGCATCACACGAGAAGGAGTACGCGCATGACCGAGAATTCCAACACCAAGAGGCTCGTCATCGGGCAGCAGCAGTGGGGAATCGCCGACGCCGACGCCGAGGACGTCGTCAAAGCCGTCGAGAACGCGATGCTGAACGGCACCGCGGTCAAGCTCCCGCTCTTAGACGGCGTCACAGGACACTCCGTCAGGGTCTACCTCAACGGCGCGGCGACTTCCGGCGTGGAGGTCGACCTGCTCAAGGGCCCGCGGCCCAGCGAGATGTCGAAGTAACCCTGGCGATCGGGGGAGCACGGGCTGGGTTCCGCAGCGGAACCCGGCCCGTGCGTACGTATTCAGGTTTACCCAACAGTTGTCTACGTAAATTCTCGTATCCGCTCCGGCCGCTCTGTCCTGGTCGTTGCCCGGTGCCCAACCATCGAGGCGAACGTCGAGTTGGCACCTGATCGGCTAGCGGCTTACCGGACGGCGCAGCGCGCCTGCCGGGCAGCTCCACACGTATCCGGCGAGGTGCCGCGACGGCCACGTCGATACGACAGGAGCATGCCGTGCCCGATATCGAGAAGCTGTCCGCTAACGCGCGGGAGATCCGCCGGCTCGCCGGTGAAGGTTTGGTCGCAAGTCGATTCCACAACGGATCCGAGGACGAGCGACGGCGGCTGCGGGCCGGCGCCGCTGAGATCGCCGCACCGCTGGTCTTCCTGCGGGTGACCCGGCCGGTCGAGCGCAAGCGCGGGCATCATCGCTGCGCCGCCGGGCTGCCGCAACTGGCGCATGACTGCCTGGACCGGTTCCACGACGACCTCGACGCGGTCCTGGACGACCTTTTCACCCATGCGGGCCTGGCTATCGACAACCTCGAGGGCTGGCTGACCATGCGGATGCCCCGGGCCACCGTTGACGCCCACCGTCGCCGCCGGGGCCGGCGCGGGGCTGCCCAACGGCCGAGGGTGCCGATCTGGCTCGCCACCGAGCTGGGGGACGACCCCTGGCTCGTGGCGCTGGCCAAGTCGATCCTCGAGTGGGTCGGTACCGACGCCACGGCCGGCGGCTCGCTGTGGCCGCTGACCAGCTGGACCGAGCGGCGCTCCACCGTGACCGGCGACCACACCTCGAACGAGGCGGCCGTCGCCGCGGACGTGGAGACGGTGCTGGCCGCCATGCGAGGCCGCGCTCTCTGGTATGAGAACAACGTCGAACGGCCGCTCGGCCGCAAGTCGGCACCCGTCTGGTTTCCCTCGACCACTCCGGCTGGCGAGCTCCCCGAGCCGGAGCCCCTGGACCTGTTCGCGCCGCATGAACGGGACGACGTGCTCCTCAGCGAGCTCGCCACGGCCGCGATGGACCTCATCACCAGCCGACTCGACCGCGGTGAGCAGGCCGAGGACGTGGTCCCCGACGTGCTGGGCACCGTGTTCGCAGAGGTGCCGATCAGCCATGGCCTGCACCGACCGCCGGGCGCCGGCGAGGCCGAGCCGAGCCAGGTCAGCGCGCTGATCACCGACCCGGCGCGGCTGGCGCGGATCGTCGCCACGGTCATCGACCTGATGCACACCCGCGACGGCAACGCGCCGTAGTCCGCGCCGGACCGTCCGTCAGAACGGTACGCACGAGACCGACGAAGGGGATGGCCTGTGACCAGACCGGACGAGGGCACGATTGCCGGCCGCTGGATGGCGACCCTCGCGCGGGCCCAGGCCCTGGACGGTCTTGCATTGCACGAGGCGATCAGCGCCGCGCTCGCTGAGCTCGAGCTGCTGGCGCCCGGGCGGCTGCGCTCGGGGATGGCCGAGGATCTGGTCCGGTTGCTGCTCGGCCGCCTGGGACAGGGTGATGTCGTCGCGCTGCGCTGCCTGGACCGGTTGCTGGAGGTGGGCGGAGAGCACTCGCCGGATCGCCCGGGCTGGCCGCGGATGTGGGCTGCGGGCCGCCTTGCCGCGCTGCTTCGGGCCGCCGACGAGCGGGAGCTGGTCGACTACCGCGCCGCGATGTATGAGGTGGACCGGCTGGCCACGGAGTTCGCCGCCGACCCCGGGATCCGCGCGATTGCGTCAATGGTCCAGTCCAGCCTGGTACTGGCGTCCAACCCGCACGACATGGCCACCCTGCACGGGGCACTGCTGGAGATGGGCACGCTGGTCGGCAACGACCCCAAGGGCGCGCCGATCCTGGAGATGATGCGGGGACTCGTCGACGCGACCCAGGTTTGCGACATCGACGACGGCGCCGCGCTCGCCTCGCTCCTCGAGCTGGTGCAGCGGACCTCGCACACGTCGGACGCGCCCCTGGTGCACAGGGCAGCGGTAGCCGCGGCACCGATGCTGGAACTAGTGCAGTCACTGGTGGCCGGCGTTGCCGACGGGGACCTCGCCGCCCACGACCACCGGCTGGACATGCTGCAGGAACTGGCAGACCGACCGGGTGCCGCCCCGACCCAGCGCGGGTTCTACCTGAGCCTGCGAGGCGGAGCGGCGCTGCGCCAGGGCTCGGAGCAGAATCCTGCCCGGCTCGGCGCGGCCATCGCCGACCTGCGTTCGGGGGTGACGCTGACACCCGCGCACCACCCTGACCGGGTCGTCCCACTTGGCTTGCTGGCGTGGGCATTGAGCCGACGTGCGGAGGTCACCGGCGCGCTCGAGGACGTTGACGAGGCGATCGCGCTGCTGGAACAGGCCCGGGAGCTGGCCGGCGGCGCGGGTCATTCCTTCTGGGCGAGCGTCAACGACCTGCTGGCCGCATTGCGACACCGCCGCGGCGACCACGGATCCCAGACGCGTCAGATTGGCCTCGAGGGGCTGCGCGGTCATGTGTGGCAGGTGCTGCTGCAACCCGATGCGATCGCCGCCCGTACCGTCGCGCGGACCGCAGCCCAAGGCGCCACCCTGCTCGCCAGCCGGTTCCTGGCCGACCAGCAACCCGTCGACGCGCTCCGTGCCCTGGATACCGGTCGCGGGTTGATGTTGTTCGCCGCGACCGAGCTGCGCGATCCCTGCAGGCGCCTCATCGAGGCGGGGAGGCCTGACCTGGCGCACCGATGGCGGACCGAGCAGCATCCACCGCCACCGGTTCGGCAGGACGTCCTGGACGTGCTGGCCCGCGACGCCGGGCTGCTCGACCCGCCGGACCTCGGGGAGATCCAGAGCGCGCTGCGCGCACTCGGCGCCGATGCGCTGATCTACCTCGTCCCCGCCGGCAACGAGCCATGGGGCTGGGCGGTGATCGCCCCGGCGCAGGGAGAGGCTCGCTATCTCGCGCTGCCCCATCTGGTGATCGAGGCTGGTACGGACATCGAGCGCTACCTCACCGCGATGGCCACCCGGGACCTGACGGTCGAGGATGCCGGGGAAGAGGGTGACACCGCGCGGACGGAGTTCGTGGACAGTGTCGAGGCGCTGTGCGGATGGGCGTGGAAGGCCGCGATGGGCCCGATCGTCACGCCGTACCTGGACGGGGAACGGGTCCCGCACCTGGTGATCATCCCGATGGGCGACCTGGCCCGGGTGCCTTGGCAGGCGGCACGCGGCCCGGACGGCCGCTACCTGATTGAGCGGGTCGCGCTGTCCCAGGCCGCGTCGGCCCGGATGTTGTGCGACACCGCTGCCGCCGAACCGGTACGGCTGACCCCGGCCGGGCTCATCGTCGCCGACCCGGACACCGGTGGACGGGCAAGGAAACTTCCCGCGGCGCGGCTGGAGGCCTACGCCATCCGGGAGAGCTTCTATCCCGCCGCGACCTACCTAGGCCGGCTGCCCAGGGGCGCCGTGAGCAACTCCGGCGCTGGCACGCCCGAGGATGTGCGCGCGTGGCTGCGGGCCGACGGCGTGGCGGCCGGCGCGATGCTGCACCTCGCCTCGCATGGGGTCATGGACACCGAGCTGGAGAGCGCCTCCTCCCGCCTGGTGCTGGCTGAGGGCGATCTCACCGCCGACGAGCTGATCGACGTCCTGGGCGGCAGCCCGCACCACCCGATCGGCCTGGTCGTACTGGCCGCCTGCCACACCGGCCGGTCGATTCACGGCTACGACGAGGCATACAGCCTCGCCACGATGTTCCTGGCGGCCGGCGTCCGCTCGGTGCTCTCGACCCAGTGGAGCGTCCCGGACCAGGACACCTCGCTGCTGATGTACCTGTTCCACCACTATCTGGTGATCGAGCACCGGCCACCCTGGGATGCGCTGCGCCGCGCCCAGATGTGGATGCTCGACGACGCCCGCAGCGTGCCCGACCGCATGCCCGAACCGCTGCGCCGCGCGCTCGACGGTTCCGATCCCAGGCGGGTGGCGGCGTGGGCCGGATTCGTCCACTGGGGACAGTGACCGGCAGGAGGAGCCAGCGACATGGACGTGACCATTGCGAAGTTACGGGAGGAGCTCGCCCGGCTGCACGGGTCGGCACGGGTGCCGATCCTGGAGCGGCTCTGGCAAGAATTCGCCGTGCGGTACTGGCGTGCCGGACCGGGCACCCCCGGCGCCCTGGGGCACCTGTCCGCCGCGATCGAGGCGCTGGACGAGGCCTACCACCTGCTGGATGGCTCGAGCCCGGCCCGAGGGGAGGTGGCCGGCCGGCTGGGCTGGCTGATGGCCGTCCGCTCGGCGACGCCCGGCGTCGGCGATGCCGACCGGGAGGCCGCCATGCCCCTGCTGGCCGAAGCACTCGAGCACTCCGACCTTTCGGCGCTGCTCGCGACCACGGCGCACGTCTCGCTCGGTCAGCTGCACCTGGATCGCGTGATGAAGGCGTTGCATCGCTGCCAGGCCCAGGGCGGCTTTCTCGGCGGGGCGTTGTCGGGCTCACGCGCCGACGGGGAGGAGGCCATCCGGCATTTCCGGGGCGTCCTCGACGGCCCGTCGGTCAGCGCCGAGGTCAGCACCATCACCAGGGTCATGCTCACCGTCGCCGAGGCTGTGCTGCCGCTGCTGAACGGCGAACCGGACCGGTTCGACATGGCCAGGCTCACCGATGCCACCGCTGCGATGCAGAACCTGCTGAAGAACGGCCTACCACTGGGCATGCCCGGCTCGGTGCTGTCGTCCTCGCTGCCGTTCACCTTCGATCTCATCCACGGGGACCCGCTCGACCTGCCCGTCCCCGACATGCAGGGCGAGCCCGGGCACACGTCGGTCCTCCCGCCGCGCCGGCCCGCTCCCGCCAAGCGGCCCCCCACTGATCCGAAGCGGGCCCGGCGCGCGGCGCGCGACCGGCTCGCCGCGCTGGCCGGCCAGCCAGTAAGGCCGGTCTGGGAGCAGGCTGTCGCTGTGCTGCAGACCCCAGCCGACCGGATGGCGGCCGGCGCCCTGGACGCCTACATCGGTGCGGCGGCCACCGCGGTCGATGCCGAGGCGGAGGGTGAGCAGCTGGAGTCGGGTCTGGACCGCCTGCTGTCGGCGGTCGGGCTGTGCCTGCGGCAACGACGAGACGGCAGCGGCTGGGACGACGACGATCCGGGCGGCGGTGGCTACCTCGGCGCCGCAGACCTGCTGGCCGGCGCGGCCACCCGTATTCCACCGGGGCATCCCGCCGCCACCGCTGTCGTCGAGGCGTTGGGCGGGCTGCTCGGGGACCGCCGACCGCTGTCCGGGGCAATCACCGGAATCGCCGGCCAGCTGGCTGCCTACGCGGCCGAGGTGGTATCGCCGACGGCGGTGATCACCGCGCTCGGCCAGCTGTGCCGGACGGTCGCTGCCGTGTCGGTTGGCGCCCCGGTCGACCCGCAGCCACTCGCCGCCGCGGTCGCCGCGGTGCCCGCCGGGCATGCCTGGCGCCCGGCGCTGTCCACCGCCGTCGGGCAGGTCCGGCTCGCGGCAGCTGTGCGGGCAGGCGATGCCAGCACCGTCGAGGCTGCCCCGGACGGCCTGGCCCCAGTACTGGACGCCCTGCTCCGCGACGACGTCGAGGCACTGCGCACGGCAGTCGACGGCCTCGCCACAAACTCGCCGCGGAGGTGGGTGGCTGCCGTTCTCGGCGCCGGCTACCTGGAGCTGGCGATTCGAGCGACCGCACCAGAGCAGGGCGACCTGGACGCCGCGATCCGGTGGCTGTCCGCCTCGACTGGCGGGCTCGATGGCGCGGGCGAGGGCCTGCGGACGCGGACCTGGTGGCGGCTGGCGGAGGCGTACCACAGGCGCGGCAACCCCGGCGATGGCGAGGCGAGCCGTGCCGCTGGTCTCGAGGCGCTGGGGTGCGTTGAGCCGGACCCGCGAGGCGCGGCGCGGTTCGCCGGGTGGATGCTCTCCGACGGGCGCGGCGCGGAGGCGTACACCGCCCTGGAGAGCGCCGCCGCCGGCTCGGGACGGCCGGAACCCGCCGCCGGCCCGCTCGCCGAGGACGTCCTCGACGTGATCCTCGGCATCGCGCCCCCGCCCGCCGATTTCCCCCGGGTGCCGGCGTGCACGGAGGTGGCCGACGCGG
>NZ_DASVQG010000360.1:0-3327 GCF_036389215.1 Jatrophihabitans sp.
AACCGGGTTCCAACGGGCGTGGACCGTGCCGAGCGCGGCGTAGCAGTCCCGGACGGTGTCCACGAGAATGCGAATGCCGACGAGATCGTAGATGTCCGTGAAATCGCGGCCGCGGACGATCATCTTCTGATAGATCGAGTAGTAGTGCTTGGGACGGCCGTAGACGTGCGCCTTGATGCTGCCGGCCTTGAGGTCGCCGTTGACCCGTTCGATGACGTCGTTGAGGTAGACGTCGCGCTGCGGCGCCCGGTCAGCGACCAGCCGGACGATCTCGTCGTACCGCTTGGGGTAGAGGGTGGCGAACGCGAGGTCTTCCAGTTCCCACTTGACGGTGTTCATGCCCAGCCGGTGCGCCAGCGGGGCGAGCACCTCCAGCGTCTCGCGGGCCTTGCGCTCCTGCTTGGCCGGCGGCAGGAACCGCAGCGTCCGCATGTTGTGCAACCGGTCGGCCAGCTTGATCACCAGCACCCGCGGATCGCGTGCCATCGCCACGATCATCTTGCGGATCGTCTCGGCCTCGGCCGCCTCGCCGTACTTGACCCTGTCCAGCTTGGTGACGCCCTCGACCAGGTGGGCCACCTCGGGGCCGAACTCCGCGGTCAGCGCCGGGATGGTCATTCCGGTGTCTTCGACGGTGTCGTGCAGCAGGGCCGCGACCAGGGTGATGGTGTCCATGCCGAGCTCGGCCAGGATGGTGGCCACCGCAAGCGGATGGGTGATGTAGGCGTCACCGGACTTGCGCAGCTGGCCGCGATGGCATTCCTCGGCCAGGTCGTAGCCGCGCTGCAGCAGCCGGGCGTCCACCTTGGGATGGGCGGCCCGGTGCACTGCCAGCAACGGTTCCAGGACCGGCTTGACCGCACTCTGGCGGGGCGTGGTGACCAGCCGGCGCGCGATCCGGTCCCGCACCCGGCGGCGATGGGCACCGTTGGCCACCTCGGCCGGCGACGCGGTGACCGGTTCGTTCAGCACCGGACGGGTGGCTGGCACCGGAGTGACCCGCGCTGCCGGCGTGCTGGTGCCCGTGGAGGGTGCCGGTGATGCGCTGGGGGGCCGCGATGTGCTGGTGGGCGGCGATGTGCTGGTGGGCGTCGCGTCCCGGCCGGTGGCCGCGGTACCGGCGCGATGGCTGGCACGGGTCGCCGGGGCTGCCATGCCGGCGGTATCAGCCTTGGCCGACGGCTGGGCCGGGCCCGAGGTGGTCACGGCAACGGACTGGTCGCCATCCCTGGTTGCGACCGAGGCGTCCCTGGCCGGTGCCGGGGCGGGCACACCCGACTCGGCCGCCGGCTTGCCGGTGGCCCGCGGGTCTGTCGCCTCGGTGGTCAGGGCAGGGCCTCCAAGGACTGGAACGTAATCGTTACCAGGTCGAGTCTAGGCCCGTCCGGGCCTGGTTGAGGGATCAGGGTCTGCACGGTGCCCAACTTTGTGGCCCGATTCTCAGGGCCCGCAGCCGTGTTTCGCCCGTTTCTCAGGGCAGCACTCGTGCGGTCAGGGCGACACTCGCCCGTTTCTCAGGGCAGCACTCGTGCAGGTCAGAGCCGCAGCAGGGCGGTCAGCTCGTGACCGGCCAGCCGTGCCCGGCCACCCAGGAACTCCAGCTCGATGAGCACCCCGACCCCGGTGACCACCGCACCGGCCCGGGCCAGCAGGTCCAGCGATGCCGCCAGGGTGCCGCCGGTGGCCAGCACGTCGTCCACCACGTACACCCGCTTGCCTTCCAGCACCCCCACCGGGACCTCGATCTCGGCGCTGCCGTACTCGAGTTCGTAGCGGGCGCTGACCGTCGGAGGCGGAAGCTTCCCCGCCTTGCGCACCGGCACCACGCCGGCATCGACCGCCCGGGCCAGCGCCGCGGCCACCACGAAGCCACGGGCCTCGACACCGGCGATCAGCTCGGCCTCGCGCGTGGCGCTGAGCTTGGCGAACTCGTCGATGCACGCGCCGAAGGCGGCGGCGTCGGCCAGCAGCGGCATGATGTCCTTGAACAGCACCCCCGGCTGCGGAAAGTCCTGCACATCCCGCAACCGGCTGGAGATGACCTCGCTGATCGCCGGGTTACCGCTGGTAGGCAGACTCATGGACGCTTGCGCGCCGGCCGGCTCGCCGGCCGGGCACCGGGCTTGGGCGCCGGTGCCGGCGTGCCCCGCCGGACGACCGGAGCGGGGGCACCGACCACGGCCGGCTCGGCGGTCACCCGCGCCGACGAGCGCCGGGCCTGGACCCGCTTGGCCAGCCCCTTGTACTGCGGCTCGCGCTCCTTGAGGTCTACCACCACCGGCGTGGCCAGGAACAGCGACGAGTACGCCCCGACAGCCAGCCCGATGAACAGGATCAGCGCGAGGTCCTTGATGGTGCCCACCCCGAGGATTCCGGCCCCGACGAACAGCAGCCCGGCGACCGGCAGCAGCGAGATCAGCGAGGTGTTGATCGAGCGCATCAGGGTCTGGTTGACCGCCCGGTTCGCGGCCGAGGCGTACGTCTCGCGCCCGGTCGCCAGCAGGTCCTTGGTGTTCTCGGCGACCTTGTCGAACACCACCACGGTGTCGTACAGCGAGAAACCGAGAATGGTCAGCAGGCCGACGATGGTGGACGGGGTCAACTCGAAGCCGACGATGGAGTAGATGCCGGCCGCCACGACCAGGTCGTGCAGCAGGGCAACCATGGCCCCCACAGCCATCTTCACCTCGAACCGCAGCGTGATGTAGGCGAACACCACCAGCAGGAAGACCAGCAGTCCCTGGATCGCCTTCTTGGTGATCTCACCACCCCAGCTGGAGGACACCGAGTCCACCGAGATGCCCTTGTTGGGATCCACCTTCAGCGCCGCGGCAAGCTTGCGCTGGACGTCGGACTGCTCGTCCAGCTTCAGTTCCTTGGTCTTGATGATGATCTGCCGGGTGGCACCGGAACCGACCTGCTGTGCCGCGCTCTCCGACGGGTGGCCGGTCGCGGCCATCGCCTCCTCGACCTGCTTCGGAGTGATCGAGGTGTTGGCCGCCTGGACCTGGAACTGGGTGCCGCCCTTGAAGTCGATCCCCACGTTGAAGCCCCGGAACACCATGCTGAGCACGCAGATGGAAAGCAGCACCAGCGAGGCGAGGTACCAGCGCCGGCGGGTGCCGATGAAGTCGAACCGGGTCTCGCCGCGGTAGAGCTGGGTGAAGACGCTCATCAGGTGTTGTCCCGTCCGCCCTGGTCATCGGCTTGTCGTTGCAGGCCCCGGCGGGCGGCGGCACGCTCGGCCGCCGTACCACCCGGGGTGGGCTTGGCCGCACCCGACGGCACGGCGGGCCGGCTCGTGCCGGCACCGACCGCCGGCCGGTC
>NZ_DASVQG010000361.1:0-17294 GCF_036389215.1 Jatrophihabitans sp.
GTATGCTTGCTGATAGGCAAGTATCAGGGGAGCGGCACACGGATGAACCAGTTCAGCGGCGAGGATGTGGACCGGCTGCGGATCGCGCTGGCGCGCATCGCCCGGCTGGTGGATCGGCAGGTCTCCGGCGAAGGAATGACCCGAACCCAGCTGTCGGTGCTGGGCACCATAGCCCGGCTCGGCCCGCTCGGCATCAGCGAACTGGCCGACATCGAAGGGCTGAACCCGACCATGCTGTCCCGGGTGCTCGGCAAGCTCGAAGCGTCCGGGCTGGTGGTGCGCTCGGCAGCCGTTGCCGACCGGCGCGCCGTCCGGGTGCAGACCACGCCGGCCGGCCGGTCACTGCAGCAGCGGTTGCGCCGCCAGCGCAGCCAGTTGCTTGCCGACCGGCTGACCGGCTTGCCGGAGGGCCAGGCCGGTCAGTTGCTGGCCGCCCTGCCGGCTCTGGAGACCCTCGCCGAGCAGCTGAACCGGCCTCAGCCGGTGAAGTCTCAGCCGGTGAAGGCGGCCCGGTGACCTCGTTCGCCGCGGCAGGCCGGCAGACCTTCGCCGCGCTGGCCAATCCCAACTACCGCCGGTTCTTCAGCGGCCAGGCGATCTCCCTGATCGGCACCTGGATGCAGACCGTGGCGCAGTCCTGGCTGGTGCTGCAACTGACCGGGTCAGCGACGGCGCTCGGCGTGGTGGTCGCCCTGCAGACGCTGCCGGTGCTGCTGCTCGGCCCGTACGGCGGGGTGGTGGCCGACCGGGTCGACAAGCGCCGGCTGATGATGGCGCTGCAGGCGATGATGGGCTTGCTGGCACTGGTGCTCGGCGTCCTCACCGTCACCGGCGCGGTGCGGCTGTGGCAGGTCTACCTGCTGGCAGTGCTGCTCGGCCTGAACACCTGTTTCGAGAACCCGGCGCGGCAGGCCTTCGTGCTGGAGATGGTGGGTACCGCCGACCTGCGCAATGCCGTCAGCCTGAACTCGGTGCTGGTCAACGCCGCCCGGGCGATCGGGCCGGCGATCGCCGGCCTGATCATCGCCACCGGTGGTCTCGGGATCTGCTTCCTGCTCAACGCGCTCAGCTTCGTGGCCGTGGTCTGGTCGCTGGCGATGCTCGACACCGCCGCGCTGCAACCGGCACCGCCGGCCAGCCGGACCCCGGGCCAGCTGCGGGCCGGCCTGCACTACGTCCGGCGCACCCCGGAGCTGGCCGTTCCGCTGGCGATGATGGCGCTGATCGGCTGCCTGGCCTATGAGTTCCAGGTGGTGCTGCCGGTGGTCGCCAAGCAGACCTTCGGCGGCGGTCCGCAGGTGTACGGCTTCATGACGGCGGCGATGGGCCTCGGGGCGGTAGTGGGCGGGCTGTGGGTCGCGGCTCGCGGCCGGGTCGGCGTCAGGGCGCTGGTGAACTCCGCCGCCGTGTTCGGAATCCTGATCGCCGCTGCCGCCGCGGCGCCGACGCTGCCCCTGGAACTGCTCGCGCTGACCCTGGTGGGCGCGGCCAGCGTCGGCTTTCTGGCCAAGGGCAACAGCAGCCTGCAACTGGCGGCCTCGCCCAGCATGCGCGGCCGGGTGATGGCCCTGTGGGGAGTGGCCTTCCTGGGATCGACGCCGATCGGCGGCCCGATCGCCGGCACGGTCAGCGAGCAGTTCGGCGGCCGGGCCGGCCTGGCGCTGGGAGCCGCGGCCTGCCTGGTGGCCGCCGGCTTCGGTGCGCTGGTGCTGCGCCGGCTCAATTCGCCCGCGCAGCGGGCCGAGGTCGCGCAGCCGGCTGACGCAGTGCAGCCTGCCGACTCCTCTCAGCCGGCTGACGCCGTGCTGCCGGCCGACGCAGTGCAGCGTGCCGGGGCCGCGCAGCCGGATGAGGCCGCGCCGATCCGGCGAGCCGGCCCCCAGCGGGCCGGCGACGGCACGGCTAGCGAGGTGTCGCAGGTGGAGGCGGCGTGACCAGCCGCTCGGTCAGCCGGTCCACCAGCCGGTCGAGGAACTCCCGCTGCGCGGCGATCAAGCGATCGCGGGCCTGCTCGGGGTCGAACCAGGCCACCCGGTCCAGCTCGGGATAGCGCTGGAACCGTCCCGAACCGGGCGGCCATTCCAGCTCGAAGGTGCCCAGCACCACCCGGTCCAGGTCCAGATCGGCCTCGGCGGCCCACGCGGTGACCTGCTTGCCGCCGCTCTGCTTCACGGTGCCGAGGTCGAGGAACTCCACCGCGGGGACCGGCAGCCCGAGTTCCTCGGTGAACTCCCGGCGTGCGGCGTCCAGTGGGGTTTCCTCCGGTCCGTACTCGCCTTTCGGGATCGACCAGGCGGCCGTGTCGCGCCGGCTCCACAGCGGGCCGCCGAGGTGGCCGATCAGCACCTGCAGGTGCGGTTGCCGGCGGAACAGCAGGATCCCGGCGCTGCGCTTGGCTGGCATGGGCTGAATTCTGTCAGCGATTCCGGCGGCTTGTGAAAGGCTGTGATCGATGTCCGGCTCTGAAT
This sequence comes from Jatrophihabitans sp., assembly GCF_036389215.1. Lineage (GTDB taxonomy): Bacteria > Actinomycetota > Actinomycetes > Mycobacteriales > Jatrophihabitantaceae > Jatrophihabitans_A. The sequence goes on from NZ_DASVQG010000361.1 coordinate 2,469, forward strand.
TCCTGCTGCTGGTGCTGGCCGGCGTCGCGGCCGGCCTGGCCGGCGCGATGGCCGGGTTGGCGTCGGTGATCAGTTACCCGGCACTGCTCGCCGTCGGGCTGCCCCCGGTGATCGCCAACGTCACCAACACCGTGGCGCTGGTCTTCAGCGGGCTGGGCTCGACGCTCGGCGGCCGTCCGGAGCTGCGTGGCCAGGGCCGCCGGCTGCGGGTCCTCGGAGTGACCGCCACGCTGGGCGGCGCGCTCGGTGCGACGCTGCTGCTGCTGACGCCGGCCGCCGCCTTCGAACGGGTGGTGCCGGTGCTGATCGGCGGCGCCTCGCTGTGCGTGCTGATTCCCCGGCCGCGGGCGCAGCAGCACCACTCCGGCTCCGACGCCCGCTGGGTGGTGGCCGGGGTGTTCGCCGTGTCGGTGTACGGCGGCTACTTCGGCGCCGCGGCCGGCGTGCTGATGCTCGCCCTGCTGCTGTTCGCCACCACCGAGTCGCTGCCGAACAGCAATGCCATCAAGAACGCGGTGCTGGCGCTGGCCAACGGGATCGCGGCACTGGGCTTCGTCTTCTTCGCCGACGTCCGGTGGCTGGCGGTGCTGCCGCTGGCGATCGGCTTCTTCGCTGGCGGCTGGCTGGGGCCGCTGGTGGTGCGCCGGTTGCCAGCCGGGCCGTTGCGACTGCTGATCGCGGCCGCGGGCATGGCGATCGCGATCAGGCTCGGGCTGCAGGCCTATTGAGCAGGACCGCCACTTCGCTCCGCTCCTCGCTCGTTCCTGGCTGCGATGCTCACTCAGCTCGAGGGGGGCGGTGCAGCTGGTCATCGACGTATTCGCCGCGGCCGGCGTACCAGCCGGTGACCGCAGACCCGAGGACCGCCAGGATCAGCAGCACCAGCGGCCAGGTCCAGCTGTCGGAGATGCCGAGCAGGACGCCCACCAGCAGCGGGCCGGTGCCGGCCAGCAGGTAGCCGATGCCCTGGACGAAGGCCGACAGCGCCGCGGTGGTGGCCAGCCCGCGAGAGCGCAGCCCGATCATGGTCAGGCTCAGCGGGAACATCCCGCTGCCGATGCCGCCGAGCAGCATCCACAGCCAGGCCCCGCCCACCGGCGCCACCAGCATTCCCAGGTAGGACACCAGGCTGAGCGCCGCCAGGCCGATCACGATCCGGCGCTGGCCGCGCACGGCCAGCGCGGGGACCACCATCGACACCGGAATCGTCAGCGCCGCGTAGAAGGCCACCAGCAGGCCGGCCCTGGTCGCGTCGAGCTGGTGGTGCCGGAAGAAGTCGGTGAACCAGCCGAAGGCGATGTAGGCCTGGAAGGACTGGGCGGCGAACAGCAGGGTCAACGCCCAGGCGAGCTTGCTGCGCAGCAACCAGCGCAGCGGCACCCGGTCGGGCAGGCTCTCGGGCTCTGGACGGTCCCCGGCCAGGGTGGGCAGCCACGGCAGCATCGCGAACGCGGTCAGCAGCGCCCACGACCCGATGCCGAACCGCCAGCTCTGCCCGCCCAGTTCGGCCAGCGGCGCGGTGAGGCCGGCCGCGGAGGTCATCCCGATCGCCAGCGCGGTGGTGTACACCGCGGTCATCGTCCCGATCCGTTCGGGGAAGTGCCTTTTGACCAAGGCCGGCATCAGCACGTTGGCGATCGCGCCGCCGGTCAGGGCGAGCATGCTGAGCACCGCGAACAGCCAGACGCTGCCGGCGACCGCCCGGAACACCAGGCCGGCGGTGGCGGCCAGCAGCGCTGCCGTGACCAGCCGATGCTCACCGAAGCGATGCGCCAGCCACGGGCCGAGGAAGCCGATACCGGCAAAGGCGATCACCGGCAGTGTGGTGATGATGCCGGCGACCGAGGAGGAGGCGTGCAGGCCGCGCTCGAGGTCAGTCAGGACGGCTCCGACGCTGGTGACGGCAACCCGCATCGTCAGGCCGGTCAGCACGATCGCGACCAGGATCAGGGCACGATGCCGGCCCGCATGGGGTGACGGGCCGTCCTCCTGGCTGCGGAGCTCGGCGGAGTCGAAGGCAGGCGCGGTCACGGTAGAGGCCAACCCCCTTCCGGCCGTGCGGCATTCCCGGCCGTGACCGGTGCCTCAGGCAGTGCTCAGCTGGTGGCCACCGAGCGCCACAGGTCGATGCCGCCCTCGACGGCGTACCGGTCGATCTCGTCGAGCTCCTCGGCGGTGAAGGACTGGTTGTCCAGGGCAGCGATGTTCTGCTCCAGCTGGCGTACCGACGAGGCGCCGATCAGCACCGAACTGACCCGCTCGTCCCGGGCCGCCCAGGCAAGTGCCAGCTGGGCCAGCGACTGGCCGCGCCGCGCGGCGATCTCGTTCAGGGCCCGGATGTGCTGCAGGTTCTGCTCGGTGAGCAGCTCCGCCGGCAGCGACGTGTTCGCCGCCATCCGGGAGCCGGCTGGCACTCCGTCGAGGTACTTCTCGGTCAGCATTCCCTGCGCCAGCGGGGAGAACGCGATCACACCGGCGCCGACCTCGGCGGCGGTGTCGAGCAGGCCGCCTTCGATCCAGCGGTTGAGCAGCGAGTAGGACGGCTGGTGGATGAACAGCGGGGTCCCCAGCTCACGCAGGATCCGGGCGGCCTCGGCGGTGCGCCGCGGCGAGTAGGAGGAGATGCCGGCGTAGAGCGCCTTGCCCGAGCGGACCGCGTGGTCCAGCGCCCCCATCGTCTCTTCCAGTGGGGTGTCCGGGTCGTTGCGGTGGTGGTAGAAGACGTCGACGTAGCCCACGCCCATCCGCCTCAGCGACTGGTCGAGGCTGGCCAGCAGGTACTTGCGCGAGCCGAAGTCACCGTAGGGACCGGGCCACATGTCCCAGCCGGCCTTGGTCGAAAGGAACAGCTCGTCACGATAAGGCCGGAAGTCCTGCTGGTACAGCTTGCCGAAGTTCTGCTCGGCAGAACCGTAGGGCGGGCCGTAGTTGTTGGCCAGGTCGAAGTGGGTGACGCCCAGGTCGAAGGCCCGCCGCAGGATGGCCCGCTGGTTGTCCAGCGGCCGGTCGTCGCCGAAGTTGTGCCACAGGCCGAGGGAGATCAGCGGAAGCTTGATCCCGCTGCGGCCCACCCGGCGGTAGGTCATCTGCTGGTAACGGTCATCGGCGGCGAGATAGGTCATGCCCTCGATTCTGCACCCGTCAGGACGGCCGGCTCGCCACCGCCGGAACGGGGCTCAGCCGGCGATGACCGGGTCCACGGTGAGGGCGCAACCGCGGATCGACAGCGGGACCAGGAACTTCTGGGTCTGGTTCGGCGGGATGATCTGTACCGAGTCCGACTTCTCGGCCTGGCAGGTCGAGTCGTCCACCAGCCGCGCGGTCGCTGAACGGCCCGGTGCCAGCTGGACCGTGGTCACCGGCTTGTCCGCCCGGGCCGCGGGCTTGCCCAGCGGGGCGCCGGCCCTGAGCAGTTGGACGCCGGGGAAGCCGGTCAGCGTGCAGCTCTTCGCCGACTTGTTGGTGAACTGCAGGAAGGCGTACTGATGCCCGGCCGCGCCGGATCCGCGCAGTGCCACCACCGCCAGGCTGACGGCCTGGCAACCGGCGACGGTGGCGGGTGGGCTGGACTTCGACAGCGTGGCAGGGCTGCTCGCCGGCTTGGTCGGCGCCGAGGAACTCGCGGCGGTGATCAGCGACGAACTCGCCGGCACCGGCACGCTCGAACTGGCTGAGGTCGTGGAGAAGGTGGGCGTGCTGGAGGCCGGTGGCGCCGAGGCGACCGGCGTGACCGAGCCGTTGGCCGAGGAGCAGGCCGTGCTCAGCACGACGGTGGCGCCCAGCAGCAGCGCCAGCCGCCGATGCCGGCCCGCCGTTCCTGCCTGCTGAGCCTGCCCCGCCTGCTGGGCCTGCGCCGCCTGCTGGGCCTGCGCCGCCTGCTGGGCCTGCCCCGTCTGGGAAGCGGTGCCGGGGTGCCGGCCGTGGGAAGTGATCATGAGTGGTGTCCCTAGTTGATGCGCAGGTCGGTGCCGTGCGGCATCTCGGACTGCTTGGTGGCCGTGGTGGAGGAGATCGCGCTCCACAGCCGGTTCCAGGCATCGATGTTGGAGATGCTGCCGCAGGTGCCGGCCTGGTCGCACGCGGTGTACTCGGTCAGCGGGCCGCCGAAGTAGATCCGGGGCTTGCCGGCCGTCGTGCCGGTGAGCGAGATGTTCTTCCACTGCAGTGGCATCGCGTAGTTGTAGATCTGCGGCAGGCTCATCGTCCGGGTCGGGGCGGCGCCGCCGCTGACCCACTGCAGGTCAGCCATCGTCCAGCCGTTGTTGCACTGGGTGCCCGGCACCGAGGTCGAGCACCCGTCGGCTGAGCCGTTGAAGACGTACTTCGACGTGGTGGCGGCCAGGTAGCCCGACACCCAGGCGCGGCTCTCGGCCACCGTCGCCGAGAAACCGGGCTCGATGTCGTTGGCACCGGCGATGACCATGCCCGGGTACCGGGTGGCCGCGTAGGCAGCCACCGGATTGACGACGCTGCGTGCCCAGGACGTGCCGGCCGAGGCGCTGACATCGACATCGTTGTTGGTGCCGATCGCCAGCGTCAGCGGTGCGGAGGCCTTCTGGGTGGTGGCGTAGCCGTCCAGGTAGGCCTTCATCGCGGTCACCACGGCGCCGTAGCTGACGAAGCGTGAGGTCGCCGAGAGCAGCGCGCCTTGGCGCGCCTCGTCCTGGCCGCCGATCTGCAGCAGCACCAGGTAGCTGTGCCCGGAGGGGTTGTAGCTGGCGTCGGAGGCGCCCATCGTGCGCATGATGGCGCTGTCGGTGGTGGCGGTGCCGGTCAGGTTGCGCACGTAGTGGCTGGTCGAAACCGGAGCCGGGGTCAGCTGCGGCGGGATGGCCGTCGGCGTCGTCCTGACCGAGGTCACCGAGCTGGTGCCGAAGGCGTTGACCGCCCGTACCGCCAGGGTGTACTGGACGCCGTTGGTCAGGCCGGTGACCACACCGGTGACGGCCGTTCCCGCGAAGGACACCACTCGCCCACCCGGGGAGACGGTGACCTGGTATGCGGTCACCGGCGAGGTGACCGCCCGCGACGCGGTCCAGTTCAGGGTGACCTGGGTGTTGCCGGGCCAGCCGGTGAGATTCGTCGGTGCGGCCGGTGAGGTGCTACCGGTGGTGGCGAGCAGCTTGCAGCCCTGCGAGACGTTCTGGCCGGCGCCGACGTTCACGGCCACCACGCAGACCTGGTGCTGGTAGCCGTCGAGGGCGACAGTGGCCGAGTAGCCGTGGTTGCCGCCCCAGCGCGGCCACGCGGCGAGTGAGCCGGTGGAGGCCAGGTTCGCGGTCAGCACCTGCTTAACCACCCCGTCGCTGGTCACCTGGACGGTGATCGGTCCGGCGGAGTCGGGGTCCAGCGCCCAGCCGGAGACCGAGACGGCGTCGGTGGTGCCGGCCCGGGCGATGCCGGCGACCGAGCCGACCGGGTCACTGGTCCGGGACACGGTGCTGCACCCGAGCTTGGTGTTGACCATGCCGGCCGCGACGTTCATGCCGTAGGCGCAGAGTTCATGGGTGCCGGCCGCGGCCGGGGTGAAGATCGCGAAGCCGTGGTACTGGCCGTAGCCCGGGTACTTCGCCGACACGTCCGGGCGGGCAGCGCCGGCCACGCCGGTCGCCACGTAGGCGCCGTCGAGGTACATCCGCACCGAGATCGAGCTGGTGACGTCGGGATCCAGCGCGTAGCCGGTGGCCAGGAAGCCGCCGGGCTGCTGCGGAGCGGCCTCCAGGGCGCCGACCGGACTGCTGGTCATGGTCACCGTGCGGCAGCCGAGCTTGGTGTTGACGGTGCCGACCCCGAGGTTCATCGCGTAGGCGCAGATCTGGTGGGTGCCGAGGGCGGCGGGGGTGAAGATCGAGAAGCCGTGGTTCAGGCCCGCGGTGGGGTACTTGGCTTTCAGGTCCGCACGCGGCGTGGCGGCCAGCTGGCTGGTGACGTAGGTGCCGTCGAGGTAGCTGCGCACCACCACCGAGCTGGTGGGGACGTTCGGGTCGAGCGCGTAGCCGCCGATGCGGATGCCGCCCGGCTGCTGCACGGCGCTCTCCAGGGCACCGACCGGGTCGTTGTTGACCTGGACCGACCGGCAGCCGAGCTGGCGGTTCACGCCACCGAGCAGGTTGATCGCCAGCGCGCAGACCTGGTGCAGCCCGGTCTTGGCGGCGAAATGCGCCGTGTAGCCGTGGAACGGCCCGACGTTGGCCACCGCGGCGCCGACGTCGGGCCGGTAACCGTCCGCGGTCACCGCGGCGACGTAGGTGCCGTTGTCATAGATCTGAACCCGCAGCGTCTCCAGCGGGGCGTCGCGATCGGCGGTCCAGCCGGCGGCGAAGAGCACCCCGTCGGACGGCCGGACGACGGTCGTGTCGAGGTACCCGATCGGGTCCTGGCCGGTCACGGCCAGGGCGGCGGGAGTGAACAGCGCCAGCACGGTGACCAGAACGGTGCCGGTGGCCACCGCCAGCCGAGCTGCCGGGCGGCGGCCGAGGGCAGCCAGCCGGGCCGGGCTGAGAGCCCGCGACAGGTGGGGGCGCCGGCGAGGCGAGGTGAACGAGGCACTCTCGTACATAGGTCGTCGTCCTGACTTGTCGGTAGTCGCAGCGCGACTGGACGTCCTCCACCGCGAGTGGAGCACTCTGGTTACTTAGGCCACATCTCTACCGTCGGCATGCGAACTAGGCGTAGCAGGACGATTACGCTGCGTTATTAGATTGTTACCTCATGCACCGTGTCGCTCAGCCCGCTTGGGAGTTCGCGGAGCTAGGAGGCTCGGGTGGCAAGGTTCGGGTGGCGCAGCTTGCAGGCACGGGTCGCTCGAAAAGCCCTGGTTACGATCCGTCACCGAACCCATCGTCCGGCGGAACCCCGTTGTGAGCGTTCAGGCGGTCGCACAGGCAGCGCTGCGGGACCGAGGGACGGCGGCGGCGCCGGACGGGCTGGTGACCGGCGGCCGGAGGGATCGGTGGGCTGGTTCGGTGGGCTGCGGCTCCGGGGCTTGAGGTCAGTCGCCGAAGCGGAGGTCGGCGAACTGCTCGCGCAGTGTCCGCTTGCTGAACTTGCCGACGCTGGTCTTGGGAAGCTCGTCGAGGAAGACGATGTCGTCCGGCAGTCCCCACTTGTCCACCCGGCCAGCCAGGAAGTCGTGCAATTCGGCCTTGTCCACCTGGTGATCGGCCTTGAGCACGACGCAGGCCAGTGGCCGTTCCATCCAACGCGGATGCGGGATCGCGATCACCGCCGCCTCGGCTACCGCCGGGTGCGCCATGATCTGGTTCTCCAGCTCCACCGAGGAGATCCACTCGCCACCGGACTTGATCAGGTCCTTGGTCCGGTCGACCAGCCGCAGGTAGCCCAGCTCCGAGATCGCCGCCACATCGCCGGTGCGCAGCCAGCCGTCGGGCGAGAACTGCTCGCCGGGCTCGTCGGTCCGGTAGTACTGCCTCGCGATCCACGGGCCGCGGGTCTCCAGCTCTCCGGTGGCCCGGTCATCCCACGGCAGTTCCTCGCGGGTCTCGGGGTCCACGATCCGCATCTCCACCCCGCTCGGCGCCACCCCGGCCGTCGCGCGGAGATCGGCCTTCTGTTCCTCCGGCAGGTCGGCATGCTCGGCCCGCAAGGTGCAGACGCTGCCCAGCGGGGACAGCTCGGTCATGCCCCAGGCCTGGGTGATCGGCAGGCCGATCGCCGCCCGCCAGCCTTCCGACAGCGCCTTGGGCACCGCGGAACCGCCGCAGATCACGCTGCGCAAGGCGGCCAGGTCGCGGCCGGCGAGCAGCGGCAGCATTCCCATCCAGATCGTCGGGACGCCGGCGGTGAGGGTCACCCGCTCGCTCTCCAGCAGGTCCAGCAATGCGGCCGGGGTCATACCGGGGCCGGGCATCACGAGGCTGGCACCGGCCATCACGGCGGCGTAGGGCAACCCCCAGGCCATCGCATGGAACATCGGTACCACCGGCATCAAGACGTCGGCGTCGTTGATGCTGAAGGTGCCGGGCATCTGAGTGGCCAGGGTGTGCAGGTAGGTGGAGCGGTGGGAGTAGAGCACGCCCTTGGGATTGCCGGTGGTCCCGGTGGTGTAGCAGAGGGCTGCCGCGGTGTGCTCGTCGGTGACCATGCCCGCGAAGTCGAGCTCCTCGCCGACCACGTCCTGCCAGAGCACCACCCGGGAGTCATCGGGCAGCGGGCTGGGCGCGCCGTCATCGAAGACCACCACATGCCTGACGGTGCCGAGCTTGGGCAGGTACTGCGCGAACAGCGGCAGCAGCGACCGGTCCACGAAGACGATCTCGTCCTCGGCGTGCTCCACCGTGTAGACGAGCTGCTCGGGGAAGAGCCGGATGTTGAGGGTGTGCAGCACCCGTCCGGTGCCTGGCACGCCGAAATACAGCGCGGTGTGGTTGGCGGTGTTCCAGCCGAACGAACCGACCCGGCCGTCGGCGGAGATTCCCAGCCGGTCGAGGATGCCGGCCACCTGGCGCGACCGTGCGGCCAGCTCGGCGAAGCTGATCCGTTCCTGGCCCTGGACGAGCTGGGTGCTCACGGTGCGGTTGCTGCCGTACATCCGCTCGCTGCGGCGCAGGATGTACTCGATGGTCAGGGGAAAGTCCTGCATCAACCCAAGCATCTGGTGATCCTGCTGCACCCCGGCGTTTTCGGCAACCATGGCGGAGCTGGCACCAGGGCTGGCCGGCCTCTCATCAGTCCGCGCTAGTCCGCACTAGTCCGCACTAGTCCGCGCTAGTCCGCGCGCCGGATCTGGAAGACCTGGGTGCTGATCCGGTCGGCATCGAGGAAACCGGCGGCGGTGCGGCGCCAGTGCGCCAGCGACGGATCCGCGCAGGCGTCCACGTCGTGGGCGCCGGCCAGGTAGGACCGCACCGAGTGCCTGGACAGCCCCGAGTCCTCGCCGCCCCGGGCGGTCCGCACGGTGACCCAGTTGGCCCGTCGAGGGTTGTCCGCGCCGTCCAGTTCGGGCACGATGTCGCCCTGGTTCTGCAGGGACAGCACCGACACCGAGCCGGGCACGGCTGCCAGGCCGATCGGCGCGCCGGCCGTGACCAGGTGCGTCACCGTGAACTCCGCCGCCGGAAGCTGCGCGGCCAGCCGGGCCGCGATCATGCCGCCCTGGCTGTGGCCCACCAGCATGATCGGCTCGCCCGGCCGGACGCCCGCCTGGCGCAGCGCCTGGAGGACGCCGCGTTCGAAGACCGAGGACCGGTTGGCCAGCGCCCGCAGGTTCGTGCCGAGATCGCTGACCTCGGGCGCGCGGCGCGCTGGGTCGAAGTTCCACGCCGTGGTGCCGGTGATGTCGACGATCACCCGGCGCCCGCCCGCACCGTCGAGGGTCCGCACGTCGATCGAGCCGCCGCCCTCGTTGTGCGAACCCCGCAACGCCAGGGCAGCCAGCAGGTCGGCGGCACCGCGCGGCGGCCCGTCACGGTCGCCGGTCGGCGCGGTCGGCCGGGTGGTCACCACGGCGGTGCCGTCCGGAAAGGGGGTGGCCAGCAGGCCCGCCAGCCGGGCGGTGCCCCCCGGCAGCGGCACGCCACCGGTGCCGGCGATCGTCAGCACCTGGACGGCCAGGTCGACCAGGCCCGGGTCGGCGCGCAACGCGGCCTTCCAGCCGGTGCCCGACCCGGCCGACCCGGCCAGCGGGGGCAGCACCCGCGGCAGCCGGTACCCCGCTGCCAGCACCGGCACGACCCGCCGGTCCAGCTCGTCGGCCGCCCGGTAGGACCCGGCGGCCAGCCGCAGGACGGCCGAGAGGGACTGGCACCTCGCCAGAGCGACGGCAGCCCCCGCCGTCGCCACCCCCGCCAGCGCCAGGATCTCGGCAGCACCGGCGGGATCGAGCACAGCCGCACCGATCAGTGCCGGGTCGCCCAGGCACCGGGCCAGCACCGCCAGCACGCCGGCGATCGAGTCGGCAGCCGCGTCCAGGGCCGAGGCGAAGGCCGCCAGCTGCTCGAAGTCGGCGGCGATCGAGTCGGTGCCGCCTGCGACGGTGACCGGGGCGCTCACGGCCGCCGCGCCATCCGCTCGACAGCGTCCAGCGCCGAGTGGGCGAGCCTGGCCGCCGTAGCGGCCCGCCCGGCCGCCCGGTGCCGGTGTGCCCGGAGCGCGGCTGCCAGTCCGGTGAACCGGGAGCCGGACCGGCCCAGCTGCCCGAGCAGGTCGTGCAGAACCGCCTGGAACGCCCGGGCGCCCTCGGAGTGCCACTGCAGTCCCGCGGCCCGGGACCGCAGCGCCGAACGCACGCTCAGCAGCTCCTCGGCGGCCCGGTCCAGGTCGCGGCTGAGCTGCTCGAGCCGGTCCAGATCCAGCAGCGGCAGCGGGTAAGGGTGCATGCCCGAAACAGTTCCGCCTCCCCGGTCCGCCGGGGGCCTCCCGGGCCGATCTGTGGAAGGCGCGGGCGCGCTGTGGACGGCCCTCCTCGCGCTGGATGGTGGCTGGAGCATGGCTGGATCGCGGTGGCATGGTGGATGGGCGGGGAGGCTCCTCGACACGGCAACCGGGCGCCTTCTTGACGTACCGGCGTGGTTCAATGGGGAACGAATCACAACGGTGCAATTAACCACCCCGCAACGATTGGAGGCCGCATGGAACCCGCACCCGCCGCCAACGATGCCGCCGCAGCAGGCGGCGATTCCCCGACTTCGCCCGATCCCGGCATCGTCGTCGACGGTGATGGCCTGACCCGCCGGGACCGGGAGATTCTCGCCTTCGAGCGCCAGTGGTGGAAGTACGCGGGCGCCAAGGAACAGGCGATCCGCGAACTGTTCGACATGTCGGCGACCAGGTACTACCAGGTGCTGAACGGGCTGATCGACACCCCCGAGGCGCTGGCCGCCGACCCGATGCTGGTGAAGCGCCTGCGGAGGTTGCGGGCCAGCCGGCAACGGCAACGGTCCGCCCGTCGACTGGGCATTGAAGTTTGACCTAGTATTTACATCTGTGGCCCATACCGCTCCTTCTGAGATTCATCGTCCCGCTGAGCGGCTAGTGGGTTCCCTGCTGCTCGTGCTGGGGCTGGTGCTGGCCGTCATCGCCTTCACCGCGCTCAGCCACCCCCACGGCCGCCGAGCCGGCTTGCTGGCGCCACTGGCCAGCGCACCGGCGGTCGTCCCGGGGACGGCCGCCGCTGCCCAGCACCCGATCGCGTCACCGAGCCCGGTCGGCGGCGTGACAGGCAATGGCGTGACAGGCAATGGCACGGCAGGCAATGGCACGGCAGGCAATGGCATGGCACCGGGCGCCGGCTCGGGCAGTCCGGCCACGATCCCGGTGATCGTGCTGGACAACACCGGCCGCCCCGCCCTCGCGCGCGGTGCGACCGCGCTCCTGGAACAGGCGGGCTGGAGCGTCACGGACACCAGCACGTTCGACGGCGACATCCTGTCCACGGCTGCCTACTATGACCCTGCGACGGCTGGCGCCCAGGCCGCGGCCGAGGCGCTGCAGGTGCAGTTCCCGGAGATCCAGCGGGTCCGGCCCAGATTCGACGGGCTGCCCCAGGGGCCGATCGTGGTAGTGCTGACCTACGACTACAGTCGAGCGAAGACAACTTCATAGTTCCGCTCATCCAGAGGGGCAGAGGGACCGGCCCGTTGAAGCCCCGGCAACCACCACAGAAGACTCGCGACGCCTAGGAAAGGCTCCCGGCAGCTCCGCTGACCGCAGGCGCGTACGAGGACTCCCACGGAAGGTGCCAACTCCGGCCTGGCCACGCAGTGTCGCGTGTGGCCCAGGAAAGATGAGGAGAAAGGGCCTCGCCATGACCGCAACCATCAACCGTCCCCTCCAGCCACCGGCGTCCTCGCCGGCGTCCGCGCTGCTCTGTCGCAACTGTGGTGCCGACTATCCGCTCGGTGCCCAGCACGCCTGCTTCGAATGTTTCGGCCCGCTGGAGGTCGGCTATGACGCCGACCGGCTCGCCTCGGTCACCAGGCAGGGCATCGAGGACGGCCCGCACTCGCTGTGGCGCTACGCCGGCTTGCTGCCGGCCGGTCACGACCCGGCCACCCGGGTCGACTCCGGCACCGGCATGACACCGCTGATCCGTGCCGACCGGCTCGCCGACCGGCTCGGTTTCACCGCGCCGTTGTGGGTGAAGGACGATTCAGCCAACCCCACCCATTCGTTCAAGGACCGGGTGGTCTCGGTCGCCATCACCGCCGCCCGTGAACTGGGCTTCCGCCGGATCGCCTGTGCCTCCACCGGCAACCTCGCGAACTCGGTGGCCGCCCACGCCGCCCGGATCGGCATGGATTCCATCGTCTTCGTGCCGTGGGACCTGGAACCGGCCAAGATCACCCAGACGGCTGTCTACGGCGGCACCCTGGTAGCCGTCGACGGTTCCTACGACGATGTCAACCGGCTGTGCAGCGAGCTCGCCGAGACCGATGAGTTCGAAGAGACAGCGTTCGTCAACGTCAACGTCCGGCCCTACTACGCCGAGGGTTCCAAGACCCTCGGCTACGAGGTCGCCGAGCAGCTCGGCTGGCGGCTGCCACAGCAGGTGGTGGCCCCGATGGCATCCGGCTCGCTGCTGACCAAGGTGCACAAGGGATTCAAGGAACTGGCCACCATCGGACTGGTCCAGCCGCTGGAGTACCGGATCTACGGCGCCCAGTCCTCCGGGTGCTCGCCGATCGCGCACGCCTTCGAGACCGGCAGCGACACCGTGCTGCCGGTACGTCCGACCGGTATCGCCAAGTCGCTGAACATCGGCAACCCGGCTGATGGCCCGTACGCCCTGGATGCCGTGCGCGGCACCGGCGGTGCGATGGCCCATGTCGACGACGAGGAGATCCGGGCCGGTATCCAGCTGCTGGCCGAGACCACCGGGGTGTTCGCCGAGACCGCCGGCGGGGTCACCACCGCGGTCTGCAAGAAGCTGGTGGAGACCGGTCGGTTGGACCCGAGCCGCGAGACGGTCCTGTACAACACCGGGGACGGCCTGAAGACCCTGGACGCGGTGGCCGGCCGGCTGTCGCCGACCGCGGTCATCGCCCCGACGCTCGCGGGCATGCGCGCTGCCGGCCTGCTCTGAGTCCGAAATGTGCCTCCAGGCGCGCCATTCCGGTGATCGGCCGTAAACACGCCGTAATCCTCGGGAACTAACTGGAATCAAATACGCCGATCCGGTGGCGAGGTGCCCCGGCACCCGGTAATTTGCCGCTTGGTCGAGTGACGGGCGTTTCGCCAACGAAGGACCACGGTGGTGGTGGGGATCATAGCCAGCGTGTGCACTGAGCTGCCGGGACCGTGGAACGAAGACCCCGGCGTCACGAGGTGTGACGGCCCGGTCGGAAGCCAGCAAGGAGTGCAGTGTGGCACAGGGCACCGTGAAGTGGTTCAACAATGAGAAGGGCTACGGCTTCATCGCCGTAGATGGGGGCCAGGACGTCTTCGTCCACTACAGCGCCATCCAGAGTGACGGTTATCGGTCACTGGAAGAGGGCCAGCGAGTGCAGTTCGAAGTAGCTCAGGGTCCCAAAGGGCCGCAGGCCGACGCCGTCCAGGTCGTCAGCTGAGCGTGGTTTGATACGCGGGCTCGTCCCGTCACCGGCCTCGTGCCGGCGACGGGACGGGCCTGCGGTACCGGCGCCGCGGTGACCCCGCGTGCGCCGTCACACCTGCCTAGCCGTCACGCCTGCGCTAGCCGTCACGCCTGCGCTAGCCGTCACGCCAGTGCTAGGTGTCACGCCCGCGCTGGCCGAGCTGCTCGAAGGTCAGTCCGGTGTGGCAGCCGATGAAGGCCAGCAGGTCGGTGCGCTCGGCGATCAACGTCGAGCGCGACTTTCCTTGGCCATGCCCGGCGCTGTATTGCACGCGCAGGTATGCCACCGCATCCGGCGGGCTGACTGCCTGCAGCCGCGCGGCGAACTTGAAACTGTGCGCCGGGACGACGCGGTCGTCATGATCGGCGGTCATCACCAGGGTCGCCGGATATCCCGCTTCGGGATGCAGCCGGTGATAGGGCGAGTAGGCGTAGAGGGTGTCGAACTCGGCCTTGCTCCGGCTGGCTATCCCGTAATCCGCCGCCCAGGCCCAGCCGATGGTGAACCGCTCGTAGCGCAGCATGTCCATCACCCCGACCTGGGGTACCGCCGCCGCGAACAGCTCCGGCCGCTGGGTCATCAGCGCGCCCACCAGCAGCCCACCGTTGGAACCGCCGTTGACGGCCAACCGGTCCGGTGCCGTCCAGCCGGTGGCGATCAGGTGCTCGGCGGTGGCGACCGCATCGTCGAAGACGTTCTGCTTGCGGGCCAGCCGGCCGGCGTCGTGCCAGTCGGCGCCGTACTCGCCACCGCCGCGAAGGATCGCCACCACCCAGACCCCGCCGGCCTCGGTGAAGGTGGCGATGGCCGGGGAGAACGCCGGCGTCACGCTGACATTGAAGCCGCCGTAGCCGTACAGGGTGCACGGGTGCGGCCCGTTGTCGGCGGTCACGTCCGCGCGGTGCACCACGAACGCCGGCAGCACCGTCCCGTCGGCGCTGGTGACCCAGACCTGGTCGGTGACGAGGTCCGGCGGCCGGGTGCCGGCGGCAGCGTCGAAGACCACCGAGGTGGCGCTGGTGGTGAGGTCGTGCGCCAGGATCCGGGGCGGCGCCTGGAAGGAGGAGAAGTTCAGGTGTACCAGGGAGGAGTCGGTGCTGCCGGTCAGCTCGCTGACGCTGCCCAGGCCCGGCAGGTCGATCCCGCCGGTCTGCTTGCCGTCCAGGTCGTGCACGGTGATGACCGACCGCGCGTCTGCCAGCCAGCTCACCACCAGCGCGTTGCCCGCCGCCACGGCCCCGAGCAGCAGGTGATCCCGCTCGGCGATCAGGGT
>NZ_DASVQG010000362.1:0-2979 GCF_036389215.1 Jatrophihabitans sp.
TCGGTGGTCGTGCTACTCGGTGGTCGTGCTACTCGGTGGTCGTGCTACTCGGTGGTCGTGCTACTCGGTGGTAGCGGTCTCGCGGTAACCCACCGGGTGGTCCTGGCCCAGTTCGATGAAGTACTCGTTGATCGCTTGGGCGATCAGGTTGTGCTGGTAGTTGTCGGGCACCAGCAGCCCGAGCACGTAGGCCTCCAACTCCAGCTCACCGATCGTGCCGCTGACCGCGATCTGGCGGAGCCACAGCTCCGGAAAGCTCATGCCGGACAGCCGCATTCCGTCCTGCAAGCTCATGCCGGACTCGGTGGCGGTCACAGTGCGATCCCTGCTTCACCGTCACCGACGACCTCGCGGGCCACCTCGAAGATGCTGCGGGTCTCTGCCCGCGAGCGCCGGATCAGCAAGCTGAGGGCTTCGGCCCGGCCCACGGACCGCCGCTTCATCAGGGCCGCCTCCGCCTCACCGATCAACCGGGCCCGGGCTTGGGCGGCTTCCATCCTGCCGGCCGACACCGGGTCATCGGCGCCAAGGCGCCCTCGTTCCGGGGGCGCCAGCAGCGCAGAGACGCAGCGGGCGAGCAGGCTGGCCACCGCCCGCGGCCGCTCGGCATCGAAGGCATAGCGGGACGAGGCGTAGAGGTTGATGGCCGCGGGGTGCTCCGGGCCGGGCAGCGGCAGCGAGATCGAGCTGCGCACGCCACGCTCGATGGCGGCCTCGGTGAAGCCCGGAAACCGTTCGCCGTCGGTGGTGGCGTCGAAATACTCGAATCGCTGCTCGCGGGCTGCCTTCATGCAGGGCCCGTCCCCCGCTTCGTACTGCGCCCGGTCCAGGTCCAGCGCCAGGCCGGCGGAGAACACGGGGGTGCGGTACCGGTCACCCTCGATCGTGGTGACGCTGCAGCCGACGGTGTCCGGTGCCACATCCCGGCCCAGTTCGACAGCCTGCTGCAGCAGCAAGCCCGCGTCCGAACCGGGCGGTGGCCCGGACGTGGCGCGCAGCAGCTCTGCCCACTGTTGATGTGTATTCACTGCCAACCCTCACAACAGCCGAACCGTTTTTCAACCGCCGGCACAAACAGATTTTTCAACCGTCGGCACAACAGAATAGCGAGGTTTCCTGCCGCCTGCGACCATTCAGCCTGCGACCGTTCGGTCAGCCCGGCGACCGTTCGGTCAGCCCGGCGACCGAACGTTGGCACGGTGGGGCAAGGGCGGCAGCTCGAGAGTACCTGTCTCGGTCACGTCCATCGCTACGTCCACCAGCTTGCGGTGCCCGTGTTGGCTGGCCATCCGCAGTAGGTCGAAGGCCTGCGGCTGGGTGATCTTGTACTGGTTCATCAGCACTCCGATCGCGACACCGATCCCCCGGTTGCTCTGCAACGCACGCTCCAGGTGGTGCACCTGCTCGTGCAGCCGGGCGCTGGTCATCGCGGTCGAGGCGTGCGTCGCCAGCATCATGGCCACGGTCTGATCTGCCTCGTCGAAGGCATCGGTCGCCGTGGAGTACAGGTTCAGCGCGGCGACCAGGTCGTCGTTCTCCAGGAACAGCCGGACCGAGAGCATGCTGTTGATGCCGTGCTCGGCCGCGGCTCGGCGGCCGAACTCGGGCCAGCGCTGGTCGGCCGCAAGGTCGCCGGTGCGGTAGATCTCCTCGTGGATGGCAGCGTCGACGCACGGTCCACTGCCGAGGTCGTACTGGATCTGATCGACCCGCGGTGCCAGCTCGCTGGTGGGCGCCACGGTCTCGAAGCGACCGCCACGGCCGCGGCTGACCGCCGCGTGCTGCGCCCCGCGCACCAGCGCCACGCTGCGACCGGTGATCACGGCCAGAGTGCCCTCCAGGCCGCGCTCGGACAGCAATTCGCGGCCCAGATCGGCGAACGACTCCGCCAGTTCTGCGACCGACTGCGACGCCCAGGACGATCGATTCAGTGCCATCGCCGGCTCGCTCTCTTCCACTGCCTGCCGGCCCGTGCCGGGTTCAGCAGGATCCGAAGTGGATGTGCCGCCGAAGCTACTCCTGCACAGCCCGCCCGCGCTTCTCCAGCGCCGCCGAAATCGGGCGAACCTGCGCGGGAGCCGGTGAACCGACGTGCCCCTCCGCTGTCCGCGCGCTGGTGCGGGTCCGTAGGACCCCGGACGGCGGCGGCTGGCTGTCCGGCTGGTCGATCGAGGTGACGGCCCCGGTGACCCACACCGAGGCCTGGCCGGCCGGCAGTTCGACGATCAGCTCGCTGGGCCGTCCGATCTGGGCGCCCTGCTCGATCCGGATCCGGGCCGGCGGCCGCACGATGCCGAGCGCCCCCAGGTAGGAGCCGTACGCCGCGGCCGCCGCGCCGGTCGCCGGATCCTCGACCACACCTCCGGCCGGGAACGGGTTGCGGGCCAGGTGCTCCACCGGGCTGATCCGGAACGCCAGGCTGACCGTGGTCCAGCCCTGCTCGGCGCACAGCCTTTGCAGCGCCGGGAAGTCATAGCTCATGGTCTCCAGGGTTTCCCGTTCGGCCAGGCCCAGGATCAGGTGCCAGGCCCCGGCGTAGGACAGCACCGGCGGCAGCCCGGGGTCCAGCACCCGCGACGTCCAGCCGAAGCAGTCCAGCGCCCGCTGCACCACTGCCTGCTCCACCGGCTGCTGGCGGGCCTCGACACTGGCGAGTCTCGTCCACCACTGGCCGGAGGAGCGCTGGCCGGTGGTCAGCGTCACCGGCCCGGCCGCGGTGTCCAGCACCAGGTCACCGGGGCCCAGCGCGTTGCCGAGTGCGGCGCCGAGCGCGACCGTGGCATGACCGCAGAACGGCACCTCGGCCAGCGGGGAGAAGTAGCGCACCGTGTAGCGGCGCCGATCGGCGACCGGTGGGCCGTCCAGCACGCACACCGTCTCGGAATAGCCGACGTCCGCGGCGACGGCGAGCATCTGGGCATCGCTCAGCGTCCCGGCATCGAGCACCACGCCGGCGGGATTGCCACCCTCGCCGTTCAG
>NZ_DASVQG010000363.1:0-24185 GCF_036389215.1 Jatrophihabitans sp.
GACCCCCAGCCCCAGCAGGCCCAGTGCTACCAGGATCCACTCGGCAGCCGCGCCGGTCCGGGTGGCCAGCGTAGTCGAGCCGGACAGTGACACCGTCCGGACCAGCACGTCGGCGGTGAACAGCGGGCCCGACTCGGCAACCACCCGGCCGTCGGCCCCGATGATCGCGGACTTGCCGCTGGTGGCCACCTGCACGACCGTCCGGGCATGCTCCACCGCCCGCAGCTGGCTCATCGCCAGCTGCTGGTAGGTCTCGGCGCTGTGGCCGAAGGTGGCGTTGTTGGTCTGCACGACCAGCAACTGGGCGCCGGCCCGCACCGATGAGGTCACCAGCGAGTCGTAGGCGATCTCGAAGCAGATCACGTCCCCGACCGGGTAGGGGGTCTGGGTCAGCAGGCCGTTGCCCTTGCCGGCGACCATGTCCCGGGCCACCAGGTCGACCTTGCTGCTCACCGCGCGGGCCAGCGACCGCAGCGGGATGTACTCCCCGTACGGCACCGGATGCCGCTTCACGTACCGCTGCCCGGGGCCGGGAGCTGCCGACGCGGACGGCATCCAGACGATGCCGGCGTTGGTGACGCTCGAGGGACCGGGACCGTCGATCAGGGCGCCCACCAGGACCGGCACCCCCACCGCGTCGACCGCCTGCTGGATCACCACGGCGGCGTCGGGGTTGGTGGTCGGGTCGATGTCGGAGGCGTTCTCCGGCCACAGCACCAGGCTCGGGCGCGGCAGCCGGCCGGCCTTGATGTCGGCGGCCAGCTTCAGCGTCTGGGCCACGTGGTTGTCCAGCACCTGGCGGCGGCGGGCGTTGAACTCCAGGCCACGGTCGGGCACGTTGCCCTGGATCGCCGCCACGGTGGTGCTCCGGCTGGGATGTGCCTCCGGGCGCAGCGGGTAGGCCAGTGACCCGCCGATCAGCACCACCAGCACGGCAGCCACCAGCTGGCCGCCGCGCCGCACCGGGTCGTTGTCACCGCCGGAGCCGCTGTCACCGCCGGAGCCGTTCGGGCCGTTCACGCCGTCCAGCCGCCGGCCCAGGATGGCGGCGGCCAGCAGGGTGCCGATCAGCGCGACCGCGAAGCTCACCAGCGGCGCCCCGCCGACTGCGGCGAACCACTTCAGCGGCGACCGGGCCTGGCTGAAGGCCCACCGGCCCCACGGGAAGCCGCCGAACGGCAGCCGGTCCCGCAGCGCCTCCTCGACCACCCACAGGGCCGCGCTGACCACCGCGCCGAAGCGGTGGCGCTGGACCACCGGCAACGCGGCTCCGAGCAGGCCGAGGTACCAGGTCTGGGAGAACACCAGGATCAGCCACGGCAGCGCGCCGACGTAGGTTGCCGTCCAGTGCAGCATCGGCAGGAACAGCCCGGCCCCGTACACCAGCCCGAGCAGCGCACCCCGGCGGGCCCGCTGGCCCGACACCGCGACGGACAGGCCCGCCACCGACAGGAACGCCAGTGGCCAGATCCCCACCTTCGGGAACGCCGCCGCGCCGAGCAGGCCGGCCACGGCGGCCAGCAGCAACCGGTAGCTCATGGCAGCTCACCCGAATCGAAGACCTGCCGGCCCCGGACCACCGTCCGCAGGCACCGCGGCAGGTCCCGGCCCTTCAGCAGGCCAGCCAGGTCGGGCAGGGCCGCAACGCCGGAGCGCTCGTCAGTGCCCGACTGGGACAGCCGCTCGTCACGGGCGTCCCCGCCCGGCGGGCCGGTGGCGAAGACCGCATAGCTGGCCGGTGCCCCCGGAGCCAGCACGCCGGAGCCGTCGGAGTCCGCGCGGGCCGCCCGCCAGCCGCCCAGGGTGTGCGCGGCCAGAGCCGCTCGGGGGCTCAGGGCGTGCGCCGGGTTGCTCGGCTGGACCGCGGCCCGCACCGCGCCCCACGGGTCCACCGGGGTGACCGGCGAGTCAGCGCCGAAGGCCAGCGGCACTCCGGCGGCGGCCAACTCCGCCAGCGGATTGAGCCGGCGCGCCCGCTCGGCACCCAGTCGCTGGGCATACATCCCGGAATCGCCGCCCCAGGTGGCGTCGAAGGCCGGCTGCACGGAGGCGATCAGCCCGGTGGCGGCCAGCGCCGGCACGTCGCTGATCAGCTCGGCGTGCTCGATCCGGTGCCCGGCGGCCGCAACCCGGGAGCCCGCTCGCCCGGCGGCCAGCCGCATCGCCGCGACGACCTGGTCGGTGGCGGCATCGCCGATGGCGTGAAATCCGCCCTGCAGACCGGCCTCGGTGCACTCGATCAGGTGCTCGGCCAGCTCGGCGGTGTCGTAACGCAGGTAGCCGCGCTCGCCAGCCCCCGTTGACAGGTTCGCCGGCAGATCGACGTACGGCTGCAGCATGCCGGCGGTGTGCGAGCCGATCGATCCGTCACAGAACAGGTCGCCACCCGCGCCGACCGCCCCGAGCTCGGCAGCCGCCGCGGCCCCGCGCAGCTCGCCCCAGTACCCGAAGACCTCCGGATACGGTCCCTCGGACGGACCAGCCGACACCAGGGCCAGCAGGCCCGCCAGGTCCTCGGCACTGGAGATCTCCGGACCCGCCATCTCATGGACGGCCGCTATTCCGTGCGCCGCCGCGTGCCGCAAGGCCACCCGCTGCAGCTCGGCCCGCTGGCCGGCCGTGATGGTGGCCCGGGCGACCGCCCGCGCGGCATGGTGGGCCTCCTTGGTGAGCCGGCCGTCGGGGTGGAAACCGTCCAGGCCGGTGATCCCGGGCACCGCGGCCAGCAGCGCCGAGGACACCACTGCCGAATGGGCGTCGGTACGCGCCAGGTACACCACTCCGCCGTAGCTGGCCCGGTCGAGTTCGGCCGCGGTCGGCGCCCGCCGTTCCGGCCAGCGGGTCTCGTCCCAGCCGGCACCCAGCAGCGGCCGGCCACCGCTGGAACGGGCGGCTCGCTCGACCGCCCGCAGCGCCTCGGCCAGCGAACCGGCCGACCCCAGGTCCAATCCGGTCAGTGACAGTCCGGTGTCAGTGGTGTGAAAATGTGCGTCGACGAACGCCGGGATGACTAGCGCTCCGTCGAGATCAACGGTGCGGTCCGAGGACATGGTCGCCGCCGAGGCGTCATCGCCCAGCCAGGCCACCTCGCCGCCGGAGACCAGCAGCGCGCTGGCGTTCGGCGTCCACGAGCTGTAGATCCGCCCGTTGGTCAGCAAGGTGCGCACCACGCGAGTGTGCCAGCCCGTTCTGTGGCGGGTCGAGGCACTGACGCTGGCTCCGGTGTGTCCCATCGAATACGGTGCTGTAAAGACTTTCAGGAGGCTTGCCCCATGTCAGCCAGTATCGAGGACGTTGCAAAGCTGGCGGGTGTGTCGATAGCCACCGTGTCGCGTTCCCTGCGGGGGCTGCCCGACGTGGCCGCGGCCACCAGGGACAAGGTGCTGGCGGCGGCCCAGGAACTGGACTACGTCGCCTCGCCGTTCGCGGCCAGGCTGGCCAGCGGGCGGTCCTCCACCCTGGGCGTGGTCGTCCCGTTCGTCAACCGGTGGTTCTTCGCCGAGGTGCTCGGCGCGGTCGAGTCGGTGCTGAGCGCCGCCGGTTATGACCTGCTGCTGCACAACCTGGGCGACAGCGACGGCCGCGAACGGTTCTTCTCGGTGCTGCCGGTGCGCAAGCGGGTCGATGCGGTGCTGGTGGTCAGCCTGGCGCTCACCGACGACGAGGTGGCCGCGCTGAACACCCTGGAGCTGCCGGTAGGAGTGCTCGGCGTGAAGCACCCGGGGCTGTCCTCGGTCCGGATCGACGACGAGGCAGCGGCCCGGACCGCGGTGGAGCACCTGCTGTCCCTGGGCCACCGGCGGATCGCGCTGATCGGCGGCGACACCGATGACCCGATGCGCTTCACTCCCCCGCACCACCGCGGTACCGGCTACCGGGAGGCGATGCTGGCCGCCGGTGTCACCCCGCCGGAGGGCTTGGAATGCCTGGGCTACTTCACCGTCGAAGGCGGCGAGGCCGCGATGCTGCACCTGTTGCAGATGGGTGAGCGGCCGACCGCGGTGTTCGCCGAGTCCGACGAGATGGCCTACGGCGCGATCCGGGCGATCCGGCGCTCGGGTTTGCGGGTGCCCGAGGACATCGCGGTGATCGGCTTCGACGACCACGCCACCGCCGACCTGATGGATCTGACCACCATCCGCCAGCCCGTCGGCGAGCAGGGCGCGCTGCTGGCCCAGTCGCTGCTGACGGCGCTGGTCAAGGACGCCGAGCCGACCGACGTGGTGCTCGACACCGAGCTGATCGTCCGCGGCAGCACGGTGGCCTCGGCCAGCGTGTACGCGGATCCGGTGCCACCGGTGACAGACGCGCCTTGTGAGTGACCGGCGCTGACCGCCGGGTTCGGGCACACCGCTGAGCGAGCCGGCTGGAGCGGTGACCGCTAGCCGGACGCCTGCGCGGCGGCCAGCTCAGCCGCCGTGGGCGGGTTGGCACCGGCCCGGGCACAGGTCAGCGCCGCCACCAGGATCGCCTCAGCGACCGCGGCCGCCACCGGATCCGGCGCTGAATCCGCATCCGGTGCTGAATCCGCATCCGGTGCTGAATGCGCGGGCGGCACCGAACCCGGTGCTGAACCCACGGACGGTGCCACACCGGTTCCGGCGTAACCGGCGGCGATCAGCGCGTTGATCAGCCCAGCCATGAACGCATCGCCGGCGCCGACCGTATCCACGACCTGCACGGGGCGGGCCGGCACCGTGCCGATCTCCTTTCCGGTCAGGAAGTGGGCTCCCCGGCCGCCGTCGGTCATCACCACGACCGAGGCTCCGAGCGTCTGCCAGCGTCGCAGTACGTTATCGGTGTCCTCGCCCGGGTAGAGCCAGTCCAGGTCCTCGGCGGAGGCCTTGACCACGTCGCAGAGTTCCACCATCGCCTCGACCTGATCGACCGCCGCCTGGTGGTCGGGCAGCAGGGCCGGCCGGATGTTGGGGTCATAGCTGATCACCACCGGCTGCTCGCCGCGGCGCCTGCGCAGCTGCTCGGCGATCACGGCGGCGCCGGGCTCGGTCCAGGACGCCAGCGAGCCGGTATGGATCCAGGAGGTGTCGGCCGGCATCCGGTCCAGTTCGGCGGTGCGCCACTGCCAGTCCGCGGTGCCGGTGCGGTAGAAGTCGTAGCTGGCGTTGCGGTCGGCGTCCAGGCTGACCACCGCGACCGTGCTGGACTCCGGGGCGCTGACGGCGTAGGACAGGTCGACGCCGTTGGCTTCGGCGTGCCGGCGAAGCTGCCTGCCGAACGCGTCCTCGGAGAGCCGCGCCAGCAACCGGGACGGCTGGGAGAGCCGGGCCAGGCCGATCGCGACGTTGAACGGGCTGCCGCCCGGATGGGCCAGGTAGGTCTTGGGCCCCGCCGAGGCCACGGACGCCGGGTCCATCACCAGATCGATCAGGGCTTCGCCGATCACGCACACCATGCCACGACGCTATCGCGTGCGGAAGTTATCGTGTGCCGGGTGACCCGCGTGATGCTGCTGGACTCTGCCAGCCTGTACTTCCGTGCCTTCTACGGCGTGCCCGACACGGTGACCGCCCCGGACGGGATGCCGGTCAACGCCGTCCGCGGCTTCACCGACATGGTCTCGACCCTGATCACCCGCTACCGGCCCACCGACTTCGTCGCGTGCCTGGACTACGACTGGCGCCCGGCGTTCCGGGTGGCGCTGCTGCCCTCGTACAAGGCGCACCGGGTGGAGTACACCACCGGCAGCGGCACCCCGGACGTGGAGGTCGTTCCGGACCTGCTCGAGCCGCAGGTGCCGGTGCTGCTGGCGGTGCTCAAGGCGGCCGGCCTGTGCTCGGTCGGCGCCGACGGGTTCGAGGCCGACGACGTGATCGCGACGCTGGCACACCGCTACGACGAGCGTGGCGTCGAGGTAGACGTGGTGTCCGGGGACCGCGACCTGATCGACCTGACCACCGAGCGGGTCCGGGTGCTCTACACCGGCAAGGGCATCAGCAACATCGTGGCGTTCACGCCCGAGGAGGTGCAGGCCCAGTACGGCGTGCCGGCCGGGCACTACGCCGACTTCGCGATGCTGCGCGGCGACCCGTCGGACGGGCTGCCGGGGGTGGCGGGCATCGGGGCCAAGACCGCGGCGACGGTGGTCGCCCAGTTCGGCACGATCGAGCAGATCGTGGCGGCCGCGAAGTCCGGTGACAAGGCGATGAGCAGCTCGGTGCGGGTGAAGGTGCTGGCATCGCTGGACTACCTGGCGGTAGCCCCGGCGGTGGTCCGGGGGCGCCTGGACGTCCCGGTGGACGAGCTGACCACGGCCATCCCCGCCACGCCGGCCGATCCGGAGATGCTCGCCGCCCTGGGCGAGCGGTTCGGCATCTCCAGCGCGATGGAGCGGCTGACGACCGCCCTCGCCAAGGTGGCCGGGCATGGCTGAGCAGCGACCGATTG
Organism: Jatrophihabitans sp.; assembly: GCF_036389215.1. Classification (GTDB taxonomy): domain Bacteria; phylum Actinomycetota; class Actinomycetes; order Mycobacteriales; family Jatrophihabitantaceae; genus Jatrophihabitans_A. The sequence continues at coordinate 6,406 of NZ_DASVQG010000363.1, forward strand.
ACGACAATCGAGCTATGGGTGATCTCCCCAGAAGTGACAGTGGGGGCTGACACACTGCGGGCATGTCTGTTGTCGTGCTCGGTCACTTCGCCGCGCCCAGTTACCTGGCTGCTCCAGCTGTGAGTACATCACCAGCCACGCCCTCCCCGGGAGCCAGCTCGACGACTTGGACTCCGGCAGTTTGGGTGCAGCTGGGCATCGGCGTTCTGACGGTCGTCGTTGCGTTCTTCGTCATGCGCAATGGCTTCCGCTCCACCACCAAGGTTGACCAAGCCGCCCGCCGGACCGAATGGTGGAGGCGGACCCAGTGGGCCATCGACCTCGCCCTGGATTCCGAGGAGCGCAGGCAAGAAGTTGGCGTCCTCGCCCTGAATCAGCTGCTCGACTCCGAGCTGGCACAGCAGGACGATCGCGATGTCGCCAACGCGGTTATGGCAGCGCTCGTTCTGGAAGCAGACATCGATCCCGACGAGCTCAACGGGCCCGACGAAGTGGCGGCGACGGGTGGCAGCGGATGAGTCCGTCCCTCCGCAGGACCCGCCACGACGCGCTCGACGGCATGCGTCGCGCGGAGGCAGCACACGCCGTCCTCCAGATTGTTTCGGCGGATCCCCACTCCCCGTCAGACACTCTGGTCCGTCAGCTCGCCATGGTGGGCCGTGCATCGAACTTCGTGTCAGAACCGCACCGTCGGCTTCTGCGGAGCTGGCTCCAGAGCTACCTCCAGCCATTGCTGGAGACAATCGCCGGTCAAGAGTTCATACTGGAAGTCGAACGGCAACAGCCGACCGAGGGGACTGAGGCATGAGCGAAGCGAAGCCACGCACGGTGAAAGTCACACGTGCCCAGGCGCTGGCCGCCCAGTTGATCGAGAAGCTGGACCGCAAGTCGGGCACTGTGACGGACGTCAACGTGAAGCGGGTAGCCGACGCGGGACGTAACGCCGGGGTGATCTTGCCCAACTCAAGGTTCTCGGCCACCACCAAGCAGACAGGTGGAGAAGCGTTGCTGTCCTCCAGGAAGATCAAAGCCCGCTAAATTTTCGGCTTCACAGCATTCGGACCATTAATTGACATCCCAGCCAGAGTGGGAATGTCATGCTCTGAGCAGAGGACCAAAGCCGATCAGATAGGCGGGCCTACAGCTGCTGGGCGATCACGCCGCGCCGCAGCGCCGCGCAGGCCGCCGCCGCGGTCGCCCGGATGCCGGGGTCGATCGCGTCGGCCCGGGCGAGCTGTTCCAGCAGGTCGAGCAGCTGGCGCATCCAGCGGACGAAGTCACCGGCCGGCAACCCGGTGCCGTCATCGGACATCGAGCTCAACACCCGGTCCAGCGAGTCGCCCTTGGCCCACCGGTAGCTGGCCCAGACGAAGCCGAGGTCGGGTTCCCGGGACAGCGGCAGGTTGTGGCCCCCCTCCCGCTCGCTGACCTCGGCCCACAGCCGCATGGTGTCGCGCAGCGCGTCGCGCAACGGGCCGCTGGGCAGCTTCGGCGCCGACGGCTCGTCCCGGCGGGCCTCGTAGACCATGGCCGAGCAGACCCCGGCGAGCTCGGCGGCGTTCAGCCCGGACCAGGCCCCGGCGCGCAGGCACTCGGCGATCAGCAGGTCCGACTCCGACCAGATCCGCGACAGCTGCCGCCCGGCCGTGGTGATGGTGTCCCCGTCCTCGGCGGCCGGGCTCATGTAGCCCAGCTCGGTGAGCAGCGCGCAGACCTGGTCGAAGGTCCGCGACAGCGAGTGGGTGCGACCCTCGGCACGCTGGCGCAGGACGTCGTTCTCCCGGCGCAGCCGCGAGGCCCGCTCGGCCCACCGGGCGTGCTCCTCGCGGTCGTGGCAGCCATGGCAGGGGTGGGCGCGCAGGGCCGCCCGCAGGCTGGCCAGCTCCGGATCGTCGGCCGTGCCGTTGCGGTCGCGGCGCCGTCGCGAACCCTGGGAGTCATCGATGCGCAGGTTGCGGATCGAGGAGGCGACGTCCTTGCGGGCGGCCGGGCTGCGGTGGTTGAAGTGCTTGGAGATCGGCAGCCGGCCGAGCACCTCGACGGCGTGCGGAAAGTCCAGCAGGGTGACCGGGCCCGCCCAGCGGTCCTCGGTGACCACCAGGGGGCGCGGGTCGGCGATCGGTGAGGTTCCCGGATCGATCACCACGGCAAGGCCGGCGCGCCGGCCGGACTGGATCCGGATCACGTCGCCGGCCGACAGCGCCTCCAGCGACTGCACGACCGCGGCCCGGCGGTCGGACACGCCCTTGCGGGACAGCGCCCGCTCTCGCTCGGAGAGCCGGGTGCGCAGCTCCTGGTACTCGGCGAAGTCGCCCAGGTGGCAGTGCATCCGGTTCTCGAAGTCGGCCAGCGCCTTCTCGTTGCGGGCGATCTGGCGGGTCAGCCCGACCACCGACCGGTCGGCCTGGAACTGCGCGAACGAGGATTCCAGCAGGGCGCGAGCGGTGTCGCGGCCCACCTGGGACACCAGGTTGATCGCCATGTTGTAGGACGGCCGGAACGACGAGCGCAGCGGGTAGGTACGGGTCGAGGCGAGCCCGGCCACCCGTGCCGGGTCGATCTCGGGGCTCCACTGCACCACCGCGTGGCCCTCGACGTCGATGCCGCGCCGGCCCGCCCGGCCGGTGAGCTGGGTGTACTCCCCCGGTGTCAGGTCGGCATGGGTCTCGCCGTTGAACTTCACCAGCCGTTCCAGCAGGACGGTGCGGGCCGGCATGTTGATGCCCAGCGCCAGGGTCTCGGTGGCGAAGACCACCCGCACCAGGCCCCGGACGAACAACTCCTCCACGACCTCCTTGAACGCCGGGATCATGCCGGCGTGGTGGGCGGCGATGCCGCGCTGCAGCCCCTCGGAGAACTCCCAGTAGCCGAGCACGTCCAGGTCCTCGGCGGCCAGGTTCGCAGTCCGGTTCTCCACCAGCAGCCGGATGTCCTCGCGCTCGTCGTCCGTGGTGAGCCGCAGGTTGGCCGCGACGCACTGCCGCACCGCGGCGTCGCAACCGGCCCGGCTGAAGATGAAGGTGATCGCCGGGAGCAGGCCCTCCCGGTCCAGCCGGCTGATCACGTCCGGACGCGACGGCGGCCGCCAGCGCACCCCCGGGCCGCCCCGGTAGCGGTCCCGCCCGCCCGGATGGCGCGGGCCGGCCAGTTCGGTGGTGCGCATCCGGTCCCGGACGTAGCGCAGCAGCGTCGGATCGACCCTGACACTGTCATGCGCGCTGTTCTGCGCGCCGTCGTTGACAGCACCGCTAGCACCGCCTTGCGCCGGCTCGGTGTCGGCGAACAGGTCGAACATCCGGCTGCCGACCAGCATGTGCTGCCACAGCGGCACCGGCCGCTCCTCGTGCACGATGACCCGGGTGTCGCCGCGGACCTCGACCAGCCAGTCGCCGAACTCCTCGGCGTTGGACACCGTCGCCGACAAGGAGATCAACCGGACCGAGTCGGGCAGGTGGATGATCACCTCTTCCCAGACCGCTCCCCGGAACCGGTCGCCGAGGTAGTGCACCTCGTCCATCACGACGAAGCCGAGGCCGGTCAGGGCGTCGCTGCCGACGTAGAGCATGTTGCGCAGCACCTCGGTGGTCATCACCACGATCGGCGCGTACGGGTTGATCGCGTTGTCGCCGGTCAGCAGCCCGACGTTGGCCGGGCCGTAGCGCTGCAGCAGGTCGTTGTACTTCTGATTGGACAGTGCCTTGATCGGTGTGGTGTAGAAGCACTTCTGCCCGACCGCCAGGGCGAGGTAGATCGCGAACTCGCCGACCACGGTCTTGCCGGCGCCGGTCGGCGCGCACACCAGCACTCCGTAGCCGTCCTCGAGGGACTGGCAGGCCTGCACCTGGAAGTCGTCGAGCTCGAAGCTGTACTCACCCTGGAACGCGGTCGCCCTCGGGTACTTGGTCCGCTGACGAGACTGGGCGTACCGCTGCGCCGGCGAGGACATACTTCCAGGATACGGGCCGAGGCGAGCAGCTTCCCGGCGCCGAGCGGCCGCTGGAGCGGCTGGGTAGGTGGCTTAGCCCGTCAGCTCGGCCGCCTCCTCGCACAGCAACAGGATGGTGGCGGCATCGGCGCTGGGCAGCAGTACCACCAGGACGCACCGGCCCGGCCCCGCGGCGACGAGCGTCGCCGACCGGCCGGCCACCGCGCGCTCGCGGCGGGCCGCGCGATGACCGGCCGGGGTAGGCACGGGCTCGGTCACCGGGCCTCGCCGACGATTGGCCGGTTCTCCGTCCGCTGGCCTGAGTGCCTCATGACAGAAGCATAATCGAACAGGTTATCGATTCCTAGTTCGACACCCCTTGCTGCCGCCGGGCAAATCCCCCCTCAACCGCCGGGCAACTCCCCGCGTCAACCGCCGGGCAACTCCCCGCGTCAACCGCCTGGCAACCGCCGGGCAGCCTCCCGGCGTCAACCGCGTCTCAGGCGAGCGCGCGGGCCCCGCCGTCAGCGGCCAGGTCGGCGCCGGTCGGCCGGTCGCGCAGCAGCGCGTCGCCCACTGCCAGCGCCAGCGCCAGGATCAGGAACAGCACCGCCACCAGCAGGCCGTGCTGCAGGGCGCGGCTGTAGCTGCCGTGGCTGGCCGAGAGCTGCGCGTAGAACACCGACCCCACGGCGGCGATGCCGATCGCCGCCCCGATCCGCTGGCCCACCTGGATCAGCCCGCCGGCCGTGCCACCCTGGGCGACCGGCACCTCCGACAGCGTCAGGGTTTGGTTCGGCGAGATGACCAGCCCCGAACCGATGCCCCCGACCAGCAGCGGCGCGATCAGCGCCCAGCCGGTGGTGTGGGCAGGCACCTCGCGGACCACCAGGATCACCCCGAGGTAGCCGAGCACCACCAGGCCGAGGCCCGCCATCACCAGTCCCCGGCCGAACCGGTGCACCACCCGGCCGGACACCCCTGCCGAAAGCCCGGACCCGAGGGCGAACGGCAGGGTGACGACGCCGGCCAGCAGCGCCGAGTAGCCCAGGCCGAACTGCAACAGCAGCGTCAGGACGAAGAACAGCGAGGTGAAGCCGGCGAAGTAGATGGTGATCATGGACGTGCCGAAGGAGAAGGACCTGCGGCGGAACAGTCCGAGGTCGACCAGGGACTCCCGGCCCCGGTTGCGGTAGCGCACCTCCCAGGCCAGGAAACCGGCCAGCAGCAGCGCGGCCAGCGGTACCAGCAGCCACTTCGCGTTGCCCTTCCACTGCTGCTCCTGCACGAACGGCAGCAGCAGCACGACCACCCCGGCACCGAGCAGCAGCACCCCGACCAGGTCCAGGTCGTGCTGCCGGCCGCGCTGCTCGGCCGAGGCCTGCGGCAGCAGCCGCATCGCGAATGGCACCGTGAGCAGGCCGATCGGCAGGTTGACGAAGAACACCCAGCGCCAGCCGTCGGACTCGCCGAAGATCTGGATCAGCAGGCCGCCGATCACCGGCCCCATAGCCGTCGAGATGCCGACCATGGCACCGAACAGGCCGAAGGCCTTGCCGCGCTCGCGGCCGCGGAACAGTTGCTGGATCAGCGCGCTGATCTGGGGCGTGAGCAGGCCGGCGGCCAGGCCCTGGCTCAGCCGGGCGATCACCAGCCAGGTCGGGTTCAGCGCCGCCCCGCACAGCACGCTGGTGAACGTGAAGGCCAACATGCCGAAGATGAACAGCCGGCGCCGGCCGCGGGCGTCACCGAGCCGGCCGGCCGGCACCAGCAGCAGCCCGAAGGTCAGCGAATAGCCCGAGAGAACCCACTGGATGGCGTCACCGGAGGCATGCAGCCCGACGTTGATCGAGCGCAGCGCGACGTTGACGATCGAGACGTCCAGCAGCACCATGAACCCGCCGACCAGGCACACCGCCAGCGCCTTCCAGCGAGCGGGGTCCGGGGTGAAGCCGTCAGCCCCGGCGGCCGGTGGCTGGTCGGAGGATTGCGGAGCGGTGGTATTCGACACCTAACCATCCTGCCTGAGCCGGCCGGCATCGCGTGCCACCGGCATGCCCGGTCCGGGCTCAGGGCAGCTCGCTCCATTCCGAACTGCCCGGCCGGCCGGTCGGGGGCAGCTGCTCGGGCAGCGGCTCCACGAACGACGCGACGTCGTCAGGCAGCTGCTCGGCCTCGGCCGCCGCCTCCCGCCGGGCCCGCCGCCGGTCGTGCAGGAAGCACCACAGCACCGCCAGCTCGAACAGCAGGCACATCGGCAGCGCCATCGCGGCCATCGTGAACGGGTCGGTGGACGGGGTCGCCACCCCGGCGAACAGGAATATCAGGAAGATCCCCAGCCGCTGGCCGCGCTTGAGCAACGAGAACGGCAGCACCCGGACGAGGTTGAGCATCACGATCAGCAGCGGCAGTTCGAAGGACGCGCCGAAGATGGTGAGCATCAGGATCACGAAGGAGATGTAGGAGGTCACGTCCAAGCCGGCCTGGGTTCCCGCGCCGGCCTGGGTGATCAACACGTCCAGGCCCTTGTAGAGGGTGAAGTAGGCCAACGCCATCCCGGCTGCGAACAGCGCCGTGGACATCGACACGAAGGTGACCGTCCAGCGCTTCTCGTTCCTGCGCAGGCCCGGCGTGACGAAGGCCCACACCTGGTAGAGCCACAGCGGTGCGGTGAGCACGGCGCCGGCCACCACCGAGACCTTGAGCCGGATCGTGAAGCCGTCCAGCGGCGCCCGGAACAGCAGCTTGCACTGCGCGGCGCTCTGGTCGAGTGCACCCAGGCGATGCTCGTACGGAACGTTGCAGTACGGCTGTTTCAGCAGCGTCAGCAGCGGGTTGTAGACCAGCCAGCCGACGATCGCGCCGAGCGCGACGATGATCATGACGACGACCAGCCGCCTGCGCAGCTCCCGCAGATGGTCCAGGACCGACATCCGGCCTTCGGGGTTGGCCTTGGCCGAACGCCTGAGCGGCCGGATCATCGAAACCTTTCCGCCGCGGCCTGCAGTTGGGCTCCCGTCCTGGCCAGCTCGGCCGCCACCTGCTCGAGCTTGGCCCGCTCGGCGGCCAGCCGCCGGGTCTTCCAGGTGATCTCATAGCCGGCGAAGCCGAGCACGACCACGGCGAACACGACGGCGAAGGCCCACGCGCCCACAACGATCCATGCCTGCATGACTGGGGAGCTTACTGTTCGCCGTAGGCGGCCAGCGCCTGTGCGGCCGAGGTCTCGACGTCGCGGGCCAGCCAATCCGGGGCCAGCACGGTGACCGCTCCCCCGGAACGCCGGACCAGGGCCGCCACCCAGGCCGGGTTGGCCACCCGCAGGGTCACCCGTTGCGTCAGCTGGTGCGGGGCGCCGGCCGACTCCACCGACTCGCAGGGGTAGTAGTCACTCACCCACTCCCAGCCGGGGCCCAGCCGCAGCTCGACCAGCAGGTGCTCCGGCGCCGGCCGGTACACCCCGGCGCTGACGTCGGCCAGCGTCACATCGGCCGGGGGGTTGGCCGGCTCGTCGAGCAACCGGGCGTCCTCGAACCGGTCCAGCCGGAAGATCCGCATGGCCTCGGCACGCCGGCACCATGCCTCCAGGTACCCGATGCCGTCGGCGACGAAGACCCGCACCGGGTCGATCACCCGGTGCGTCGTCTCGTCCCGGTTGGCCGAGTAGTAGTCCAGCTCCAGGGCGCGCTTCTGCTCGACGGCCTGCTGGGCCAGGGTCAGCCAGCGGTCCCGCACGGTGAGCCGGATGTCCACCGCATCGGCGTCCAGGTGCTGACCGGCGGCTGCCTCGATCTTGGTCAGCGCCCGCTCCGCCGCGCCGCCCTGGTCCGCGCCCGGCACGTCGGTCAGGGTGCGCAAGGCGACCGCCAGCGTCATCGCCTCGGTCGCGGTCAGCTTCAGCGGCCGGCTCAGTCCGCCGTCATAGGTGACCGACACCGTGTCGCCCTCGAACATCAGGTCGATCAGGTCCTCGGGCCCGGAGCTGCGCCCGCACAGCCACAGCATCTCCAGCTCCTTGCGAAGCTGGGCCTCGCCGATGCCGAAGGCGGCCGCCGTCTCGCTGATCGAGGCCACCCCCTGGTTGACGATGTAGGGCACCAGGGCCAGCAGCCGGGACACCTTGTCGCCGGTGTCGGTCACCGGCCACCGCCGCCGGTCAGCGCCGTACCGCCGGTCAGCGCCGTACCGCCGGTCAGCGCGACACCGGACCCGGCGGCCGCTGCCTCGGCGCCGGCCATCCCATCGCGGCCGTAGGGAGCCCGGGCGAGGGCCTCCGGTGAGCCGCCGGTGACGCCGGAGAGCAACCTGATCACCGCAGACACCAGTTCCGGGGGTTCCAGTGCCACCGCCTCCGCGCCGGCCCCGGCGACCAGCCCGGCCAGCCGGTCCAGGTCGCGGTAGTCCAGCGTCAGGACCTCACCCTCGGGGGTGCTGCGCACCTGCCGGGCCAGCCGCCGCAGCTGGCCGCCACGGCCGGGGACGACCCGCACGCTGGCCAGCTGGTCGGGTTGATGGTTGGCTCCGCGCACCAGCTCCAGCATGTCCAGGCCGTCCGGGCGGCTGGTCTCGGCGGCACCGGCCAGCGTCCTGACCTCGCCGACGACGCGGTCCAGCCGGAAGCTGCGCATGTCGCCGCGGCCCCGGTCATGCCCGACCACGTACCACCGGCCGCGCCAGGACAGCACGCCCCACGGTTCCACGGTCCGCTTCTCCGCCGCCGGGGCCGACTGCTTGCGGTAGCCGAACTGCACGACCCGGCGTTCGGACACCGCCGCGATCAGGTCCGGCAACGCCGGCTCGTTGCCCGGCAGCGGGGGCAGCGCGTCCGCGCCGGGCGGTTCCTCGATCTCGATCCCGGCCGCGCGCAGCTTGATCAGGGCGGTCCGGGCCTCGGTGGCCAGCGACGCGGTGCTCCACAGCCGGCCGGCCAGACCCACCGCGGCCGCCTCGTCGGCGGTGAAGTCGATCGGCGGCAGCTCGAAGTCCTGCCGGGCGATCCGGTAACCGTCCTCGGTGTCGAAGACGGAGTTACGGCCGGTCTCCAGCGGGATGCCCAGTTCGCGCAGCTCCGCCTTGTCCCGTTCGAAGCTGCGCTTGAAGGCCTCGTCCGGATTGGTGGAGTCCTCGGACACCTCGTAGCCCTCGACGGTGTCCCGGATCCGCTCGGCGGTGATGTACTGCCGGGTGGAGAGCAGGCACAGCACCAGATTGACCAGTCGTTGCTGCCGACGCGCTGCCATGTCCGACAACGGTAGGCGACGCCCGCGCCTGGGCGGTGGTGCGCCACCCCGGTCCGGGTGCCCGGTCCGTCGAACCTGGCCGTTCACATCGAGGCAATCAGCTTCTCGACCCGATCGTCTACCGCCCGGAACGGGTCCTTGCACAGCACGGTGCGCTGCGCCTGGTCGTTCAACTTGAGATGGACCCAGTCCACCGTGAAGTCGCGCCGGGTCTCCTGCGCGCGCTTGATGAACTCCCCGCGCAGCTTGGCCCGGGTGGTCTGCGGCGGGACGCTCTTGGCCTCGAACACCGCCAGGTCGGAGGTCACCCTGGTGACCGCGCCGCGGTTGGCCAGCAGGTAGTACAGGCCGCGGTCGCGACGGATGTCGTGATAGGTCAGGTCGAGCTGGGCGATCCGCGGCGACGACAGCGGCAGGTCATACCGGGCGCGGTAGCGCTCCAGCAGCTGGTACTTGGTGGCCCAGTCGATCTCGCGGTCGATCAGGCTCAGGTCCCCGGAGTCGACCGCCTTCAGGGTCCGGCCCCACAGGTCCAGCACCTGCTCGGTGATCGGGTCCGAACCGGTGGCGTCGACGAACGTCCGGGCCTTCTCGAAGTACTCCCGCTGGATCTCGGCCGCACTGGCCAGCCGGCCGTTGGCCAGCTTCACCTGGCGGCTGCCGGTCAGGTCGTGGCTGATCTCCCGGATCGCCCTGATCGGGTTCTCCAGGGTCAGGTCCTTGAAGGTGATGCCCTGCTCCATCATCCGCAGCACCAGGTCGGCGCTGCCCACCTTGAGCAGGGTGGTGGATTCGTTCATGTTGGAGTCACCGACGATGACGTGCAGCCGCCGGTACCGCTCGGCGTCGGCGTGCGGCTCGTCCCGGGTGTTGATGATGGGCCTGGACCGGGTGGTGGCCGAGGAAACGCCCTCCCAGATGTGCTCGGCCCGCTGGCTCAGGCAGTACACCGCGCCCCGGGGCGTCTGCAGCACCTTTCCGGCGCCGCAGATCAGCTGCCGGGTCACCAGGAACGGGATCAGCACGTCGGCCATCCGGCTGAACTCGCCGTGCCGGGCGACCAGGAAGTTCTCGTGGCAGCCGTAGGAGTTGCCCGCCGAGTCGGTGTTGTTCTTGAACAGGTAGATGTCCCCGGCGATGCCCTCCTCGCGCAGCCGGCGCTCGGCGTCGACGAGCAGGCCCTCCAGGATCCGCTCGCCGGCCTTGTCGTGGGCCACGAGCTGGGCCAGCGAGTCGCACTCCGCGGTGGCGTACTCGGGGTGGCTGCCGACGTCGAGGTAGAGCCGGGCGCCGTTGCGCAGGAAGACGTTGGAGGACCTGCCCCAGCTCACCACCCGCCGGAACAGGTAGCGGGCCACCTCGTCAGGGCTGAGCCGGCGTTGACCTTCGAAGGTGCAGGTCACACCGTATTCGTTCTCGATGCCGAAGATACGTCGCTGCACGGGCCCAGCCTAGTCAGCGTTGGGGCCGGATGCGCGTCATCGGTTGCGCGATCTGTATCGGATTTTCGCCGCTTCTACAAGCGCAGGAGCAACACCGTGCGGCCGTGGTCGTCCGAGACCTCGATTCGGCCGATGTTCTGCCGCGGCCAGGGGCTGGTCCTGGTGATCTGGACGTCCTCGTCCGGCTGCGGCGTCCAGCTGCCCAGGTCGACCATGTCACCCCGGCGGTTGAAGATCACCATCCGGTAGGACGGGGCGTCGTCCTTGGGGTAGCTGCCGTAGTGGCCGGGATAGCCACAGACCAGCGTGACCCGGGTCGTGGAGCCGGAACCGGCCAGCCGCACGGTGGCGTGCACGCCCGCGGCGTTCGGCCCGACCGGCTGCATCGCCAGGGTCCGCGGCTGGTGCGTGTGCTGCCAGGCCAGCACCCCACCGGTGCTCAGCAGGGCGAGCAGGCAGGCCGCCGCCACCGCGAGCGCACCGACCCGCCGGGCCCGTTGCCGCCGGCTGGCCGCGACCTGGCGCAGCAGCCTGGGCAGCAGCGTGTCCGGTGGCGGTTCCGGCTCCCACGCCGAGACGTCGGCGCGGGCCAGCACCTCCGGCAACTCGGCGAACTCGGCTACCCGGTCCCGGCAGATCGGGCAGTCCCGCAAGTGCCGCTCGTACGCCTCGCGCTGCTCGGCGTCCAGTGCGCCCAGCAGGTAGGCGGCGTCGTCGAACTCGAACCGGCCATGCTCGGCGGCGGCGCGGGCGAGCATGGCATCGCCCTCGGACCGGCCACCGAATCCGGCGTCCTCGTCGTGCTGACCCGGGCCGGTCACGGCACCGCTCCGATCTCGTTGAGGGCCAGCTTCAGGGCCCGCAGGGCGTAGTGCGAACGGGACTTCACGGTCCCCTCGGCGATCTGCAGCTGCTGGGCGGCCTCCCGCACGCTGGAGCGCCGGTAGAACAGCTCCACCAGCACCGCCCGGTGCTCGGGACTCAGCCGCAACAGCGCGTCGGCGATCAGCCGGGACTCGACCAGCGCGTCGGTGTGATCGGCCACCGCGGACTCGGGCACCGCGGCGACCAGCCGCTCCGGCCGGGCGCTGCGCGCCCGCCATTCGTCGATCACGATCCGGCGGGCCACCGTGTAGAGCCAGCCCCGGGCCGACCCCGCCTGCTCAGCGGTGAAGGCGGGGCTGTCGGGGTTGCGCCAGGCCCGCAGCAGGGTCTCCTGCACGACGTCCTCGGCAGCCTGCCGGTCCCCGCCGGTCAGCCGGACGGCGAAGGCCCACAGCGCCGCGGCGTGCTCGTCATGCAGGGCCTGCATGAACTCACGCTCCTCGACCGCGCTGCGATCGGCCGGCATGGGCTCTCCTGGTTCTGGACGGTGGTGGTCGGCGGGTGGCCTCGCCGTTGGATACGGCTGGGCCGCCCGGACGGTTCAATCCTGCACCCGTCTGAACCGATCGGGTGCGCTCTGCGTTGGCTGTTGTGAGGAGCACGGCGACGCGCACAAGTTTGGAGCCAATGGATGAGCACAGCGCAGGAGAACGACCGCTCGACGGTGCCGGGGGTCAGCCGCCGCGACCTGCTGGCGGCCGGTGCCATCGGCATCCCATGCCTCGCCCTGGTGGCCTGCTCGCGCGCCGGTTCCGGTGCCCCGACCAGCCCCGCGACCGCAGGCGGCGGCGCGCTGGCAAAGCTGTCCGACATCAAGGTCGGCGAGGCGGTCTCGGCGAAGGGCGCCGACGGCAAGCCCATCGTCATCGCCCGGCCGACCGAAACCACGGTCGCCGCGTTCAGCGCCATTTGCACGCACCAGGGCTCTATAGTGGCACCGGTCGGCAAGGAATTCAGGTGCCCGACCCACGGCTCGGTGTTCGACGCGACCACGGGCAACGTCATCCACGGCCCGGCGCAGCGGCCGCTGTCCCAGGTGAAGGTGACCCTCTCGGGCGACGACGTGGTGGCCGGCTGACCGGCAGCGGCGCCGGCGAACCGCGGGTCAGGACTGGTCGGGCTCAGCCGGCGTCGGCGGCGTGTCGGCTCCGGCGCCCTCATCGGCAGTGCCCAGGCCGCCCGTGCCGGCACCCTCGGCAGGCCCTCCACCGGTGGCAGTGCTGGAATCGGCCGTGCCGTTGCCGGGCAGCAGGCTGCTCAACGCGGCACCGAGGATACGCCGGAACTTTCGGTTGCCCCGATTACGGTCCAGCACCGCGACCTCGAGGCTGTCGGCCACCAGCACCCGGTTCGCACCCCCCTCGCCACCGACCGAGCCGAGCGCCGCGACCGCGACCGACACCGCGTCGGCCAGCGACATGCCCGCCTGGAAGGACTGTTTGAGCGCGTTCGCCACCGTCTCGGCCTGCCCGCCCATCACCAGGAAGTTCGGTTCGTCGACGATGGTGCCGTCGTAGGAGAGCCGGTAGAGCTGGTCATCCGCCGCCGACGATCCGACCTCGGCGACGCACAGCTCGACCTCGTAGGGCTTCTGCTGCTCGGTGAAGATCGAGCCGAGCGTCTGGGCATAGGCGTTGGCCAGCGCCCGGGCGGTGACGTCGCGGCGGTCGTAGGAATAGCCGCGCAGGTCGGCCAGCCGGATGCCGGCGACCCGCAGGTTCTCGAACTCGTTGTACTTGCCGACCGCCGCGAAGCCGATCCGGTCATAGATCTCAGACACCTTGTGCAATGCCGAGCTGGTGTTCTCGGCGACGAACAGCACACCGTCGGCGTAGGTCAGCACCACCACGCTGCGGCCCCGGGCGATCCCCTTGCGGGCATATTCCGACCGGTCGCGCATGATCTGCTCGGCCGAGGCGTAGAACGGCATCGACATGGATGTTCTCCGGTTCGTAGGGTCGAGGAGCTGGCAGCGGCGGCGCCCGGTGGCTCAGGAGCCTGTCGCCGACGCCCGGCGGTCCAGCAGCGCGCGGACCACGGCGTCCAGGCTGGTGTCGGGGACCCGGCGCGTGCCGTCGGCGGTGGCGGTGAACACGACCGGGTAGATCCGCCGGGTCAGGTCCGGGCCACCGGTAGCGGAGTCGTCGTCGGCCGCGTCGTAGAGGGACTCGACGACGATCGCGACCGCCTCGTCCTCGCTCAGTTGCGGGCGCCAGAGCTTCTTCAGCGCGCTCTTGGCGAACACCGAGCCCGAGCCCACCGAGTGGTAGTACTGCTCCGGGTACCGGCCGCCGGTGACGTCGTAACTGTAGATCCGGCCGGCGCCGGCCGAGCCTTCGGTCGCCGCGCTGTCGATGTCATAGCCGGCGAACAGCGGGACCACCGCCAGCCCCTGCATGGCCGCGCCTAGATTGCCCCGGATCATCGTCGCCAGCCGGTTGGCCTTGCCATCGAGGGTGAGCGCGGTCCCCTCGATCTTCTCGTAGTGCTCCAGTTCCACCTGGAACAGCCGGACCAGCTCGATCGCGATGCCGGCGGTCCCCGCGATGCCGACCAGGGAGTACTCGTCGGCGGCGAAGACCTTCTCGATGTCGCGCTGGGCGATCAGGTTGCCCATGGTGGCCCGGCGGTCGCCGGCCATGATCACGCCGCCGTTGAAGGTGGCCGCGACGATCGTCGTCGCGTGGATGGACTGCGGGGCGGTCGCGGAGCCCGTCATGGTGTGCGCCCGGTGGCCGGGCAGCAGTTCAGCCGCGGCCGCTGAGATGAACTCGACGAAGGACGACGAGCCGGGAGCGGTCGCGTAGCGCAGGAGTCCATGAGTCTTGTCGCCGTGCGGAGAACTCACTGGCCGCCCTTTTGCACGAAGCTCCGGACGAAGTCCTCAGGGTTGGTCTCCAGCACCTCGTCGATGTCGTCCAGGATCGCGTCGACGTCGTCGCTGAGCTTCTCGTGGCGCTCGGCGACGTCGGTGCTGGTGTCCTCGGCTACCTCGTCGACATCCGCGCGCTGCTTGGCGGGCCGGGACTGCCCACCCTCGTGACTGGCCATGATTACCTCCGCAGACCCGCCCGGCGGCGAGTACTCCTGGAACACTAGTAGTTCGACCGGCCGTGCTGCCGTGCGGACCTGCAATTGGCTGTAAATATCGGCATAGCGGAAGTTAACGGCCAAGCAGTTCCTGCACCAGCGACTGCGCGGTCGGGCACCGGTCAAGCAGTTCCTGCACGTGCGCCCGCGATCCCCGCAGCGGTTCCAGGGTGGGCACCCGGACCAGCGACTGCTGCCCGACGTCGAAGATCACCGAGTCCCAGGACGCCGCCGCCACCGCGTCGGGGTACCTGCGCAGGCACTCACCGCGGAAGTAGGCCCGGGTGTCGGTGGGCGGGGAGTTCATCGCCCTGACGGCCTCGTCCGGATCGATCAGGGTGCGCATCGAACCGCGCTCGACGAGCCGGTGGAACAAGCCCTTGCCGGGCCGGATGTCGGCGTACTGCAGGTCGATGGCGTGCAGCCGCGGCGAGGACCAGTCCAGCCGGTCGCGCTCGGCGAAGCCGTTCAGCAACCTCAGCTTGGCCACCCAGTCCAGCTCGCCGGCCAGCAACATCGGGTCCTCGGCGAGCCTGGCCAGCACCGACTCCCACTCGGCGAGGACCTGCGCGGTCTGCGGGTCGACATCGCTGCCCCAGCGGTCATCGACGTACTTGGAGGCCCGTTCCAGGTACTCCCCCTGCAGTTGCAGAGCGGTCACCGTCCGGCCGTCGTGCAACCGCATGACGTGCCGCAGCGACGGGTCATGGCTGACCGCGCGCAGCTCGCGCACGGGTTCGCTGATCCTCAGGTCGTCGCTGAGCCAGCGATCCTCGATCATCGCCAGCACCAGCGAGGTGGTGCCGACCTTGAGAAACGTCGAGAGCTCCGCGAGGTTGGCATCGCCCAGGATCACGTGCAGCCGCCGGTACTTCTCGGCGTCGGCGTGCGGCTCGTCCCGGGTGTTGATGATCGGCCGCTTCAGGGTGGTCTCCAGCCCCACCTCGACCTCGAAGAAGTCCGCCCGCTGGCTGATCTGGAACTCGTGCTGGTGACCGTCCTGGCCGATGCCGACCCGGCCGGCCCCGCAGACCACCTGGCGGGTGACGAAGAACGGGGTGAGCTGGCTGACGATCGAGGAGAACGGGGTCTGCCGGCTCATCAGGTAGTTCTCGTGCGCGCCGTAGGAGGCACCCTTGTTGTCGGTGTTGTTCTTGTACAGCGTGATGGTGGTGCCGCTGAGCCGCTCGACCTGCCGGGCCGCTGCCGTCATCACCAGCTCGCCGGCCTTGTCGAACCGGACCACGTCCAGCGGCGAGGTGACCTCCGGAGTGGAGTACTCCGGGTGGGCGTGGTCGACGTAGAGCCGGGCGCCGTTGGGCAGCACCACGTTGGCCAGGCCGGCGTCCTCCTCGTCGTCGAGGAACTGCTCGGCGACGTTGTTCGGGCCGGACAGGTCGAAGCCGCGGGCATCGCGCAGCGGCGACTCCTCCTCGAAGTCCCAGCCCGGGCGCCGGCGGCGGCCTCCGGGCAGCAGCGAGGCGTAGCCGTTGACCACCTGCGCCGACAGCAGCATCGCGTTGGCATTGGGGTTGCCGGGCAGGCTGATCCCGTACTCGACCTCGGTGCCCATCACCCGGGTGACGCTCATGCGTCTCCCTGGCTCTTCGCCCGAGCGCTCATCGCTCGCTGGCGCTCACTGCGATGCTCGCTCATGAGTCCCCCTGGCCCTTGGCGCGAGCGCTCATCACTCGCCGGCGCTCACTGCGATGCTCGCTCATGCAGCAAGGCTACGTGCTCGGGCCGCTCGGCGGAGTAGTGCTGCTGGCCCTGAGGGCGCCGCGCCGCTCCTTCTCGGCACGCACGAACTCATCGGTGCGGCTGTCGTAGGAGCGGAACCGGGGCAGCGCCGCTGCCGCCGCGCCGACCCCGAGCACGCACATCAGGCCACCACCGGCGATGGCGAACCGGATCCCGCCGACCGCCATGAACCCCGCCCGGGCATTGCCCAGGGTCGGGCCGATCGAGTAGGACAGCAGCTCGATGCCGGCCAGCCGGCCGCGCAGCTCGTCGGGGATGGTCTGGTCCCAGATCACTCCGCGGAAGGTGCCCGAGACCATGTCGGCGGCCCCGGCGCAGGCCAGCAGCACCAGCACCAGGCCCAGGTTCGGCATCAGGCCGGCCAGCCCCATCGACGCCCCCCAGCACAGCGCCGCGACGATGATGGCCAGGCCGTGCCGGTGCACCCGGCGGACCCACCCGGACAGCGCGCCGGCCACCAGCGCGCCCACCGAGTCCGCCGCGTACAGCAGGCCGATCGCGTGCGGGGCGTTCAGCTCGGCGGCGAAGAACGGGAACAGCGCCACCGGCATCGCCGTCATCATGGCGATCGTGTCGATCAGGTAGGTGCCGAGCAGGTCCTTGCGCCCGGCCGCATACCGGATGCCCTCCCCGACGCTGCCCAGCGTCGCCCGGACGCCGGGAACCACGGTGCCCAGGGTCCTGGGCAGCGGGCTGAGCCGGAGGAACACCAGCAGCGAGACTGCGAAGCTGGCCACGTCCACGGTGTAGGCAAGGCTGATGTTGACGCTGGCCAGCACCCCGCCGAGGACGGTGCCGGCGATGTTGGCCAGCCCCCAGGCCTGGTTGTTCGCCATGCTCGCCGACGGGATCTCGGCGTGTGGCACGTACCGCGGCAGCATCGCATCCAGGCTGGGCCGCTGCATCGCGTCGGCCGAGACGGCGCCGGCTGCCACCACGTAGATGACCCACAACTCCGGGTGCGGCAGCAGCGAGTTCACCAGCAGCACCAGCGTGCAGGCCAGCGCCCCGAGCTCGGAGATCAGCACCACCGTGCGGCGGTCGAACCGGTCGGCGATCGCCCCGCCGAGCAGCCCGACGGCGACGATCGGGATGAACTCGACGGCGCCGACCAGACCTACCGCCACCGTGGAGCCGGTCAGCTGCTTGATCTGGATCGGTACCGCGATCATCGTGAAGAACGCGCCGAAGCTGGACACGCTGGCGGCTATCGTGCGCAGCCGGAAGTCCCGGTGGCGGCGCAGCGGCCCCAGATCGATAGCCAGGGCTCGCAGCCGCGCCCGCCAACCACTCACCCGCACATCATTGCGGGTGGGCTCAAGGAGATATCGCTACAGGTACTGCCCGGTGTTGGAGATCGTGTCGATGGCCCGTCCGGACTCGCTGCCCTTGCCGCCGGAGATCAGCGTGCGGATGTAGACGATCCGCTCGCCCTTC
>NZ_DASVQG010000364.1:0-3969 GCF_036389215.1 Jatrophihabitans sp.
GCAGGGATGAGCGGAGCGTAGGTGGCTGACAAACCGGCTGGGGGCACCAGGCTGGACGACCACAAGCCCGCTGAGCACTTCGAGCCGCGGCCGCCCAGGTGGCTGCGGCCGGTCCGGGACCGGGTTCGGTGCGTGCCCGGCGGCGCGATGATCTGGAAGCTGCTGATCGGCACGATCGGCGGTGTCATCGTGGTGATCGGGTTGCTGCTGATCCCGCTGCCGGGGCCGGGCTGGGCGCTGGTGTTCGTGGGGCTGGCGGTCTGGGCCACCGAGTTCCACTGGGCTTATCGGCTGCTGCGGTACGGGCGCCGGTTGCTGCGCCAGTGGACGGACTGGGCGAAACGCCAGTCGCTGCTGGTGCGGCTGCTGTTGGGGCTACTGGGGCTGTTGGTGCTGGCCGGGTTCGCGTACGTCGGCTGGCAGACACTGCGCTGAGCCCCGGCCGGTGTCCCGGGAGCAGGGCGGCGGGTGCCTTCGGAGCCGGGCGGGCGCCATGTAAGCTAGCCCAGGTTCGGCCGCACCGTCGAAGTCAGACGGCGTGCGGGGCGATTAGCTCAGCGGGAGAGCACTGCCTTCACACGGCAGGGGTCACTGGTTCGATCCCAGTATCGCCCACCATCTACAGCCTGGAATCCGGGCCTCCAGCGGTTCGCGAGGTCGATCGGAGATCGCTCGCAGACCCCGCACGGTCAGACCGACCTCACGAGGAGCTGTCCCCGCGGTATGACAACAATCAGCTACCGGCCCTTCGAGCTGGATCTGATCCCCACCTTGGACGAGCTGTTCGCCACCAACCAGACGGCTGAGGCGTGCTGGTGCATGTGGTTCCTGATACCGGTCAAGGAGTTCCACGCCAACGGCGGCCAGGGAAACAAAGCGGCATTCACCGCCGAAGCCCGAGCCGGCCGGGAGCCGATGGGCATCCTGGCTCTCGACGGTGACCAAACGGTCGGGTGGTGCGCCGTGGGCCCGCGGTCGCGCTTCGTCCGTGGCGTCCGGACGCCCACCTACGCCGGCCGGGATGCGGCTGAGGACGACATCGTGTGGCTGGTGCCATGCTTCTTCACCCGCCCCGATCGCCGACGCTCAGGAATTACCGCCGGCCTGCTCGGGGCCGCCGTCGACCTGGCCCGCGAGCACGGCGCCCGCGCCGTCGAAGGGTTTCCCTTCGCCGCCGGCGGAGCGCACTCGGGCTCGGACAAGCAGGTGAATGATGAGACGGTCTTCACCTCGCAGGGCTTCACCGTGGTGCGCCGGCCGTCGAAGAACCGGGTAGTGGTCCGCAGGGAGCTGGGTCCGGCATCGCAGTCGTGACCTCGCCCGCCAGGCCCTGGCTGCCGCGGCTGGATCGCTTCAGTGGCCCGGCCACCGGCAGTCCCGTTTATAGCGCGTTGCATTCCTACAGGATTAGTTGACAACGGTGGCACGGCGAGCGACCCTGGAAGATGTGTCTTCGTCTCTCGTGTCCGATCTGGCCGGCGTTGTGCTGGTGCGGCGGCTGCACGTGGATTTGATGCGATTGGCGACGGCTGGGTGTCGGTCGGGTCTGTAACCGGTCGCCACTGTAGTTCCACTCCCGGAAAGCGCAGCCAGCATGCATCTTGATTACACCCTCGCCCTCGCCGGTGCCTTGGTCGGCCTGCTCGTCGGGCTCACCGGTATGGGTGGCGGCGCGTTGCTCACCCCGGTGCTGGTCCTGATCTTCAATGTTCCGCCGTTGGCAGCCATCTCCAGCGACCTCGTGACCAGTCTGGTGATGAAGCCGGTGGGCGCCGCGGTCCACCTGCGCAGGCGCACGGTGCAGATGGGCTTGCTGACCTGGCTCGCGCTGGGCGCGGTGCCCTCGGCGTTCATCGGGTCCCTGATCATCGCAAGCATCGGTCATGGCGGCCGCGTGCAGTCCAACCTGAAGATCGCCATCGGGATCGCGCTGCTGGCATCGCTGTCCTGCACGGTCCTGCGGCAGCTGATCGACCGCCGGTCAGTGGCGCGGCGTCCCGCCCCGGAGTTGGTGGTGAAGCCGGTCCGCACGGTGGCCATCGGCGTCATCGGTGGCCTGGCGGTCGGCATGACCTCGGTAGGCGCCGGCTCGCTGGTCATCGCCCTGCTGTTACTGGCGTACCCGCGGCTGTCGCCGAAGCAGCTGGTCGGCACCGACATCGTCCAGGCCATCCCGCTCGTCGCCTCCGCGGCCCTGGGCCACCTGCTCTTCGGCGACGTGCGGCTCTCGGTGACCACGTCCCTGCTGATCGGCGCCATCCCGGCGGTCTACCTGGGGGCCCGGATGTCCGCGCAGGCTTCGCCCACGGTGACCCGTCCGATCATCTCCGGCGTGCTGATGGGATCCGCGCTCGCGCTGTTGCACGCACCCTCGGCGGTCGTCGTCACCGGAGCGTTGACCGCCGTCGCGGTCATGATCGCCCTGGGCAGGCCGCGGACCGCGCCGGCCGGGCGGGCGGCCGCACCCGCACCTGAACTGGTCGAGGCGCACACCTCCTGACCCGCCGTGTGACTAGCACCTGAAACCCCCAGCACCTCCACCTCCGATGAACACCTCGAGTGGCAGGCCTCGTACTTGATTGATTCCAGAAAGTAGTCCAGACTCCGGGGCGTGCCCACCGTGTCGGACTTCGAGCGCATGCTGCGCGGAGCGGATCTGCGGGTGACGCGTCCTCGGGTAGCGGTGCTGACCGCGGTGCACCAGCGCCCGCATGCCGACACCGATTCGATCATCGCAGCCGTGCGCGAGCACCTGGCCACGGTGTCCCACCAGGCCGTCTACGACGTGTTGCGCGCGCTGACCGCCGCGGGCCTGGTGCGGCGCATCGAGCCGTCGGGCTCGGTGGCCCGCTACGAGGCGCGGGTCGGCGACAACCACCACCACGTCGTGTGCCGTTCCTGCGGCATCATCGCCGACGTTGATTGCGCCGTCGGTGAGACCCCCTGCCTGACCGCCTCGAACGACCAGGGCTTCAGAATCGACGAGGCCGAGGTCGTCTACTGGGGCCTGTGCCCGGTGTGCGTCGCCGCAACGTCGGCGACAGCGGCGGCGACAGCGGCGGTCGAAGGCGGCTGACGCGCCCGGCCGAAGACCCGAAAGCAAACCAGTCAACACCAGAGATAGCCAGACAGGAGAGCGACCACGTGTCCGAAAGCGAGAACCCGGTAATCCCCTCCCCGCAGCCAGCCGCGCATCGGCCGAGGACCAACCAGGACTGGTGGCCCAACCAGCTGAACCTGCAGGTATTGCACCAGCACTCGCCCCGGTCCAACCCGATGGGCGAGGACTACAACTATGCCGAGGAGTTCTCCTCCCTCGACGTCGAGGCCCTGAAACGTGACATCTTCGAGGTCATGACGACCTCCCAGGACTGGTGGCCGGCCGACTACGGCCACTACGGTCCGCTGTTCATCCGGATGTCCTGGCACGCCGCGGGCACCTACCGGATCGAGGACGGCCGGGGCGGTGGCGGCCAGGGCGCGCAGCGGTTCGCCCCGCTCAACAGCTGGCCGGACAACGCGAACCTCGACAAGGCACGCCGGCTGCTCT
This sequence comes from Jatrophihabitans sp., assembly GCF_036389215.1. Classification (GTDB taxonomy): domain Bacteria; phylum Actinomycetota; class Actinomycetes; order Mycobacteriales; family Jatrophihabitantaceae; genus Jatrophihabitans_A. The sequence goes on from NZ_DASVQG010000364.1 coordinate 3,551, forward strand.
GGCCCGTCAAGCAGAAGTACGGCAAGAAGATCTCCTGGGCCGACCTGCTGGTCTTCGCCGGCAACTGCGCGCTGGAGTCGATGGGCTTCCAGACTTTCGGCTTCGGCTTCGGCCGTGAGGACATCTGGGAACCGGAGGAGATCTTCTGGGGCCCGGAGGACACCTGGCTCGGCGACGAGCGCTACAGCGGTGACCGTGAGCTCACCGGCCCGTTCGGCGCCGTCCAGATGGGCCTGATCTACGTCAACCCCGAGGGGCCCAACGGCCGCCCGGACCCGCTGGCCGCCGCGCGGGACATCCGCGACACCTTCGCCCGGATGGCGATGAACGACGAGGAGACCTTCGCGCTGATCGCGGGCGGTCACTCGTTCGGCAAGACGCACGGTGCTGCGCCAGCGGAGGAGTACGTCGGGCCGGAG
>NZ_DASVQG010000365.1:0-34900 GCF_036389215.1 Jatrophihabitans sp.
CCGCCCCGACATCCTCGACCCGGCTCTGCTGAGGCCCGGCCGCTTCGACCGGCAGATCGCTGTGGACCGTCCGGACATGGCCGGCCGCAAGCAGATCCTCGACGTGCACGCCAAGGGCAAGCCCGTCGAGCCCGGCATCGACCTGCAGGTCATCGCCCGCCGCACCCCCGGCTTCACCGGCGCCGACCTCGCCAACGTCATCAACGAGGCCGCGCTGCTGACCGCCCGCCAGAACGGCCGGCTGATCACCACCGAGGCTCTGGAAGAGGCCATCGACCGGGTCATCGCCGGCCCCGAGCGCAAGACCCGGGCGATGAGTGACAAGGAGAAGCGCGTCACCGCCTACCACGAGGGCGGCCATGCGCTGGCTGCCTGGGCAATGCCCAACCTCGACCCGGTGCACAAGGTCACGATCCTGCCGCGCGGCCGCTCGCTCGGTCACACCCTGGTGCTGCCGCTGGAGGACCGCTACACCCAGACCCGGGCCGAGATCCTGGACCAGCTGGTCTACGCCCTCGGCGGCCGCGCCGCCGAGGAGCTGGTGTTCCACGAGCCCACCACCGGTGCCTCCAACGACATCGAGAAGGCCACCTCGCTGGCCCGCTCGATGGTCACGGAGTACGGCATGAGCGCCAAGCTCGGCGCGGTGAAGTACGGCACCTCCGACTCGGAGCCGTTCCTGGGCCGCGACTACGGGCACCAGCGTGACTACTCCGAGGAGATCGCTGCCTGGATCGACGAGGAGGTCCGGGCGCTGATCGAGGCCGCGCACGACGAGGCGTGGGAAATCCTGGTGCAGTACCGCGACGTGCTGGACCAGCTGGTGCTGGAGCTGGCCGAACGGGAGACCCTGAACAAGGAGGACCTGGAGCGGATCCTGGCACCGGTGCACAAGCGCCCGCCGCACAGCACCTTCGCCGGCTTCGGCAAGCGCGCCCCGTCCGACCGGCCGCCGATCGAGATCCCGTCGACGGTCCGGTCCAACGGGTCGTCCAACGGCCTGGCCAAGCACGGAGCGCCCGAGATCGAGCCGCAGCCCGCGGCCGGTTATTCCGGCAGCTACCAGCAGCCGCAGGAGGCCGTCGCCGACCCTCGCCCGCAGCCGGTCAGCTACCCGCCGGCCCCGGGCTACCCGCAGTCGCCGGGCTACCCGCCGCCGCAGAGTTACCCGCCGCTGGATGCGGGCTATCCGTCCTCGGGTGCCTCGGTGCCCTCGGGCCAGGGCCCGCGCATGGACAAGGGCTCGCGCCTGGACAAGGGCCCACGCTCTGACAACGGCTCGCACTCTGACAACGGCTCGCACTCTGACAACGGCTCGCGCCGAGGTGCGGAGGACCAGGAGACCCAGCAGCTGCCCACCGTCGATCCCGGACGGTCGGGCCGATCCCACTGGCCCTTCGGGCAAGGCGATGATCATCGCTGAGCTGTCCGGCCGGCCCGCTGGATGAGCCGCACTGGATGAGCGAAGTCGATCTGGCCCGGGCTGAGGCTGCCGTCCGCGAACTGCTGCTGGCCATCGGGGAGGATCCCGACCGGGAAGGCCTGCGTGACACCCCGGCCCGGGTCGCGCGTTCCTACGTCGAGATCTTCGCCGGCCTGCACGCCGAGCCCGACGACGTGCTGCAGGCCACGTTCGACGAGAACCACGACGAGCTGGTGCTGGTCAAGCAGATCCCGCTGTACTCCACCTGCGAGCATCACCTGGTGACCTGGCACGGCACCGCGGCGGTCGGCTACGTCCCGGGCGTGGAGGGCCGGCTGACCGGGCTGTCCAAGCTGGCCCGGCTGGTGGACCTCTACGCCAAGCGCCCCCAGGTGCAGGAACGCTTGACCGCCCAGGTCGCCGACGCCGTGATGCGCAGGCTGGAGCCGCGCGGCGTGATCGTGGTGGTGGAGGCCGAGCACCTGTGCATGGCCATGCGCGGCATCCGCAAGCCCGGAACCCGCACCATGACCTCGGCGGTCCGGGGCATCTTCAAGAGCGATCCGCGCACCCGGGCCGAGGCGATGAGCCTCATCCTCGGGCAATGACCGGGCCGTCGGGCTTACCGGTTCGCAGCGATCGGCTGATCGTGATGGGCGTGCTGAACGTGACGCCGGACTCGTTCTCCGACGGCGGCCGCTACGCCGACCTGGACAGCGCCGTGGCACACGCGCTGCGGATGACCGGCGAGGGTGCCGACCTGATCGATGTCGGCGGCGAGTCGACCCGCCCCGGCGCGCTCCGGGTGCCCGCTGCCGAAGAGGCCCGTCGGGTGCTGCCGGTGATCGGCGAGCTGGCCGCCGCCGGCCTGGCGGTCAGTGTCGACACCTACCGGGCGGCGGTCGCCGAGCAGGCGCTGGCCGCCGGGGCGCGGATCGTCAACGACGTCTCCGGCGGTCTCGGCGATCCGGACATGGCACGGGTGGTCCGTGATGCCGGTTGCCCGTGGGTGCTGATGCACTGGCGTGGGCACTCGGCGAACATGGCCGAGCTGGCCCAGTACGGCGACGTGGTGGCCGAGGTGCGTGCCGAGCTGCTGGCCCGGGTCGAGCAGGCGCTGGCCGCCGGCGTCGCCGCCTCCCAGCTGGTGCTCGATCCCGGTATCGGATTCGCCAAGCGGGCCGGCCACAACTGGTCGCTGCTGGCCCATCTGGAGGCTTTCACCGGCACCGGGCTGCCGGTGCTGGTCGGGTCCTCGCGCAAGTCGTTCCTCGGCTCGTTGCTGGCCGACGCCGACGGCACCCCCAGGCCGACCTCCGGACGGGAGGCCGCCACCACCGCACTCACCATGTTCGCCGCGCTGCACGGGGTCTGGGGCGTGCGGGTGCATGAGGTGGCGGCCAATGTCGATGCCGCGCTGGTGGCCGCGGCGATCCGGGGCGTGCGATGACCGGCCCCAACCCGGGCTACCGTGCGCCAGCGGACCGGATCACCCTCACCGGGCTGCGGGTCCGCGGGCATCACGGGGTGTTCGACTTCGAGCGCGCGGACGGGCAGGACTTCGTCGTCGACGTCGAGCTCGAGTTCGACACCACGGCGGCGGCTGCCAGCGACGACCTGGCCGACACGGTGCACTACGGCGAGCTGGCCGGGGCGCTGGCCGCCGTGATCGCCGGAGAACCGGTGAACCTGCTGGAGACGCTGGCCGACCGGTTGTGCCGGGTGTGCCTGTCCGATACCCGGGTGGCGGCCGCCACCGTCATCGTGCACAAGCCGCAGGCGCCGATCCCGCTGAGCTTCGCCGACGTCTCGGTGACGATCCGGCGGGCCCGCACGGATCCCCCGACGAGTGGCAGGCCCACCGGATGAGCAGCGCGGTGCTGTCGATCGGGTCGAATATCGGGGACCGGCTGGCCCAGCTGCGCTCGGCCGTCTCGGGACTCGCGCCGTACCTGACCGCGGCCTCGCCGGTCTTCCAGACCCCGCCCTGGGGGCCGGTGCGCCAGCAGCCGTTCCTCAACGCCGTGCTGCTGGTCAGCGACCCCGAGGCGAGTCCGGCCGACTGGCTGGAGCGGGCCCAGGCCTGCGAGCAGGCGGCCGGCCGCACCCGGGAGCAGCGCTGGGGCCCGCGCACCCTGGACGTGGATGTGATCACCGTCGACGGCGTGGTCAGCGAGGACCCGGTGCTCACCCTGCCGCATCCGCGGGCTGCCGAGCGGGCCTTCGTTCTGGTGCCGTGGTGGTCGGTCGACCCGGAGGCCCAGCTGCCGGGCCGGGGATCGGTGCTGGAGCTGATGCAGGCGCTGCCCGCGGAGGAGGTGGCGGCCGTGCGGCTGCTGCCGGGCGCCGAGCTGCGGCCATGATGCGCCGGACCGGGCTCGCCGACCTGCTGATTCCGTTGGTGCTGGCCGGTGGCCTCAGCTATGCGCTGCTGCGGATCAGCTACGAGTCGCTGCCGCCGTTCCAATGGTTCATCGCGGTGCCGATCGCGGCGCTGGCCATCGCCGAGCTGGTGATCGCCCGCCGGGTGCGGGCGGCGGTGCGGCACCAGCCGCAGGCAAAGCCGATGACCGCGCTGGCGATCGCTCGCGCCGTCGCCCTGGGCAAGGCCAGCGCACTGGTGGCGGCGGTGGTGGGCGGGGCTGCGGCGGCATTGGTGCTGAAGCTGCTGCCGTCGTCCGGGCAGGCCAACACCGCCGGGCACGACCTTCGGGTCGGCTATCTGGTGCTGGCGGTGAGCGCGGCGTTGCTGGTGGCCGGCCTGGTGCTGGAACGGGCCGGCATCGACCCGCAGCACGGTCGCCGCTGACCCGGTTTGAGACCGGTGGTGGCTGCACGCAGCCCTACCCGAGTTGCGGATTGCGGTGACCGTGTGCAGGCCTACACTCGCCGATATGCCGCGCTCCGCTACGTCCTGGACGTTGCGGGGTGTGCCGCGCCTAGCGGCTGTCACGGCCGCTGCAGCGCTCGGCGCGGCGGCCCTGTGCCTTGTCGTGTTCGGCACCAGCCAGAAGCAGCTGCAGCTCGGCGTGCTGCTCGGGCTGTGGTCGGCACTGCTGGCTGCCTGCCTGCTCGTCGTTACCAGGCACGGCGAGTCTGATCAGACATCCGAGGCCGAGCTTGCTGAGGTCCGATCCCGGGCGGCGGAGCTGCACGAGGCCCAGCTCCAGCTGGTCGCGGGGCAACACGAGCAGTTGGAGACGGCCCGGCAGGCGTACTTCGCCCAGGAGATCGAGCTACGCCAGTTCGGTGAACTGCAGCTCGCACGTGACGCCGCGGCGCGGCAGGAATCGGAACTGAAGCTGGAGATCTCGCTGCGCCGCGACATCGAACGGGTGCTGTCCGAGCAGCTGGCCCCGCTGCGCGAGGAGGTCGCCGCGCTGCGCGCCGAAGTGGTCGACAAGCTCGGTGGCCAGCTCCGCCTGGAGCGGATCGAGACCACCCGGGTGATCGGTTCGGACCTGGAGGCGCTGCAGCACGAGATCCGCCGGCTGGCAGCGGCCAACCCGCAAGGCCTGGCGGCACCGGCCCGCGCGGCAGCCACCAGCACGCCGGCTCGGCCGGAGCGGCAGGCCGCCGGGATCGTCGATGCCGAGCTCGTCGAGTTCCCGCCGCCGGCTGCCGAGCTACCGGACCAGTCCGACGCCGAGCGGCGGGCGGGCCGGCGCCGCGCCGCGGATCCCGAGCCGTCGGACCCCCGCTATCAGGGCAGGCGCCGGGCCGGCGGCGATTCGCCAGACCGGTTCGCCCGAGCCGACGGCTGACCCGTTCAGAACCAGCTGCTGTCGCGCCCGTCCGCCGCCTGCACGCGCAGGTCGGTGGCCGCGTCGCGGACCTGACTGACCTCGATGACCCCGCGGGCCAGCGATCGCACCGTCGCGTCGATGTCGACCGCCGTCTGATCAGCCAGCAGGTACACCAGATAGGCCAGTCGGGACAGCTCCGGCTGCCAGTCCGGCGGGATCCGGAACGGCCGCCGGCCGCCCTCGGTCGCCGCATTCGCGAGTTCGGCCAGCTTTCCCAGAGCCGCGGCAGCTTGCAGCAGCAGCGCCGGAGCGGTGCTGTGCGAACCGGCCTGGTCAGCGGCTCGGGCAACGGTGGCCTGCAGGTCGTCCACAGCCGGTGAACCTAGCCGACTCAGCGCGGATCCGCTTCCGAAGCGGACATTCCCACCGGCTGCCGGCTCACCGCCACCAGCCCAGGTCGCCCGGCCTACTAGGCTCAACGCCGTGATCCAGTCCGGTGACGCCCCGCGGTTGCGGGTTGCCGTCGTCGGAGTCGGCCGGGTGGGATCGGTGCTCGGGGCGGCACTCGGGCGGGTCGGGCACCGGGTGGTGGCCGGTACCGGCGTCAGCGCCGATTCGCAGCGGCGGGCTGACCGGTTGCTGCCCGGCGTGCCGCTGGTGCCCGCCGACGAGGCGGTGGGCCAGGCCGATCTGGTGTTGCTGACGGTCCCGGACAGCGAGCTTGCCGGGTTGATCCAGGGACTGGCGGCCACCGGCGCCTGGCAGGTCGGCCAGCTGGCGGTCCACACCTCCGGGGCCAGTGGCATCGCGATCTTCGACCCGGCGGTCAGTGCCGGCGTGGTCGGCATGGCGCTGCACCCGGTGATGACCTTCGCCGGACGCCCGGAGGACCTGCAGCGCCTGGACGGCGCCGCCTTCGGTGTCACGGCCTCGGAGGAGTTCCGTCCGGTGGCCGAGACCCTGGTGCTCGAGCTCGGCGGCGAGCCGGTCTGGGTGCCGGAGGCTGCCCGGCCGGGTTATCACGCCGCCCTGTCGATGGGCTCCAACCATCTGGTGACCCTGGTCAACGACTCCCGCGACGTGCTCGCCTCCGTCGGGGTCGAGGACCCCACCCGGTTGCTCGCGCCACTGCTGGGGGCATCCCTGGACAACGCGCTGCGGCTGGCCGACGAGGCGCTGACCGGCCCGGTCTCCCGGGGGGACCGTGGCACCCTGGAGGCCCACATTCGAGCGCTGCGGGGCACCGCCTACCTGCAGCCCTACCTCGCGATGGCCTTGCGCACCATGCAGCGCGCCCACGCGGCGGGCCGGCTGACCCGGCTGCAGTGTGCCGACCTGCTCGAAGGCATCGAGCAGGCCGAAGGCGACAGCCGGTGACCCGGCTGGTCCGGACCCGCGACGAGCTGGCCGCGGCCCGGGCGCGGTTGGGCGAGCAGTCGGGGACGGAGGCGACCGTGGGCCTGGTCCCGACGATGGGCGCCCTGCACGCCGGCCACCTGGCACTGATCGACGCGGCTCGGGCCGGCTGTGCCGCGGTGGTCACCAGCATCTTCGTCAACCCCATGCAGTTCCACCAGGCCGGTGACCTGCAACGCTATCCGCGCCGGCTGGGGGAGGATCTGGCACTGTGCGAGCAGCACGGGGTGGATCTGGTGTGGGCGCCGGAGGTCGATGAGGTCTATCCGGGCGGCCCGGCCCAGGTCTGGGTCACCGCCGGCGCGCTGGCCGCCCAGTTGGAGGGCCCGAACCGGCCCGGTCACTTCGATGGCGTCCTCACGGTGGTCACCAAGCTGTTCGCCGCCGTCCGGCCGGCCCGGGCGTTCTTCGGCGAGAAGGACTACCAGCAGCTGATGCTCATCCGGCGGATGGTTCGCGATCTGGGCCAGGGGGTTGAGGTGATCTCGGTGCCGACCGTCCGGGAGCCCGACGGTCTGGCGCTGTCGAGCCGTAACGTGCTGCTCTCGACGTCCGAACGGGCCAGCGCCCGGTTCTTGAGTGCCGCGCTGATGGCCGGTCGCGACGCTGCCGGCTCCGCCGCCGCGGTGCTGGCCGCGGCCCGCGAGGTGCTGGCCGGCGCCGAAGGAGTGGACGTGGACTACCTGGAGCTGCGGGATCCAGAGCTGGGGCCGGCACCGGAACAAGGGCCCGCCAGGTTGCTGGTCGCGGCCCGGGTCGGCTCCATCCGGCTGATCGACAACGTCGCCGTGGAGCTGCGCCCATGAAAGAGCTGCGCCCATGAAAGAGCTGCGCCGATGAAAGAGCTGGGCCGATGAAAGAGCCGGGCCGATGAACCTTCCGCAGCGATTGCTGGCCCCGGCACCGGGCTGGATCGTCGAGACCGACGTGGTGGTGGTGGGCTCCGGGATCGCCGGGCTCACCACGGCTCTGCGGATCGCCGCCGGCCCACCGGCCGGCTCGGGTCTCCGGGTGCTGGTCGTGACCAAGGACGTGCTGGCGGCCGGGTCCACCCGGTGGGCCCAGGGCGGCATCGCGGCAGCGCTCGGGCCTGACGACAGCGCCGAGGCGCACCTGCAGGACACCCTGGTGGCCGGTGTCGGGATCTGTGACGTCGAGGCCGTCCGGGTGCTGGTCGAGGAGGGGCCGCGGGCTGTCCGGGAGCTGATCGAGCTCGGCACCCGCTTCGATCGCTCCAGCACCGGTGAGCTGTCGCTGACCAGGGAGGGCGGTCATCACGCCGACCGGATCGCGCACGCCGGCGGTGATGCCACCGGAGCCGAGATCGAGCGGGCGCTGGTCGCGGCCGTGCTGGCCACACCCGGCATCGAGGTGATCGAGCACGCGCTGGTGCTGGACCTGCTGCCCACCGCCACCGGCGGGGTCGGCGCGGTCACCCTGCACGTGATGGGCGAGGGGCAGCTCGACGGCGTCGGCGCGGTGCGCGCCCGAGCCTTCGTGCTGGCCACCGGTGGCATCGGCCAGGTCTACGCCGCCACCACGAACCCACCGGTCTCCACCGGCGACGGCGTGGCGGCGGCGCTGCGCGCCGGGGCGGTGATCCGCGACCTGGAGTTCGTGCAGTTCCACCCGACCGTGCTGTGGCTCGGCGGCACCGCGGCCGGGCAGCAGCCGCTGGTCAGCGAGGCGGTCCGGGGCGAGGGCGCGGTGCTGCTCGACAACCAGGGGGTCCGGTTCCTGCAGGGCCAGCACGAACTGGCCGACCTGGCCCCGCGCGACGTGGTGGCCAAGGCCATCCTGCGCCGGATGCGCGAGACCGGTGCCGAGCACGTCTGGCTGGACGCCCGGCATTTCGGTGCGGAGAAGTGGCGGGTCCGGTTCCCGACCATCCTGGCCACCCTGACGTCGCTCGGCCTGGACCCGGTGAATGACCTGATCCCGGTCGCGCCGGCCTGCCACTACGCCTCCGGGGGAATCGCCACCGACCTCGCCGGCCGTACCTCGGTAGCTGGGCTCTACGCCTGCGGGGAGGCGGCCTGCACCGGAGTGCACGGCGCCAACCGGCTGGCCTCGAACTCGCTGCTGGAAGGCCTGGTCTTCGCCCGGCGGATCGCGGCCGACGTGCTGAGCACCGTGCCGGCCGGCGCGCCGCTGGTGGAGCTGGGCATCGACGTGCGCAGCAGCGGCATCGCCGCGGCCGGGATCAGGCGCTCCCTGCAGCAGGAGATGTCCGCCGATGCCGGGGTGATCCGCGACGCCGCGGGCCTGGCCCGGGCCGCCGGCAGCTTGCAGAAGCTCGCCGCCCAGCGCAGCAGCGAACCGCGCACCGAGTCCTGGGAGGCCACCAACCTGCTCACGGTGGCCAGCGCGCTGGTGGCCGCGGCCAGCCGCCGCGCCGAGACCCGGGGCGCGCACTGGCGCGAGGACTGCCCCGAGCGTGACGACCAGCATTGGTGCGGCCACCTCGATCTGCGGCTCGGACCGGACGGCACCATCTCTACCGACTACCTCCCGACGCCTGCGTCCCACCGGCGTCCTACCTTCGACACCCATGAGGACGGACCATGAGCGAGCATCGCAGCGAGGAGCGCAGCGAATCCAGCGATGAGCGCTCGCGCGAAGAGCGATCGATCGATCCCCTGATACTGGACGCCCTGCAGGCGACCGGTCTGAGCACGGCGATGGTGGCCGACGTGGTGGACCGGGCGCTGGCCGAGGATCTGGCCGACGGCCCGGATGTCACCAGCGTGGCCACCATCGGGGCTGACCAGCAGGGCCGGGCCCAGGTAGTGCCGCGCGAGGCCGGGGTGCTCGCGGGCGTCGCGGTGGCCGGCTACGTCTTCGCGGCGGTCGGCCAGGGCCGGGTACGGGTACAGCTGCTGGCCACCGACGGCAGCGTCGTGCGTCCGAGCCAGGTGCTGCTGAGCGTGTCGGGGCCGGTCCGCGACCTGCTCACCGCCGAGCGGACGGCGCTGAACCTGCTCACCCACCTGTCGGGGGTGGCCACCCTCACCCGGATCTGGACCGACATCATCCGTGGCTCGGGCGCCAGCATCCGTGACACCCGAAAGACCCTGCCGGGCTTGCGGGCCCTGCAGAAGTACGCGGTGCGCTGCGGAGGCGGCGTCAACCACCGGATGTCACTCTCGGATGCCGCGCTGGTCAAGGACAACCACATCGCCGCCGCCGGCTCGGTGGGCAAGGCCTTCGAGCTGGTCCGCGCGGCCGTTCCGGAACTCCCGGTGGAGATCGAGGTGGACACGGTGGCCCAGTGCGAGGAGGCGATCGAGGCCGGCGCCGAGCTGATCCTGCTCGACAACATGAACCTCGCCGAACTGCGCAGCTGCGTCGCGCTGGCGGCCGGCACCGGTGGCCGGGTCAAGCTGGAAGCCTCCGGCGGGCTGAGCCTTCAGGTCGCCGCCGCCGTCGCCGGGACCGGGGTGGACTACCTCGCGGTCGGCTCGCTGACCCATTCTGCGCCGGTGCTCGACATCGGGCTGGACCTGGCCGGCCCGGATGCCGGGGTCCGGCCGCCGGTTGGAGCTGACGGCTGATGCTGCTGGCCATCGACATCGGCAACACCAATACGGTGCTGGGCATCTTCGAGGGTGATCGGCTGATGCACTCGTGGCGGGTGAAGACCGATGCCCGCAACACCGCCGACGAGCTGATGCTGACCTTCACGGGACTGCTGCAGGACGTCGCGGTGACCGGGATCTCGGGCTGCTCGACGGTGCCGGCGGCGTTGCGGGAACTGCGGGCGATGCTGAGCCGGTACTGGCCAGGAGTGCCGACCGTGCTGGTGGAACCGGGGATCAAGACCGGGGTGGCGTTGCTGTTCGACAATCCCAAGGAGGTCGGCGCGGACCGGATCGTCAACACCCTGGCGGCCTTTCACCTGGTGAACGGCCCGGCCATCGTGGTGGACTTCGGCACCTCCACGAACTTCGACGTGGTCAGCGGCAAGGGGGAGTTCCTCGGCGGCGCGCTGGCCCCGGGGATCGAGATCTCCCTCGACGCGCTGGCCGCCCGGGCGGCGCAGCTGCGCAAGGTCGAGCTGATCGCACCGCGGTCCCCGATCGGCAAGAACACCGTGGAAGCCCTGCAGTCGGGCATCCTCTACGGCTTCGCCGGCCAGGTGGACGGCCTGGTCAGGCGGATCGCGGCGAGCCTGGTACCCGACGCGCCGGGCTCGGTCGAGGTGATCGCCACCGGCGGACTGGCCTCACTGGTCGTCGAGCACGCCGAGACGGTCCGCCGGCACGAGCCTGACCTGACCCTGCTCGGGCTCCGGCTGATCTTCGAACGCAACACCTGAGCGTCAGCGCCGGTGCTGCCAGAGCACCTCGGTGCGCTGCCGAAACGCCACCACCGGAGCCTGCAGCTCGGCGTACTGGCTGATCAGGATGCGGATCCGGTCGTCGATGGCGTCCCGTTCGGCCTGGGACCGGGTGATCACCCAGCTCCAGGTATGCACCAGGTCGCGCAGGCCGTCCGGCCCCGGCAGCAGGTGCTCGGAGGGCACCGATGCCTGCTGGAGCTCGGTGAACAGCTCGCGGTCGAGCGCGTCGAACTGCTGGTCCCCCGGGAACTCGTGCTTCCTGCTGGCCGAGTAGAGCTTGGGCACCCACTCCACGCTGCGGTCGGGCAGGTTCCAGAGCAGGCCGATGACGCCGCCGGGGCGCAGCACCCGGGCAAGTTCGTAATCGGCGTCCGGGCGCTGGAACCAGTGGAAGGCCTGGCCGGCCACGATCGCGTCGACCGAGCCGTCGGGCAGCGGGATGCGCTCGGCGGAGCCCGGCAGTGCCCGGACTTGGGGCAACCGGTCGGCGAGCACTGCCAGCATCAGCGGATCGGGCTCGACGGCCACCACCTCGGCAGCCCGGTCGAGCAGCGCGGCGGTCAGCTTGCCGGTGCCGGCGCCGATGTCGAGGATGCGCTCGATCGGCCCTTCGCCGGCCGGTCCGGCCAGCACCAGGTCCAGCGCGGCGGCGGGGTAGGACGGGCGGACCCGGTCGTAGCGGGCGGCCTGCGACCCGAAGGACTGGGCGAACACCGCATCGGGATGGTCATGCGGCGTCAGCTGTCGACCGTGCCCGGTCACCTGGCCCTGCCCGGGCACCTGGCCCTGCCGGGTCGCCTGGTCCTGCCCGGGCACCTGGCCCTGCCGGGTCGCCTGCTGGTCCGGCGGCGGGTTCGGCGGCGATTCGGTCATGCGTGCGACCTTAACCGCGGCGGCTCCGGCTCGGGGGCTCGGCTGCGCTGGTGCCATGGCAGCGCCGAACTGACTGTCGTGCGCCGATAGGGTGAAACGGTGACCGATTCCAGTACCGCCGCCGAAGCGAACGACGATCTGCCCGAGCAGGTCAGGATCCGGCGTGCGAAGTACGACCGGCTGATGTCGGATCCCGACCGTGCGCCGTTTCCGGTGACGGTGCCGCGCACCCACACGCTGGCCGCGATCCGGCAGGCCTACCCGGACCTGCCTGCCGGTGCCGAGACCGGGCAGCAGGTCGGGGTGACCGGGCGGGTCATCTTCGTCCGCAACACCGGCAAGCTGTGCTTCACGACCCTGCGCGAGGGCGGCGTCGAACTGCAGGTGATGCTCTCGGCCGACAGGATCGGTGATGAGGCGCTGGCCGCCTGGAAGGCCGATGTCGACCTGGGTGACCAGGTCTTCGTGGCGGGTGAGGTGATCTCGTCCCGCCGGGGTGAGCTCTCGGTGCTGGCCGATGCCTGGCGGATGACCGCGAAGGCGCTGCGCCCGCTGCCGGTGGCGCACAAGCCGATGAGCGAGGAGACCCGGGTCCGGCAACGCTACGTCGATCTGATCGTGCGGCCCGACGCCCGCCGGATGGTGGTGATCCGGGCCCAGGTGCTCGCCTCGATCCGCGGCACGCTCCACCAGCGGGGTTTTCTCGAGGTCGAGACGCCGATTCTGCAGTCCGTCCACGGTGGGGCCGCCGCTCGTCCATTCCAGACGCACCTCAATGCATTCGACCAGCCGATGTCGCTTCGAATCGCGCTGGAGTTATATCTCAAGCGTGCCGTCGTCGGCGGAATCGATCGTGTTTTCGAAATCGGCAAGACCTTCCGCAACGAGGGGATCGACTCCACCCATTCGGCAGAATTCACCATGCTTGAGGCGTATGAGGCCTACGGCGATTACAAGTCCGTGGCGGAGTGGACGCGCGCCATCATTCTGGATGCGGCTAACGCGGTCGGCGTAGAAACGCCTCGCACTGCCGAGGGTGTGGATATCGATCTCGTTACGGAGTGGCGGTGGGCCTCAATCTATGATCTAGTGTCCGCCGCGGTGGACGAATCGGTTACCCCCGGCTCCGACATGGGCGGGTTGCGCGAGCTCGCTGCTCAGCGAAATGTCGCTCTCAAGCCGGAGTGGGACGCTGGTGAGATAGTTCTGGAGTTATACGAGAAGCTGGTGGAACATACCCTAATTCAACCGACGTTCGTCTGTGACTATCCCCGGTCCGTCCGGCCGCTGGCCCGGCAGCACCGGTCCGACCCCCGGCTTGCCGAAGCCTGGGATCTGGTCATCGGCGGTGTCGAGATAGCCCCCGCTTACTCGGAATTGGCTGACCCGGTCGAGCAACGGCGAGTGCTCGTCGAGCAATCGCTGGCGGCTGCCGCCGGTGATCCGGAAGCTATGGAACTGGACGAGGACTTCTTGCAGGCGCTCGAATACGGCATGCCGCCGACAGGCGGAATGGGGCTTGGCATCGACCGTTTGATCGCTATGCTTACCGGCAAGGGAATAAGGGAAACGATCCTATTCCCGCTTCTCAAGCCTCTGTAGCCAGTCTGCAGCCGTTCCTTAGTCCCGTGCAACTCGCGGGTTCCTCAGATGTTGTCCACACCATGGCGTTTCGATATCTCGCGCTCGGGTGCCTAGTGCTTTAATGGTTCCGGGGACCCTGTTAATCCTCAAACGTCTCTCCTCAGATTGGAAGTCCCATGGCCCAGAAGATCCAGGTTCTACTCGTCGACGACCTAGATGGCGGCACCGCCACCGAGACGGTCGCTTTCGGCCTCGACGGTTCTGGGTACGAGATAGATCTCTCTGCCGAGAATGCCGATAAATTGCGTGAGGTTCTGGCACCATTTGTAGGGCACGCCCGCCGGGCCTCCCGCGCTGCCGCAGCCCGCCCCGGAACGCCAGGCCGCCCGGCCCGTAGCGGCGCTCGTATCGACCGCGAACAAACGCAGGCTATTCGGGAATGGGCGCGCAAGAACGGTCACAAGGTGTCCGAGCGCGGCCGCATCCCGGCCAGCATCTTTGAGGCATACAACTCCTCGCACTGACTGGATTCCGCAAGCTGCGGCAGTTTTCGCGACCGCCCCGCCGAGCCGAGCCGGCCCGGCTCGGGGCGTCGCGGGTTCCCTGCCGCGCTCGTCCTACCGCATCTCCCGCTCGGCTCCCTGCCGCAGGCCCCGCTGGTTCGCTCTGCCCGCAGCAGCCGGCCCATCCCGCGTCCAGCCCGTCCGCTTCCGCCATCATGCCTTTTTTGGCATAAACCTTCGCCCAGCGCTGTTATGACAGCCCCAGGGGTGCGACCCTGACACGGTCCGACCGTTCAAGAGGCGAATTCGTTAAATCGGCGTAGGCTGATTTGGCGTTCGCTGAGAGCAGACGCGGGGATCGAAGAGCGGCCCTGGTCGATTGTGACGACTAGAGTCGAAGGCCTGCACGGCGGTTCAGCAGCGACCCCGCCGAGCGGTAAGGAGAAGAGCGACATGTTTGAACGGTTTACCGACCGAGCCCGCCGGGTGGTCGTCCTGGCCCAGGAAGAGGCCCGGATGCTCAACCACAACTACATCGGCACCGAACACATCCTGCTGGGCCTGATCCACGAGGGTGAGGGCGTCGCGGCGAAGGCCATGGAGTCGCTCGGCATCTCCCTGGAAGCTGTCCGCCAGCAGGTCGAAGAGATCATCGGACAGGGTCAGCAGGCCCCGTCCGGCCACATCCCCTTCACTCCTCGGGCCAAGAAGGTCCTCGAGCTCTCGCTACGCGAGGCGCTGCAGCTCGGCCACAACTACATCGGCACCGAACACATCCTGCTGGGACTGATCCGCGAAGGCGAAGGTGTCGCGGCGCAGGTCCTGGTCAAGCTGGGTGCCGACCTCAACCGGGTCCGCCAGCAGGTCATCCAGCTGCTCAACGGCTACCAGTCCAAGGAGCCGGCCGGCAGCACCGCACAAGAAGGTGCCCCGTCGACCTCCCTGGTCCTCGACCAGTTCGGCCGCAACCTCACCCAGGGCGCCCGCGAGGGCAAGCTCGATCCGGTCATCGGCCGCGAGAAGGAGATCGAGCGGCTGATGCAGGTGCTGTCGCGGCGCACCAAGAACAACCCGGTGCTGATCGGTGAGCCCGGTGTCGGCAAGACCGCGGTGGTCGAGGGCCTGGCTCAGGCCATCGTGCGCGGCGAGGTGCCCGAGACGCTGAAGGACAAGCAGCTCTACACCCTCGACCTCGGCTCCCTGGTGGCGGGCTCGCGGTACCGCGGTGATTTCGAGGAGCGCCTGAAGAAGGTCCTCAAGGAGATCCGCACCCGCGGCGACATCATCATGTTCATCGACGAGATCCACACCCTGGTCGGTGCCGGTGCGGCCGAGGGCGCGATCGACGCGGCCTCGATCCTCAAGCCGATGCTGGCTCGTGGCGAGCTGCAGACCATCGGTGCCACGACGCTCGACGAGTACCGCAAGCACCTGGAGAAGGACGCCGCCCTGGAGCGGCGGTTCCAGCCGGTGCAGGTCGGTGAGCCGTCGGTCGCGCACACCATCGAGATCCTCAAGGGCCTGCGGGACCGCTACGAGGCCCACCACCGGGTCTCGATCACCGACAGCGCGCTGGTGGCCGCGGCAGGCCTGGCCGACCGCTACATCTCCGACCGGTTCCTGCCGGACAAGGCGATCGACCTGATCGACGAGGCAGGCTCCCGGATGCGGATCCGCCGGATGACCGCGCCGCCGGACCTGCGCGAGTTCGACGACCGGATCGCCGACGTCCGTCGCGACAAGGAGTCCGCGATCGACGCGCAGGACTTCGAGAAGGCCGCCTCCTTGCGTGACAAGGAGAAGAACCTGCTCAACGACAAGGCTCAGCGCGAGCGCGAGTGGAAGGCCGGTGACCTCGATGTGGTCGCCGAGGTCGACGACGAGCAGATCGCCGAGGTGCTGGCCAACTGGACCGGCATTCCGGTGTTCAAGCTGACCGAGGAAGAGACGGCCCGGCTGCTGCGGATGGAAGACGAGCTGCACCGGCGGGTCATCGGCCAGCAGGACGCCATCCGGGCGGTGTCGCAGGCGATCCGGCGGACCCGTGCGGGCCTGAAGGACCCGAAGCGCCCCGGTGGCTCGTTCATCTTCGCCGGCCCGTCCGGGGTCGGTAAGACCGAGCTGGCCAAGACGCTCGCCGAGTTCCTGTTCGGTGACGACGACGCCCTGATCCAGCTCGACATGTCGGAGTTCCACGACCGCTACACGGTGTCCCGCCTGGTCGGTGCGCCTCCCGGTTACGTGGGTTACGACGAGGGCGGCCAGCTGACCGAGAAGGTCCGCCGCAAGCCCTTCTCGGTGGTCCTCTTCGACGAGGTCGAGAAGGCTCACCCGGATGTCTTCAACACGCTGCTGCAGGTGCTCGAGGACGGCCGGCTGACCGATGGCCAGGGCCGGATCGTGGACTTCAAGAACACCGTCCTGATCCTGACCACCAACCTCGGCACCAAGGACGCGTCCAAGTCGGTCGGCAGCCTGGGCTTCGCCGGTGCCAATGACAGCGGCTCCAACTACGACCGGATGAAGCAGAAGGTCAACGACGAGCTCAAGCAGCACTTCCGGCCTGAGTTCCTCAACCGGATCGACGACATCGTGGTGTTCCACCAGCTGACCGAGGAGGAGATCGTCGAGATCGTCGACCTCATGGCGGCACGGGTGGACACCCAGCTGCGCAACAAGGACATGGCCCTGGAACTGACCGCCACAGCGAAGGCGCTGCTGGCCAAGCGGGGTTACGACCCGGTCCTGGGTGCCCGTCCGTTGCGTCGCACGATCCAGCGCGAGATCGAGGACAGCCTGTCCGAGAAGATCCTGTTCGGCGAGCTGGGCGCGGGCCAGATCGTGGTGGTCGACACCCAGCTGGACGAGAACGGCAAGGAGCAGTTCACCTTCCGCGGCGAGTCCAAGGCCGAGCTGGTGGTTCCGGACGTGCCGCCCACCGAGACGGTTGGCACCGTCGAGTAAGTCAGCCAGCCGGCTTATCAGCTGGCAGTGAGCAAGGCCCCGGTCCTGGTGGACCGGGGCCTTGTTGTTGTGCGGGGGCCGCCGTCAGGACGGTAGCGCGAACCGGCCGTCGGGCAGCGGATCCACCAGGCCGTCGGCGATGAGGGCATCCAGGGCTCGCCGGCGCTGGCCGTCCTCGGGCCACACCGTGTCCAGCGCGGAGCCCGGCACCGGATCGGGGCAGCCGCGCAGCACGTCCAGCAGCAAGCCGCGGACCTGCCGGTCGGTACCGGCGAAGCGTTGCGGGCGGGCTGCCGGCCCCTGGTAGGGCGGGTAACCGGCCAGCCGCCAGGCACATCGGTGCTGGATCGGGCATGCCGAGCAGGACGGCGAGCCGGCCGTGCACAGCACCGCGCCGAGTTCCATCATCGCCGCGCAGAACAACGCCGCGGTGGCCTCTGCCCGCGGCAGCACGGCCTCCATGGCTGCCAGGTCGCGGCCGGTCGACGGCGCCGCCGGCAGACCCTGGCCGCCGACCGCCCTGGCCAGCACCCGGCGCACGTTGGTGTCGACCACGGCGGCCCGGCTGCCGAACGCGAAGGCCTGCACGGCCCGGGCGGTGTACTCACCCACTCCGGGCAGCGCCAGCAGGTCGGCAAGGCCTGCGGGCACCTGGCCGCCGTGTCGCTCCACGATCGCCGACGCGCAGGCGTGCAGCCGCAGCGCCCGGCGCGGGTAGCCGAGCTTGCCCCACATCCGTACCGCCTCGCCGGGGGATGCGGCAGCCAGCTCGGCCGGGCCCGGCCAGCGCTCCAGCCAGGCGCGGTAGGCCGGGAGCACCCGGGCGACGGGCGTCTGCTGCAGCATCACCTCGCTGACCAGCACCGACCAGGCCGAGGTGCCCGGACGCCGCCACGGCAGATCGCGTGCATGGTTGGCGAACCACTCGGTGAGAGGAGCGACGATCGCGGGGGTGGCTGGCATCCCGGCAATCCTGACACGCCCGGCTGGCGCGCCGACGAACTGGTCGTTGATTCTGGCGCCGTAGAGGACCAAGGTAACCACCATGGTGACTACCGGCAAAACGGTGACTACGCAGGGCGAGGACTACCGGCCGCTGCGTGTTGAGACGAACGGCATCAACGTGATCTCCGATGCCGAGCGCAAGGGCGTGCCGCGGCAACTGTTCTGGCCGTGGTTCGGCGCGAACGTGTCGGTCTTCGGGCTGAGTTACGGCTCGTTCGCGCTCAGCTTCGGTGTCTCGTTCTGGCAGGCGCTGATCGCCGGACTGCTGGGGATCGGGTTGTCCTTCCTGCTGTGCGGCTTCATCGCGCTGGCAGGCAAGCGCGGCTCGGCGCCCACCATGGTGCTGAGCCGGGCGCCGTTCGGGGTGCGTGGCAACACCCTGCCGGCGCTGCTGTCCTGGCTGCTCACCGTGGGTTGGGAGACGGTCCTGACCATCCTGGCCACACTGGCCACCGCGACGGTGTTCGACCGGCTCGGCTGGAGCGCCGGCACCCCGACGAAGGTGGTCGCGCTGATCGTGGTGGCGGCGCTGATCATCGCCGGTGGCGTGATGGGCTTCGACCTGATCATGCGCATGCAGGCGGTGATCACCGTGGTCACCGGGGTGCTCACCGTGGTCTACATCGTGCTGGTGCTCGGCAAGATCCACTGGAGCACCGTGTCCGCGGCACCGACCGGCTCGACCCAGCAGGTGATCGGCTGCTTCGTGCTGTTCCTGACCGGCTTCGGGCTCGGCTGGGTGAACGCGGCCGCGGACTACTCCCGCTACCTGCCGCGGCGCTCGGCCAGCCGCGGTGTCATCGGCTGGACCGCGTTCGGCGGCGCGATCGCGCCGGCGGTGCTGCTGCTGTTCGGCCTGCTGCTGGCGGGCTCGTCGGAGAAGTTGAACTCGGCGATCAGCGCCGACCCGATCGGAGCGCTGGCCGGCGAGCTGGACACCTGGGCGCTGGTGCCGTTCCTGATCGTGGTGGTGCTCGGCCTGATCGGCGGCGCGGTGCTGGACATCTACTCCTCCGGACTGGCCCTGCTGACCGCCGGCCTGCGAGTGCCGAGGCCGGCAGCGGCGCTGATCGACGGCGTGATCATGGTCGTCGGCGCCATCTACGTCGTCTTCTTCGCCGACAACTTCTTCCTGCAGTTCCAGGGTTTCCTGATCACGCTCGGGGTGCCGATCGCCGCCTGGTGCGGGGTGATGCTGGCCGACATCATGCTGCGCCGGCGCGACTATGCCGAGCCGGACCTCTTCGATCCACGCGGCCGGTACGGCAGCGTGCGTCCGGTGCCGGTGCTGAGCGTCCTGCTCGGCACGGCGCTCGGCTGGGGCCTGGTCACCAACGGTTTCGCCAGCTGGCTGGACTGGCAGGGTTACCTGCTCGGCCCGTTCGGGCTGGGCGGCAAGACGGGCAACTGGGCCTACGCCAACCTCGGCGTGCTGGCGGCCCTGGTACTCGGCTTCGTGGTGACCGCAGTGGCCGACCGCGGGGCGATCAGGCGCCAGGAGTCGATGCCAGGCTGAGTGGTTGAGTGGGTTGTGCTGCCTCTGCGGAAGGAGATGCAAATGCGCATCGGGGTGATCGGCACCGGAAACATCGGCGGCACGCTGGGCAGGGCGCTGGCCCGGGCGGGACATGAGGTGAAGCTCGGCTCGCGCCATCCAGGGGAGACCTCCGACGGGCCGGAGGTCAGCGACCTGAGCGGTGCGCTGGCCGACGCCGATGCCGTGCTGCTTGCGCTGCCCGCCGGCGGGCTGGAGGACTTCCTGGCCGAGCACTCCGAGGAGCTGGGCGGCAAGCTCGTCATCGATGCCACCAACCGGATCGGTGCGCCGGTGGCCAATGCCGCGGCGCAACTGGCTACGGCAGCACCCACCGCGCGTTACGCCCGGGCTTTCAACACCCTCGGCTGGGAGAACTTCGCCGAGCCGGTCTTCGACGGCGTGCCGGCCGACCTGTTCTTCTCCTGCCGCCAAGCCGACCGGGCGGTGGTCGAGGAGCTCATCATCGGGGTCGGCCTGCAGCCGGCCTATCTCGGCGAGGACAAGCAGGACCTGGTGGACAGCCTGCTACCGCTGTGGTTCGCGCTGGTGCAGGCCAACGGCGGCAACCGGCACGTGGCGCTGCGGGTGCTCCGGAAGTAACCGCGATGACCCGCGACGTCGAGCGCTGACCAGGGAAAGCCACCGCTTCAGTGGGGTCAGGTGTAGCGCTCGAGGATCGAGGCGTCGGCCAGCCTCGACAACGCCTCGCGAATGGAACGCGCCCGGGCGTCCCCGACGCCTTCGACGTCCTGCAACTCATCCACGGTCGCGGCCAGAACCTTCTGCAAGCCGCCGAAGTGCTCCACGATGCGGGTGAGCACGAGATTCGGCAGTCTCGGGACCCTGGACAGCAGCCGGTAACCGCGCGGGCTCACCGCCGCGTCGAGCGTCTCCGGGCTGGCCGGGTAGCCCAGCGCCTTGGCGACGTTGGTCAGGTCGAGCAACTCCGCCGCCGTCAACTGCGCCAGGTCGTCCAAGGCCTGTTCGACGGTTCGGTTCTTGCGTCCGGACGGCAGGTAGTCCCGGGCGATCAGTTCCCGGTCGCTGTGCACGCCGGCCATCAACTCTTCCAGTTGGAGTGACAGCAGCCGGCCGTCAGTGCCGAGTTCGGCCCCGTAGCCGGAGATCTCGTCGGCGATCCTGCTGACCATCTCCAGCCGCTGGGACACCGAGGTGGCGTCGCGGACGGTGACCAGGTCTTCGATCTCCAGTGCGGCCAGGGTCTGGGACACCTCGTCGAGCCGGGCCTTGTACCGCTCCAGCGTCTGGACCGCCTGGTTGGCTCGCGACAGCAACGAGGTGGAGTTCTCCAGCACGTGCCGCCGAGCACCGAGGTACAGGCTGATGATCTTCATCGATTGCGATACCGAGATCACCGGGAAACCGGTCTGCTGAGCGACCCGCTGGGCGGTCCGGTGCCGGGTGCCGGACTCCTCGGTGGGAATGGCCGGATCAGGCATCAGGTGGGTGGCCGCCCGGAGGATCCGGGTGCCGTCGGTGCTCAGCACGACGGCACCGTCCATCTTCGCCAGTTCGCGCAGCCGGGTGGCCGCGAACTCGATGTCGAGCGGGAAGCCGCCGGTGCACAGCGACTCGACGACCTTGTCATGGCCCAGCACGATCAGCGCGCCGGTGTTGCCGCGAAGGATCCGTTCGAGCCCGTCGCGGATGGCGGTGCCCGGTGCGAGCGAGGCGAGCACCGATCGCAGTAACTCGTCGCGATCACTGATGGCCACGTACGCACTCCCGCTGTTTCACATGATCTTGAACTTAGAGACAGTCTAGGAGGTTCCCGACCTGCGGCAGCCGCCAGTAGCAAGGCTGCCCGTTACAACTGGGCCACGAAGTCCCAGGCCTTGGCAACGGTGGGGACCTCGATGACCTTCAGACCGGCCAGCTGTGACCAGTCCGAGCCGTGCGGCACCAGTGCCCGGCGGAAGCCCAGCCGGCTTGCCTCACTCAGCCGGCGCTGCACGCTGCTGACCCGGCGGATGTCGCCGGACAGCGATACCTCGCCGATCGCGCACAGCGTGCTGGGCAGTGCGATGTCGCTGGCGGCAGAGGCGATGGCGAGCAGGATCGCGAGGTCCACCGACGGCTCGGTGATCTTGATACCGCCGACGCTGGCCGCATAGACGTCGCGCTCGCTCAGTTGCACGCCCGCGTGCCGGCCGAGCACCGCCAGCAGCATGTTCACCCGGGAGGCGTCGAGGTCGGTCACCGAGCGCCGCGCCGACCCACCGTTGCCGTAGGCCGCGGCCACCAGCGACTGCACCTCTGACAGCAGGGGCCGGCGGCCGGTCACCGTGACCGTCACGCAGGTGCCGGGCACCGCGATGTCCCGGGTGCTGACGAACAATCCGGACGGGTCGGTCAGCTCGTCGATTCCCTCCTCGTGCATCTCGAAACAGCCGACCTCGTCGGTGGCGCCGTAGCGGTTCTTGATCGCGCGCAGCATGCGCAGCGAGCTGTGCCGGTCGCCTTCGAAATACAGCACCACATCGACCAGGTGCTCCAAGGCCCGCGGGCCGGCGATCGAGCCGTCCTTGGTGACGTGGCCCACCAGGACGGTGGCGATGCCGCGCTCCTTGGCGACCGAGCTGATCGCGGCGGTGACGGCGCGGATCTGGGGAACCCCGCCCATCACCCCGTCCACGGTGGAGGATGCGATGGTCTGGACGGAGTCCAGGATCAGCAGCCCGGGTTTCACCTCGTCCAGGTGGGTCAGTACCGCGCCCAGGTCGTTCTCGGCGGCCAGGAACAGCTGCGAGTGCATGGTGTGGGTGCGCTCGGCCCTGGCCCGGACCTGGGACGTCGACTCCTCGCCGGTCACGATCAGCGCCGGGGAGCCGGTCACGGCGGCATACTTCTGCCCGACCTCGAGCAGCAGGGTGGACTTGCCGACGCCTGGCTCCCCCGCCAGCAGCAGCACCGCACCGGGGACCAGGCCGCCGCCCAGCACCCGGTCGAGTTCGCCGATGCCGGTCGGCAACGCCCGGGCGACGGCGGAGTCCTGCCGGCTGATCGGCTGGGCGGCGTTGCGCGGGGTGACCGGCGCCGGCAAGGTCAGCGTGGTGGGCCGGGCGCCCTCTTCGGTCATGGTGCCCCAGGCCTGGCACTCCGGACAGCGGCCCACCCAGCGGATCGACACCGTGCCGCACTCGGTGCACGCATAGCTGGTGGCCGCACGCTTGGGTGGCTTGGCGGCGATGGTGCCCGGCGGGTTGCTCACCGGTCGGAGGTTACCGGCGGCCTCCGACAGAAACGCCCCGCCGAGCGGGCGTCCGGCCGGGGAGTTACTCGCCGCCGAGTTCGGTTGCCTCGCTCACGGTCGGCGCGGTCGGCACCTCGCTGCTGAGCTGGACAGACAGGATGACCGTCACGCTGGCGCCGCTGGAGAAGGTCAGAGTCACTGACACCGGTTGCGCCGGGAACAGCTCGGTGGTCAGGCCGGTCAGCGTCACGCTGGGGCCGCCGGTGCCGATCCCGATCTGCACC
Source organism: Jatrophihabitans sp. (assembly GCF_036389215.1). Lineage (GTDB taxonomy): Bacteria > Actinomycetota > Actinomycetes > Mycobacteriales > Jatrophihabitantaceae > Jatrophihabitans_A. The sequence continues at coordinate 22,892 of NZ_DASVQG010000365.1, forward strand.
GACTGGCGGCCGGCGAGCTCGATGGGGTTCTGGGCGCTGGCCGAGCCGCTGGCCGTAGGTGACTCGGTGGCGGACGCCGACCCGCTGGCTGAGGGCGAACCGCTGGCCGAGGGTGACCCGGTGGCGGACGCCGACCCGCTGGCTGAGGCCGACCCGCTGGCGGACGCCGACCCGCTGGCCGAGGGGGAGGCGCTGGCGGTGGAACTGTCGGTGGCCGAACTCGAGGGTTGTCCGGATCCCGATGCTGCCGGCGAGGAACTCGAACCCGCGCTGAACCGGGCGCCGCTGGCCGCTGTGGAGGTCACCGACACCAGCTTGTCCGCGGCCGTGCCCCGGTTGATGATCACCATCCGCAGCGGCGCGTCCGAGCCCTTGGGGTAACTGGTGCCCGATTCCGGAGCGGCGATTCCCGCGGCCCGGATGGCGAGGTTGCCCACCTCGGCCTGGACGCCGTCGATCGAGGGTGTCTGCGCGACGGTCTGACTGTTCTGCCCCGCGGCACACCCGGTCACCAGCAGGACGCCGGCCGCGCCGCACCCGACTGCCGCCCCGAGCCGGCGAAGCAGGCCCGCGCGGCTTGCGGTCTCGTTTCCCACGGCGACTCCCTCGACTGGTGCGGTGCGTACCTTCCCTGCCGGGTCGACTGTTGAGCCGGAGTGGGACATCCTTCCTCAGCCTAGCGATTGGCTGAGGAGGGTTCACGGACAGGTCGCTTCGCGAGTCGGGCGGCCGGGAACCCGCCACCACGCGGCAGCCAACAGCGATGAAGGCCATGGGCGTGTCGTCCCCACGTGTTACCCTGGAGTCCACCGGAAGGGGTTGCCTCTATGACGTTCGAGGTCGGCGAGACCGTAGTTTATCCGCACCATGGCGCTGCAAAAATCGAGGCAATCGAGACTCGGATCATCAAGGGCGTAGAGCGAATGTACCTCGTGCTCAAGGTCCAGCAGGGTGATCTGACGGTTCGGGTGCCCGCTGACAACGCCGAAATCGTGGGTGTACGCGACGTGGTCGGCCAGGAGGGCCTGGATCGGGTTTTCGAGGTGCTGCGCGCTCCGCATACCGAAGAGCCGACGAACTGGTCGCGTCGCTACAAGGCCAACGGCGAGAAGCTGGCCTCCGGTGACGTCAACAAGGTGGCCGAGGTCGTGCGCGACCTGTGGCGCCGCGAGAAGGATCGCGGCCTGTCCGCCGGTGAGAAGCGCATGCTGGCCAAGGCTCGCCAGATCCTGGTGAGCGAGTTGGCGCTGGCTGAGGGCACCAACGAGGACAAGGCTGAACTTGTGCTCGACGAGGTCCTGGCCGAGGCCGTCGCCTGAGCGAGGGCTCTATCCCTCCCGGGTTCGGGTAGCTGGGTGCGCCGCGCTGGTCACCCGGTGGCTGCGGTGATCGTTGCTGCCGGCTCCGGTGAGCGCCTCGGCGCTGGCATGCCGAAGGCTCTGGTGCCCCTGCATGGACGTCCCTTGCTGGACTGGGCCCTGGACGCCTTCACCAGCCACCCCGACATAGATTCGGTGGTCGTCGTGGCACCGGCTGACGCGCTGGCCGCCGTCCGCACCAGTGCCGGTGCCCTGGCTACCGTCGTGGCCGGCGGTGCCAGCCGGCAGCACTCGGTCGATCTGGGCCTGGCGGCAGTGCACGATGACGTCGAACTCGTGCTGGTGCACGATGCCGCGCGGCCCCTGGTCGAGGCCTCGGTGATCTCAGCCGTGGTGGCCCGGCTGCGTCAGGGCGATCAGGCGGTTATCCCGGTGCTGCCGGTGACCGACACGATCAAGCGAGTGGACTCCTCCGGCCGGGTCCTTGGCACCGTCGACCGAGCCGAGTTGCGGGCCGTCCAGACCCCGCAGGGCTTCTCCCGAGCGGCGCTGACAGCCGCTCACCGGGCAGCCGAGCAGCGCTCGCTGACCGGGGTGACCGACGATGCCGGCCTGCTCGAAGCGCTGGGAGTGGCGGTGCGGACGGTCGCCGGTGCCGAGATAAGTTTCAAGATCACCACGCCGTACGACCTGGAGCTGGCCCATCGGATCGCGCCCAAGCCGACCCAGCTGGCGGGGCAAGCCGAGCTGGTGAGGCAAGCCGAGCTGGCGGGGCAAGCCGAGCTGGCTGAGCCGGCGATGCTTTCCGATTCCGGCCGGCCCGCATGACGCTGCCCCGGGTCGGTGTCGGCGTCGACGTGCATCCGATCGAGATCGGTCGGGAGTGCTGGCTGGCGGGGCTGTTCTGGCCGAACGTTGCCGGCTGCGCCGGTCACTCCGATGGTGACGTGGTCTGCCATGCCGCCTGCGATGCCCTGTTGTCGGCGGCCGGGCTCGGCGACCTCGGGGCAGTCTTCGGTACCTCGGACCCCGAGTGGGCAGGAGCCTCGGGCATCGAGTTGCTGAGCGAGGTGGTCCGGCGGCTGGATGCGGCGAGCTGGCGGATCGGCAACGTCGCGGTTCAGTTGATCGGCAACCGGCCCAAGCTGGGGACCCGCCGCCTCGACGCCGAGGCGCTGCTCAGCGACGTCATCGGCGCTCCCGTGACCCTGTCAGCCACCACCACCGACGGTCTCGGGCTCACCGGTCGGGGCGAGGGGCTCGCCGCCGTCGCCACCGCCCTGGTATCCCGCTGACCCGGCTGGCCCAGCCGACCGGGCGGTTAGCCCGACGGCCAGGGCACGACCACCTCCAGCCGACCGGCCGAAGCACCGCAGGGCCACGAAGCACCTCAGGCCAATGCCTGCTCCAAGTCGGCCCACAGATCCTCGACATGCTCCAGTCCCACCGACATCCGGATCAGCTCGGGCGGGGTGTGCTGGCGGGCCTCACCCGGGTAGCTGCCGCGCCGTTCCAGTAGCGACTCCACGCCGCCGAGGCTGGTGGCATGGCTGATCAGCCGTACCCGGTCACAGACCTGCTCGGCACGCTGCTGCGAGTCCAGGTCGAAGGAGATCAGGCCACCGTGGTTGTCCAGCAGCTTGGCGATCCGGTCGGCGTTCGGGTGGTCGGGCAATCCCAGGTAGCGCACCGTGCGAACCGCCGGGTGGCCGCTCAGCCGCCCGGCGAGCTCGGCGGCGTTGGCGCAGACTCGCTCCAGCCGTACCGAGAGCGTCCGCAGGCCCCGGAGGGCGAGGAAGGATTCCAGCGCTCCCGGAAGCGCGCCGGTGAGGTTCCGGCGATCCTTCAGTTGCTCGTCGAGGGCCGGGTCGGCGGTGGCGAGCACGCCCATCACCAGGTCGCTGTGGCCGGCTATCCACTTGGTTGCCGAGTGCATCACCACGTCCACGCCGTGCTCCAGTGGCCGGATGCCGAGCGGGCTCGCCAGGGTGGCATCGACGACGCTGAGCACACCGTGCTGCCGGGCGGCCTCGGCCAGCGCCGGCAGGTCCGGTACCTCGAGCATCGGATTGGTCGGCAGTTCCAGCCAGAGCATGGTGGCCTCCGGCAGCGCATCCACCGCCGCGGCGGTGTCGATGACATTCACCGGGCGCAGCGTCAGCCGGCCGAGTTCCACCTGCCTGTCGAGCAGGGTCCGGTTGAAGTTGTAGAAGCTGGTGGGCAGCACCACCACCGAGCCGACCGGCAGCCCCTCGATCAGCGCGGTGCAGGCAGCCATCCCCGAGGAGAACGCCGTCACCCGGCCGCCCTCCACCGCGCCGAGGGCGGCCTCGAACGCTTCCACGGTGTCGTTGCCGTCCCGGCCGTACACCCGCGGGCCGCCGGCATGAAAGGTCGAAGACAGGCTGATCGGCTGGTTGACCGGTCCGGCCGGGATACGAGCCGGACGGCCGGCGGATATCAGCAGTGATTCGGGGCGAAGCGGCTCCGCGTGCATGCAACAAACCTAGCTCGTGCTCGACGGCGCCGTGCTCGACGGCGCCGTGCTCGACGGCGACCCGTGCTCGACGGCACCCCATAGACTCCCAGGCATGACTGCATTACCGGACAAGGCCAAGAGGCTGCTCGATGCCGCCAACTTCGCGGTGGCGGCGACCAACAACACCGACGGCTCGCCGCAGACGTCGGTGGTGTGGGCCACCTACGAGGGCGATGAGCTGTTGCTGTCAACGATCCAGGGCCGCAAGAAGGAGACCAACTGGCTCAAGGATCCGCGGGTCAGCGTGCTGATCCTCGACCGGGAGAACCCCTACAGCTATGTCGAGGTCCGCGGCACCGTCAGCATGAGCACCGAGGGCGGCCCCGAGCTGATCGAGCGGTTGTCGCAGACCTACACCGGGGAGCACTACACCGGTGACGAGGGCACTGATCACGTACGGGTGGTCGTGCGGGTCCGGCCCAGCCACGTGGTCGACTACTGAGCCAACACCATCCGGACCAGGCTGGTGATCGCGGGTGCTCAGGTGTCCGTAGGATTGCCCGGTGACGCTCAGGCTGCATGACGATGGCAGGTAACTCCGCCCGCAAGGGGGCCGTGCGCAAGAGCAAGAAGGGGGCGGTCGTCGGTTCCGGTGGCAACCGGGCTCGCGGCCTGTCCGGCAAGGGCCCGACGCCGAAGGCCACCGAGCGCAAAGGTCATCCGGCGGCGCGCCGGGCCGCGGCCGCTGAACGCCGCTCCGAGGGAACGCCGCGCCGGCGCGGTACGGCCGGCAAGAACTCCGACGCCCCCGAGCTGCTGGTGGGACGCAACCCGGTCGCCGAGGCGCTGCGGGCGGCTATACCGGCCAATGCGCTGTACGTCGCGATCGGGCTCGACGCCGACGAGCGGGTGACCGAGGCGATCCACCTGGCCGCTGACCGTGGCCTGCCCATCCTCGAGGTCAGCAAGTCCGAGATCGACCGGCGGACCGGCGGCATCCTGCACCAGGGCATCGCCCTGCAGGTGCCGGCATTCGCCTACGACGAGCTGCCTGACCTGCTGGAGCTGGTTGCCTCGGCGACGACCACGCCGCTACTGGTGGCCCTGGACGGTGTCACCGATCCCCGCAACCTCGGCGCGATCATCCGGTCCGCGGTCGCCTTCGGCGCGCAGGGGGTGATCGTGCCGACCAGGCGCTCGGCCGGGGTCACCGCGACCGCTTGGCGGACGTCGGCCGGCACCGCGGCGCGCATCCCGGTGGCCCAGGTGACCAACCTGGTACGGGCGTTGCGGGACTGCCAGAAGGCGGGCCTGCAGGTTGTCGGCCTGGACGCCGACGGCGACACCACCCTGGATGAGCTGCCGTTCGCGACCGAACCGCTGGTCATCGTGGTGGGCTCGGAGGGCCGGGGGCTGTCCCGGCTGGTGGGCGAGACCTGCGACGTGACGGTGTCGATCCCGATGACCGGGCAGGCCGAATCGCTCAACGCCTCGGTGGCTGCCGCGGTCACCATGGCCGAGGTCGCGCGGCAGCGCCGGCTGGCCCGCTGAGCCTGGCGACAACCGCGTATCGGTGCGCGAAGCCGAACAAGGCATGCCGCGATCCGATCAGGGCAGCAGCGCGGGATCCATCACGATTGTGTCGGTGCCGGCGTAATCGGCGATCCAGAGCCGGTGGTCGTACCCGCTGACCACGAATGGATTGTCGGCACCGGTCGGGAACGGCCCGGTCACCGCGTCAGTTCGCTGATCCAACCGGTACAGGCCGCCACTCTTGTCCGGGAACCACACCGCACCGTCGAGCACGTCACCGTCATTCGGCGTCGGCCCCACGTCGATCCGGCGAACGATCCGGCCGCTGCGCGCGTCCAGGCGGGCTATCTGGCCGGCGCCCTGGTCCCCGATCCAGACGGTGTTCTGGTCGGAGGCGGTCCAGCGCGGCGAGCCGCCGAACGCGATGGTGCTCACCCGCGCCGTCACCACATCGATCCGGGTCAGCTCGCTGCTGCCGGCGTCGCAGACCCAGATCGCGCCGCCGGCCGCCGCGATGCCGACCGGTGCCGCGCCGACCTCGATGGTGCGGGTCTTGTTGGTGTTGGCGTCGATCCGGGTGACCGTGCCGTCCCCATTGTTGGTCACCCAAGCCGCTCCGGCGGCGAAGCTGACGTCATACGGCGAACTGCCGACCGGGATGGTGCTGGTCCGGTTGGTGGCCACGTCGATCCGGGTCACCGCCGAGGCGGTGTAGTCCTCCACCCAGATCGAGCCGGCGCCGTAGGCCATCCCACACGGACCAGCCGCAGTGGTGATGGTCGCCAGCAGCCGACCGGTCCCCGGATCGAGCCGCTTGACGTTGGAGTCGTTGATGTCGGCGACCCAGATCGAGCCGGCGGCGCCCAGTGTCGCGCACGGCTTGCTGCCGGTCGAGATCCGCTTGACCACGTAGCGCGGGCGGGCTGATCCGGACACGCTCGGGAGCTGCGGGCTGGTGCGGCTGACCGAGGCGGCGCTGGTAGGGCTGCCGGACGCCGAACCACCGCTCGCGGAGTCGACCGTCCCGGTCGTGACGGCACCGGCCGAGTGGTCGCTGTCGGAACCGCAGCCGGCAACGAGCAGCGCCGCGGTGATGGCAGGTAGTGAACCGCGAAGCCCCGTATACCTCATGCAGTCACACCGTAGAGATCGGGCGTCGCAAAAAGTAGTACGAGATCGTAGTAGTTATCATAACGCAACGGTGGGCTGCCGGTTAGAGTCGCGTCATGGCAGGACTTGAGCTCCGCGGGCCGTTCCTGCTGGTCTTCGCGCTGGGCCAACAGCTTGGCAACCTGCTGCAACAGGCAATGACGAATGCCCCATTGACACCTGGCGAATTCGCCGTCTACAGCGCGTTGCGGCTGATGCAGCCGACGACGCCCACCCAGCTGGCCGGCGCACTCGGCATGAAGGCCACCACGCTTTCCAGCGTGCTCGTCCGCATGTCCAAGAACGGCCACCTGAAGCGGCGTCGCAACCCGGCCGATGGACGTTCGGTGATCCTGACGCTGAGCCCGAGTGGCGTCCGGGTCACCGAAGCCTGCTTCGCCGGGTTCGGTGTTGCCATCGAGGCCTTCCGGCGGCAGCTGACCATCGACGAGTCGGCGCTGCTCGGCGACCTGGAGGCGATGAGTGCCGCACTTACCCGGGCCGGCGCGGAGCTGGCCGACCGGGATCAGCCTGGCCGCGACGTTTCAGCTGGCGGGTAGCGATGCAGGACACCGCAGTCCGGGTACCTGCACAGGTTCCGCTCGTTCACCCGTTCCCGGTCTGCTCCAGCGAGCGGGCGGCGCACTGTCGCCGGACTCGGTTCGTCGCTAGCGTAGGGGCCGGGCCGAGCAACGTGCCCGATCCGGCGGCCGGGCTGTCCGGCCCTGCTTACCCCCTGATGAGGAGTAGCACTATGACCGAAACCGAAGGAACCGCCGACGATGGCGTGGAGGGCTTGGCCGACGGTGGCGCGCAGGGTGGCGTAGCCGGCCAGCACGACGGCGGTGCCGATGGCGGCGCGGACGGCGGTGCGGGTGACGGCGGTGCCGATGGCGGTGCCGATGGCGGTGCGGGTGACGGCGGTGCCGATGGTGGCGCCGACGGTGGTGCCGGGCAGCACGACGGCGGCGCGGACGGCAGCGCCTGATTACTGAGCAGCCAGAAGGCGGCGCCGACCCGGTCGGCGCCGCCTTCTCCCATGCCGTCCCGCCGAGTGCCCTGGCGCGCTGCATCACCATCCCGGCGCAGCGGTTCGCCGCTGAGTACTGGTCCAGGCAACCGCTGCTCACTCCAGCTGCCGAGAGCGGCGCTGACTACACCGATCTGCTCGACACCGCGGCGATCGACGAGCTGCTGTCCCGGCGCGGGCTGCGCACCCCGTTCATCCGGATGGCCAAGCAGGGCAAGGTGATTCCGGCTCGGCAGTTCACCAGGGCGGGCGGCCTCGGCGCCGGCGTGAGCGATCAGGTAGCCGATGACAAGGTGCTCGGGCTGCTCACCGACGGTGCCACCCTGGTGTTGCAGGCGCTGCACCGCACCTGGCCGCCGCTGGTGCACTTCGGCAGCAGGCTGAGCGCCGAGCTGGGGCACCCGGTCCAGATCAACTGCTACCTGACTCCGCCGCAGAACCAGGGTTTCGCCCCGCACTACGACACCCATGACGTGTTCGTGCTGCAGGTTGCCGGGCGCAAGCGGTGGGTGGTGCACAGGCCGGTGCTCACCGACCCGCTGCCCGGTCAGGACTGGGAGCAGCACCGCGCAGCGGTCGCTGCCCGGTCGGCCGAACCGCCGCTGCTCGACCTCACCCTGCAGCCCGGCGATGCGCTGTACCTGCCCCGCGGGTTCGTCCACTCGGCGATGGCGCAGGGTGACACCTCGATCCACCTGACCGTCGGCGTCCATCCGGTAACCCGGCACGACCTGCTCAAGCACCTGCTCGCCGAAGCGGCCGGCGAGCCGAGCCTGCGTGCCTCGCTGCCACTGGGCGGCGACCTGGCCGACGAGGGGCGGCTGGCCGATCAGCTGCGCGAGACCGTGCAGGCCTTCGTCGCCTTCGCCGATGCCGGTCGGTTGTCGCAGGTGGCCGGCCGGCTCGCCGACGAGCTTGCCGAGAGCACCCGACCGGAACCGATCGAGCCGATGGCGCAGCTCGCCGCGCTGGCCGCCTTGACGCCGGCGGACTGCTTCCGGCTGCGGCCAGGCCTGCGCGCCCGGCTTGAGCGCAGGCCCGATGCCGTGCTGGTGAAGGCCGTCGACACCAGCATCAGCCTGCCGCTGTCGGCCGAATCCGCGCTCAGGTACGCGCTCTCCGGTGAGCCGGTGAGTGCGGCTACGCTGCCCGGGCTGGATGCCGAGGACGCTTTGGCACTGGTCCGCAGGCTGCTCACAGCCGCCGTCCTGGTGCCCGAGCCCCGTGCTTGACCGCGCCCACCGGTGCGGCCTGGCGGCAGCCGCCCGCGGCGATGAGATGCTCGGCACCGCCTTTCCCGCCGACCGGATCCTGCTCGTCGAGCAACCGGGTGGGTGGGGGCTGAGCGCCCTGGCCGGTTCCCAGTTCGGCGCGCCGATCGCGCAGCGGCTGATCGACACGCTGGGCCAGCAGGGCGTCCGGGTACTGGCGATCCGCCGGCCCGGCCGCTATCCGGTCCCGGCCGAACACCCTTACCTCAGGTGGGGATTCGCCGACTGCCGGCCCGGCCGGCAGGGCATCGTCTGGGGAACCTACCGGGCGGCCGAGGAACTGCTCGAACTCGACCCGGTGGCCTTGGCCGAGCAGGCGGTAGACACCCTGGACACCCGGCCGGTGTACGCGGTGTGCGCGCACGGCATCCGGGACATGTGCTGCGCCATCGAGGGACGCCCGATTGCCACCGCGCTGGCCCGGGAATGCCCGGGCCGGGCGTGGGAATGCAGCCACGTCGGGGGAGACCGGTTCGCTGCCAACGTCCTGGTGCTTCCCACCGGGCAGCTGTACGGCCGGATCACCGACCCGGTGGAACTGGCGTCGGCGACCGAGGCCGGGCAGGTGCTGCCTGATCGGCTGCGCGGCCAGATCGGGCTGCCACCGGCCGCACAGGCCGCCGTGGTGCATGCCCAGCGGGAACTCCGGCTGGCGGCGGCAGGCGCGGTCCGGGTGCTGCAGGTGCATGGGTCACCGCCTGACGTGCAGCTGGTGCGGCTGGCCGTGCCGGAGGGCTCCTGCACGGTCGCCGTGCAGCGGATGACCGGTCCGCCGGAGATTCTCACCTGCCGGGACACCAAGGCCAAGGTGCCGCTCAGCTACCGCCCGCTGTGGCTGCGGGCCGACTTGAACGGAGAACCAGAAGGGGACGCTGGCGGTGAGCCGGCGTCCCCCTCTGCGGTGCTACCGGCTAGGCGCCGAGACGCTCCCCGGTCTCCGGGTTGAACGCGTGGGTCTCGTCGGTCCGGACTTCCAGGCTGATCTCGTTGCCGATCTTCGGCGGCACCCGGCCGTCGAAGCGGACGGTGAACGGCTTGGCGCCGCCGTCGTCACCCACGTCGTGGGTCTTGGTGCCGGGCAGCTCGCCGTAGACGAAGGCGTCGGCGCCGAGCTCCTCGACCAGGGTCGCCTTGAGCCTGAGGCCGTGACCGTTCTCCGAAGCGTGGAAGGACTCCGGCCGGATGCCGAGGATGATCTCCTTCAGTCCGGCCGCCTTGGCCGCGGCCGCCGCGTCCGGCTTGATGTTGATGTCCATGCCGCCGAGCGTGCCGCCGTTACCGGTGAACGGCACCTTGACCAGGTTCATCGCCGGTGAGCCGATGAAGCCGGCCACGAAGGCGTTGCCCGGGTGGTCGTAGAGATTGCGGGGAGTGTCGACCTGCTGCAGGATGCCGTCCTTGAGCAGCGCCACCCGGTCGCCCATCGTCATGGCCTCGACCTGGTCGTGGGTGACGTAGATGGTGGTGGTGCCGAGCCGGGCCTGCAGTGCCGCGATGTTCGCGCGGGTCTCCACCCGCAGCTTGGCGTCGAGGTTGGACAGCGGCTCGTCCATCAGGAACACGCTGGGCTCCCGGACGATGGCACGTCCCATCGCGACCCGCTGGCGCTGACCACCCGACAGTGCCTTGGGCTTGCGGTCCAGGTACTTCTCCAGATCGAGCAGCTTGGCGGCGGCGAGCACCTTCGAGGCCCGCTCCTCCTTGGACACGCCCTTGAGCTTGAGCGCGAATCCCATGTTCTCCGCGACCGACATGTGCGGGTACAGGGCGTAGTTCTGGAACACCATGGCGATGTCGCGGTCCTTCGGCGGCTTCTGCGAGACGTCGACGCCGCCGATCCGGATCTCGCCCTGGTCGACGTCCTCGAGCCCTGCCAGCATCCGCAGCGCGGTGGACTTGCCTGATCCGGACGGGCCGACCAGGACGACGAATTCGCCGTCCGCCACGTCGAGGTTGAGCCGGTTGACTGCGGGCACCGGGTTCCCGGGGTAGATGCGCGAGGCCTCTACGTATTGCACTTCGGCCATGCCAATTCCTTTCGGTGAGTGTGACCGCACCGGGTACGGGCTCTCGCGGGTGCGCGAGCCTCACGGCATTCCGGTCGGCACCGGGGATCCGCCTCCACCGAACGAAAGCGGCGACCCCGACCGGCATCGCGGTCTGGACCTTTTCATTAGGTCAGCTGCCAGACCGCCAGTCAAGCCACCGCCGCCCGCCACGCGGTCAGCTTCGGGCGATCAACTCACTACATCAAGGTGAATCCTTGGTAATAATCTTGATTTGACTGCACCGCGAACTATGTCCATATTGACGTCGGCGACCCCCTCGCCAATCCCCCCTGAGAAGGAGAACGTATGAACCAAGCACAGCCGCGTGCCCGCCGGGTACGCAGCATCCTCGGCGCCGCCATGGCCGCCGTGACGGTCGGCGCCGGCATGGTTGCCGCCCTTACCCTCGGTGCCGGGTCGGCGAACGCGGCAACCTATGTCCGGGGTATGGATGTCTCCGGTCACCAGGGCAATGTCGCCTGGTCGACCGCGTGGAACAACGGAGCCCGCTTTGCCTACGTCAAGGCGACGGAGGGGACGAGCTACACCAATCCCTACTTCGCCCAGCAGTACAACGGCTCCTACAACGTGGGCATGATCCGCGGCGCCTACCACTTCGCCACCCCGAACACCTCCAGCGGAACCACCCAGGCCGACTACTTCATCAACCACGGTGGTGGCTGGTCCGGCGACGGCAAGACCCTCCCGCCGGCGCTCGACATCGAGTACAACCCCTACGGCTCCACCTGCTTCGGGCTGTCCCAGTCCTCGATGGTCAGCTGGATCCGGGCGTTCTCCAACGAGGTGCACTACCGCACCAACAAGTACCCGATGATCTACAGCACGCTCGACTGGTGGACCACCTGCACCGGCAACACCAGCGCCTTCGCGGCCACCAACCCGTTCTGGATCGCCCGCTACAGCTCCACCCCGCCCACCCCGCCGGCCGGCACCGCCACCTGGACCATGTGGCAGTACGCCTCGTCGGGCACCTTCCCCGGTGACCAGGACTACTTCAACGGCGCCTACACCCAGCTGCAGGCGTTGGCCACCAACCACGACTAGACCAGTCGTCTGAACCACCGCAGTTCTGACCACCGCAGTTCTGAACCACCGCAGTTCTGACCACCGCAGTTCTGAACCACCGCAGTTCTGACCACTGTGAGACCGCGGGCGGTCA
>NZ_DASVQG010000366.1:0-5827 GCF_036389215.1 Jatrophihabitans sp.
GATGATCCGGACGTCCGATCCGGTCTGGCAGGGCGCGGCAGATCGCGGCCTGATCGACATCCGGGCGGATCCGCAGCCTGGCAACGCCTTCATCGTGCGCGAGACCGGACACGAGTTCCTCAATATGTGCTCGTGCTCCTATCTCGGGCTCAACTTCCATCCCGCCATCATCGAGGGTGCGATCCAGGCCTTGCGCGAGGCGGGGACGACCGGGCCCTCGATCTCGGCCACGCGAATCCGGCACAATCTGCTCGGCCGGATGGAAGAAGATCTGAGCGATCTGTTCGGCGCGCATGTGCTGTCGGCGCTGTCCTGCAGCGTGGCCACCGCGGCACTCCTGCCGTTGCTGGCCTCCGGCCAGCTGGTTGCCGGCGGCCCGCGGGTCATGGTGTTCGACCGGAACTGCCACTTCAACATGAACTACGTCAAGCCGATCTGCGCCGATGAGAGTCTCGTGCTGACCTGCGACCACAACGACCTGGACGCCGTGGAAGACATCTGCCGCCGGTATCCGAGTGTGGCCTTCGTGGGCGACGGGGTGTACTCGATGGGTGGCGCGGCGGCGTTGCGGGGCCTGCTGGAACTTCAGGAGCGCTACGGCATGTTCCTGTTCCTGGATGACTCACATTCACTGTCCATCATGGGCGAGCATGGTGAGGGCTTCGTCCGCTCCCAGCTGGAGATGAACGAGCTCACCGCCATCGTCGGCAGCCTTGGCAAGGGCTTCGGGACCGGTGGGGGCGTGATCATGCTCGGCGACAGGGGAATGGTCAGTGTGCTCGCCCGGCATGGCGGGCCGCTGGGCTGGTCGCAAGGAATGGGGATCTCCCTGATCGGGGCGACCATGGCGAGCGCAGCCATCCACCGGACTCCCGAGCTGGGCGAGCTGCAGCGGCGACTGCGGGCCAATATCGACTACTTCGACGAGCTGCTGCCGACGCCGCTGGCCGGTAATGGTCTGCCGGTCCGGCGGGTCACGGTCGGTGACACCGACCGGGCACTTCAGATGTCGGCCGAGCTCTATGAGCGCGGCTTCTACAACTCGGCGGTGTTCTTCCCGATCGTGGCCAAAGGTGATGCCGGAATCCGGATCATGCTCCGTTCCGACGTCAGTCGCGAGCAGCTGTCCACTCTCACCGGCTATATCCGAGAACTGTCGCCGTGACAACGCTAGAGCCGCATCACTCCGCCGGGCATCAGCGTCTTGGCGATCCTGGTCACGGCGGCGGGGGTGCCGGAGTTGTACTCCCACGGTGGGCCCTTGACCAGGATCACCACGGCGTAGCGGTCTGAGTTCACGTAGCCGGTGGAGTTGAAGTCCGACGCCTGGGCCCAGTCGTCGTCGTCCTGGCCCCAGCCCTGCTTGATGGCGGCGTTCCGGTCCGCCTGCTTGAGGCCGAAGAACTGGTAGGTGCCGTCGGAGCCGTACTCGGTGGCACGGTGCATGGCCTTGGACAGCCACGGCCAGACCAGCGGGTCGGCTTTGACCTTGGCGTAGAACCTTGCCATGCCGACCGCGGTGATGTGGTTGTTGGACCACCAGCCCACCTTCGTCGGCGGCGATCCCAGGCCGGGGATGCCGTAGTGCTTGGCGATCCAGGGCACCACCTCGTCGCCGCCGGCCAGGCCGTACAGGGCGTCCGCGGCCCCGTCGTCGGACTGCGTGATCATCCGGTAGGCGGTGTCGGCGGTGTCGCCGGTCAGCTGCCTGGTGGCCAGCAGCCGGGTGGCGATGAACACCTTGACCACGGACTCCGCGGCGAACGTGTCGTTGTAGTCGCCGGCGACCCACAGCTTGCCGGTGCTGGTGTCGACGACGGCCACGCCGGCCTGGTATCCGCGTGAGGTCGCGGAGCGGACTGCCGCTTTGATCCTGACGCTGCTGATCGGGACGCGTGCGATGGATGGGACGGACTGGGCTCGCACGGACTGCGACGGGGCGGGCGACTTGCTCGCGGTACGTGACGGGGTCGTGGTGACGGTGGCGGTGGCGGACGGGGAGGTCGCCAGGGCCGACGGTGAGGCCTCGGGTGAGCTCTGCTGGACGGAGCCGGCGGCGGCGTCCGGCCGGCTCTGGCCAGTGGGCTCGGCACCGCCCGGAGGCAGGATTCCCGTGGCGAACAGCGAGACGACGCCCGCACCGGCCGCCAGCGGCAGCGCGAACCACCAGCGCCGGCTCATGCGGTGGCGGCGACTCGGTCAGCGGTCTTGGAAGGCATCCATCTCAGTGAACCATCTTCTTGAAGGTCCGCGACCGCACTGGGGCGGGTGACACAGCACACTTTGAGGTTGCTCTCGATTTCGGGAAAATTGATGGACGGGGCAGGCCGGCGCGCTGAGGATCACTGACATGAGCCTTCGCATCCAATGCTTCTGCATCGACACCACCGATCCTGACCGGCTGGCGACCTTCTGGCAGTCGGCGTTGGGCTGGCGCCGCACGCATCAGGAAGACGACGAGGTGGTGCTCGAGCCGCCGGCCGGAAGTGCCGAGGACGGCGTCGCGCCCGACCTGCTCTTCCTGCGGGTCCCCGAGGCCAAGGCCGGCAAGAACCGCCTTCATCTGGAGGTCCGACCGCGGGACCAGGCCGCTGAAGTGGCCAGGCTGGAAGGGTTGGGCGCCCGACGGGTCGATGTCGGGCAGGGGTCCGATGTCAGCTGGGTGGTGATGGGCGATCCGGACGGCAACGAGTTCTGCGTGCTGCGAGCGCTCACCGACGAGGAGCGTGCGGGCAGCCCGGGCTAGCCGATCGCGTTCCGCCCCGACGGGGTTGTTGAGAAGATGTCCGGGTGACTGACTTCATCGACCAGAACCTGGCCGGCGCCCGGTTCACCGGCGTCGACCTCACCGGCGCCCGCTTCCGCGATGTCGACCTCACCGGCGCCCGGTTCCGCGAGGTCGACCTCACCGGGGTCACGATTCGCGGCGCCGCTCTGGTGGACGTGGAGATCGCCGGCGAGATCAGGAATCTGCGGGTCAACGGAGTGGATGTCGTGCCCCTGGTGGACGCCGAGCTCAACCGTCGCTTCCCGGATCGCGTCAAGATGGCCGCGACCGATGCCCGCGGGTTCGGCGAAGCTTGGGCCATCCTCGAACGGTTGTGGCAGCAGACCGTCGAGCGGGCTCGCCGGCTGCCTGCGGAGCTGCTGCACGAGTCGGTCGAGGGGGAGTGGTCCTTCATCCAGACGCTGCGCCATCTCGTCTTCGCCACCGACGCCTGGGTGACGCGTGCGATCTTGGGGGAACCGTTCCCCTGGCATCCGCTGGATCTGCCCCATGACGATATGCCCGAGCGCCCCGGCGTTCCGCGCGACCAGGACGCGCGGCCATCGCTGGAGGAGGTGCTCGCCCTGCGCGCGGACCGGATGGCCACCGTGCGGCAGCTGATCGCCGATCTCAGCGACGAGCGGCTGGCCGGCATGACCCAGCCGGTTCCGGAGCCGGGTTACCCCGCGTCGGAGAGCTTCCCGGTGCGCCGATGCCTGCGGATCGTCCTCAACGAGGAGTGGGAGCACCGGCTCTACGCCGAGCGGGACCTCGACGTGCTGGAGGCTCGGTCATCCGGAGCCGGCTGATGTCCTCAGCCCGATCCGCCGTCTCCTCACCTACCGCGGAAGGAACCGGGTAGGTGAGGAGATGGCTGGATCAGCGGGTCACAGTTCTCCGGACGAGCCGTTGGAGTCCCAGTAGTGCCATCCGACGCTGGTCAGGGTGTACGCGGTCAGCGCCCCGCTCGTGGTCGTCGTGGGGTAGCGGCTGCTGAGGCTTTCGTCGCAGGTGTACCTCGTCTGGTTGTACATCCCGGAGGTTTGGAGCTTGTACGTCCCGTAGGTCGCGTACGCGGTGGTGAGCGGCGGGACCGGCGCGCTGAAGGACGAGGTTGTGGACACGGTGATGCTCGTGCTGGTGGTCCTCGTCTGCGACGAGTTCACCCCGATGGTGATGATCCCGAGGTTGATGCCGCCCGAGAATGACGTGGTGGTCGAGTAGGTGGAGGTGTAGGTAGCGGAGTTCGTGTAGCTCTCGTTCCAGGTGACCGTGGTGCTGCTACTGCTGTTCTGGAAGCTCCTGGTCGGAATCAGGGGCGTCTGGGCGACGCTGCCGACATTTTGCACGCCGTACCAGGAGTCGTAGCACCAGCCGCCGGGCGGGATGATGGCGTATGCCGCCGTCGGCACGGCCATGATGCCGACGCCGATGCCGACAGCCGCCGCGATGGCCGTCACGGTCCTCCGCAGTCGCCTCGGCTGGACGCTGTGTGCAGGCTTGATTCTCACGCGATTTCTCCTCGGACGGGGGGTAGGGACAAATGCCTTGAGAGGTATAGATGATGAAAAATCCTGATTGGGGGCGGTGATCGTAACCCAGGTTTTACAGCCACACAAGGATCGAGCCGAGGGCCATCGGCTGATGCCGGCAGAGAAACGTCGTCAGAGAAATCGCCTAGCGTGTCAGGCGTGAGGGTGCATCAGCTGTCGCGGACCGAGGCCCGCCGGATCGCGGTGCGCGCGCAACTCCTGGACGGCAACCGGCCGGATGACCTGCTGGACCTGCTGCGCCGGCTGACCCTGCTGCAGAGCGACGCCACCGATGCCGTGGCGCCGAGTGCCGATCTGGTGGCCTGGAGCCGGCTGGGGTCCGGCTACCGGCCTGCCGAGCTGACCGAGGGTCTGCGGGACGGGACGTTCATCGAGCTGCGCGGGATGATCCGGCCGGGTGAGGACATCGCTCTCTACCGCGCGGAGATGGCCCAGTGGCCCGGCTCCGGTGAGGTACCGGGCTGGCGCCAGGCGCAGGACGACTGGGTGAAGGTCAACGACGACTTCCGGCAGGACGTTCTCGACCGGCTCGACCACGAGGGCCCGCTGACCTCGCGCGAGCTGCCCGACACCTGCCTGGTCCCGTGGACGTCGAGTGGCTGGAACAACCACCGCAACGTCAGCATGATGATCGAGTTCCTGGAGCAGCGGGGTGAGGTCGCGGTGGCCGGGCGGCGGGGGCGCGACCGGCTGTGGGATCTGGCGAGCCGCGTCTATCCCGACAACGCGGCGGTCCCGCTGGCCGAGGCGCTGCGGATCCGCAGCGAGCGGCGGCTGCGCTCGCTGGGCATCGTGCGCGCGCGGGCCGCGGAGACTCAGGTCGAGCCGCTGGACGTGGGCGAGGTCGGCGAGCCGGCGGTCATCGAGGGCATCCGAGGTCGGTGGCGGGTCGACCCGGAATTCCTGGGCCAACCGTTGCGGGGACGGGCGGCGTTGCTGTCACCACTGGACCGGCTGGTGTTCGATCGGAAGCGGATGGTGGAGCTGTTCGAGTTCGACTACCAGCTGGAGATGTACAAGCCGGCGGCGAAGCGGCGGTGGGGCTACTACGCGCTGCCGATCCTGTACGGCGACCGGCTGGTGGGCAAGCTCGACGCCACCGCGCACCGCAACGCGGGCGTCCTGCGGGTCGACGCCATCCACCAGGATGTGCCGTTCAGCAAGACCATGGCGGCGGCGGTGCGACGCGAGATCACCGAGCTGGCCCGCTGGCTCCGGCTGGATCTCGCGCTGCCGAGCTGACCGCACAGTCGAAGTATTCGTACCAGCGGGCGGATGCCACTTCGGGTATCCAGTTGCCGTGGCGTGCCGGAACAGCCAGCATGACGGCATGACCTCGTTGCGACACCGTGCGGACATGTTTGTCGACCGTGACGCCGACCCGCGGGAGGGTGGGATCCGGCAGGGTGATGAGCTCGCGACGCTGACCGAGTTCCTGCGTGGTCAGCGCCTGACGCTGCAGCTGAAATGCGAGGGGCTGGATGCCGAGCAGCTGGCTCGCCGCGCG
>NZ_DASVQG010000367.1:0-8053 GCF_036389215.1 Jatrophihabitans sp.
CGGGCGACGTCATCCCGGACGCCGGCGAGGTCCTGCTCGACGGCCGGCCGGTCCACTTCCGCAGCCCGCACGACGCCCAGAAGGCAGGCATCGAAACGGTCTACCAGGACCTTGCCATGGCACCGGCGCTGGACATCGCCACGAACCTGTTCCTCGGCCGCGAGGTCAGGCGCAAGGGACCGCTGGGATCAGTTCTGCGGATGCTGGACGTCAAGGAGATGCGGGCCCAGTCGCGGCGCCAGATGGACGAACTCGGCATCACGACGCTGCAGTCCATCACCCAGCCGGTCGACAGCCTGTCCGGTGGGCAGCGCCAGACCGTAGCGGTAGCCAGAGCGGCGGCGTTCGGGCGCAAGGTCGTCATCATGGACGAGCCCACCGCCGCGCTGGGCGTGCGTGAGTCCAAGGGGGTGCTCGACCTGATCAAGCGAATCACCGCAACCGGCATACCCGTGGTGCTGATCAGCCATGACATTCCCGCGGTGTTCGAGGTCGCCGACCGGATCCACATCCACCGGCTCGGCAGGCGAGCCACCGTGGTCCGGCCACAGGACTACACGATGAACGAGGTGGTCGGGATCATGACGGGTGCGCTGCCGCCACCGGAGCTGAACGAGAAGGTGCCGGCATGACCGTCGTGGTGGGTTACGTCCCGGACCCGACCGGTTACCTGGCGGTCACCGAAGCCGTACGCGAGGCCACCTGGCGTCGCACTGATGTCATCGTCATCAATGCCGTTGACCAGGCGGGCTATGTCCGGCCGACCGCTGCTGACGAGCTCGACCTGGACGCACTCGGCGACCGGCTGACCTCCGACGGCGTGCCGCACGAGATCCGGCATGTCGATATCGGGACGGGGCAGGCCTCGGACGCGATCCTGGCCGCGGTCGAACAGGCCGACGCCGACCTGGTGGTCGTGGGGATGCATCGCCGCTCACCGGTCGGCAAGGCCTTCCTGGGCAGCAACGCCCAGCGGGTCCTGCTCGACGCGCCGTGCCCGGTGCTCGCGGTCCGGGCGACAGCGGGGTAGGCCGGGTCGTCGTCGTGGCGGCATGCGAGCATGAACACCGACCATGACAGCGGCCAACAGCGGCCCGAGGATGACGACAGCCGGCACCAGCTGGACGCCAGCTGGTGCCGGACTGTCGATCCCATGGGTGCCCGCACAGTAGGAGTGCCATGAAAACCCGCACCATCGGCGACGTGTCGGTCAGCGCCATCGGGCTCGGCGGCATGCCGATGTCCATCGAGGGCAGGCCGGACGAGGCTCGCTCGATCAGCACCATCCACGCCGCGCTCGAGGCCGGTGTCACGTTCTTCGATACCGCCGATGCCTATCACCTGCACGCCGGCGAGGTCGGCCACAACGAGGAGCTGCTCGCCAAGGGCATCGCCAGCTACGGCGGGAACACCTCAGAGGTCTTGATCGCCACCAAGGGCGGCCATCTGCGCCCCGGCGACGGCTCGTGGACGCTCAACGGTTCTCCGGAGTACCTCAAGCAGGCCGCGGAAGCTTCGGCGAAGCGGCTCCGGGTCGACGCGATCGGGCTGTACCAGTTCCACCGCCCCGACCCGTCGGTGCCCTACGCGGAATCGATCGGCGCGCTGCGGGATCTGCTGGACGCCGGAACCATTCGGATGGCCGGGATCTCGAACGGGAATCCGGAACAGATCCGGCAGGCCAACGACATTCTCGGCGGGCGCCTGGTATCGGTGCAGAACCAGTTCTCGCCGGCCTTCCGCAGCAGCGAGCCGGAACTCCAGTTGTGTGACGAGCTGAAGATCGCGTTCCTGCCGTGGAGCCCGTTCGGCGGCATCTCAGCCGCTGGCGGCCTTGGCGAGCAGCACTCGGCATTCGCCGAGATCGCCGCCTCGCGGGGGGTCAGCCCACACCAGGTGTGCCTGGCCTGGATGCTGGCGAAGTCACCGCACGTCATACCGATTCCGGGGTCCTCCCGTCCGGAGACCATCCGGGACTCCGTGCAGGCAGCCGAGCTGGAACTGAGCCCCGAGGAGATCGCCCGGCTGGACGGGTAGGGCGCGCTACCGGGATCGGCGCCTGGAGAAATTCATGCGATCCGCAAGGCCGCGGCGGTCGACGAGCGTCCTCGGACCTGGGGTGTGTCAGCTGATGTCGTAGACGATGTCGACCGAGATGGTCAGTTCCTGCTGGCCGGCTTGCAACGGCACCGACGGCGCCGACGCCGACCCCACAGCACCTCGCATGTCGTAGCTGATCGGGTAACCGGCGTCCGCCAGTTCGGTGATGGACCGGATCCGGCCCAGCGTGACACCGGCGGCCTTGGCGATCTGAGCGGCCTGAGCCGTGGCCTGGCTGACCGCCTGGGTCCGGGCCTGGGCCCGCATCGCGCTGTCATCGCCTATCGAGAAGCCGATCTGTTGCACTCGCACCGCATCTCCGGCGGCACCGGCGGCGGCGTCCAGCAGCGCCCCAGCACTTCCGATGCTGTGCAAGGTCGCCTGCACCATGTTATCGACCTGGTAGCCCGAGATGGTCCCTGACTTGTCGTGATACGTCGGGTTGATGCTCAACTGGCGGGTCTGCAGATCCTTGGCGGCGACGCCCCTTCCTCGCAGCAGGTCGATCAGCGCGTTGGCCTTGGCGTTGTTGGTATCCAGAGCGGCCTTGGCGCTGGAACCCTGCGTCGACACGCCGATCATGATCGTCAGCGTGTCCGGCGTGCCGCTGGCCTTGCCCATACCCCGAGTGGTGAGGGTGTGAGCGTCCACCGACAGCGGTGCCGCCGCTGTCATGGGCAGTCCGGCCTTCACCGCTGCCGCTCCACTCATCGGCGCGGCATCGATGCCCGTCCCACCCATCGGCGCTGCGCCCATCGATGCCCCCGCGCTGTCGGGTGCCGCACCTATCGGGTTGGCACCGAGCGGTGCCGTGGCGAGGGGGGCTGGGCCGGCCTTGCCGCCGCCGCCGCAGGCGGTCAGCAGCAGGCCTGCGACGGCGACCGGGACGGTGGTGCGTGCGATGGTGAGCATTCGGTCCTCCAGGTGGGGATGCTGCATTACCACCTAGATGACGTCGACTGGCCATAACGTTGCGAGTAGGTCATGACCCGCAACGCCAGGTC
This sequence comes from Jatrophihabitans sp., assembly GCF_036389215.1. Taxonomy (GTDB): domain Bacteria; phylum Actinomycetota; class Actinomycetes; order Mycobacteriales; family Jatrophihabitantaceae; genus Jatrophihabitans_A. The sequence goes on from NZ_DASVQG010000367.1 coordinate 3,105, forward strand.
CGCTGCTACTGCTGTGGGGCAGGAATGATCCCGATCTGAACCAGGAACGGGAACATTCCCTGCTCGGCCCAGTGCTCTACCGCCTTGCCGTCCCGGAACCGCCCGATATTCGCGCTCAACGTCTCGAACGACTTTCCGGTCGCAGGAAAGCCGAGGCCATCTCCGGTGTGCGTGCCGGTTGTTCGAACGACCCAGGCGATGTCTTCTCCGTCGACTATGAAGTTGTCCAGCTCGCAGTGAACGTCCGGCACCGCCGATCGCCATTGCGCCACCATGGTCTTGAATGCCTCACGGCCCGGAATGTCCCCCATCGGACCGTGATCCAGGAAATCCGCGGCGACCAGTTCATCGACGACGTCGAGCTGTCCCTTGTTGATGATCTCGTCGAACATACGCTGCACGATTGCTCTTGCATCCGACATGATGATCCCCCGATGTCGACGCCCCGTTGCGTCGGCTCGGACGCTAGACCTAGTCGATGATCCTTTCAAGGATGGCCGTTGTCTAGGATGGGGACCTCGATGGAGCGCCGGTCTTGGCCCGTCCGTCGAGGAGAAGAGAAGGGTTCTCATCCGTGGCATACAGCAAGCAACTGGCGGACCGGATTCGCGAAGCTGTCGCCGATGAGCCCGCGGTTCGTGAGGTTGGCATGTTCGGCGGGCTGTCGTTCATGGTGAACGGAAAGCTGGCACTGACCGCGAACACCCACGGTGACCTGATGCTGCGCTGCGACCCGGCCCGGGTCGACGAGCTGACCGTAAAGGGCGCGACGGTTGCCGAGATGCGTGGGCGACAGATGAGCACGGGCTGGATCATCGTGAGCTCCGATGCCCTCGAGACCGACGAGGACTTCGCGTTCTGGCTCGGCATCGCCCTGGACTACAACAGGCACGTCACCGGTAAGAGCACTCGGCGTCGGTAGCAGCGCTGCGCCTCAGCCGGTCCTCGTGGCGCTCACCCCGGGCGAGTCGAGATGGTGCAGGAAGTCCAGGGTCAGCGCCGCGCTCCAGCTGAATGACTCCGCTCCCAGGCCCTCGCCGCTGATGGGGTCGAAGTACTCCCAGAAGCCGCCGGAGCTCACCAGCGCCACGCTCGAGTCGGCAATCCGGTTCGCCAGCTCGGGCGCGTCGGCCTGGCAGGCCGCGAGCCACACCAGCCAGTTGGTGTTGATCCAGGCCGGGCCTCGCCAGTACCGCTGCCGGTCGAACTCCGCCGAGGTCAACGCGGTGCTGGGCAGCGGGTACTGGCATCCGTCGAGAAAGTCGGGTGACCAGGCGAGGTCGATGATGTGCTGGCGGATGTCCGGGCCGAGCCACGGATCCAACAGGGGCACCAGGCAGCCGACGGTCGCGACCTGGGACAGCTGTCCGGTCCGTACGTCGCGGGCGCCGAATTGCCGCCGGTCGGCATTCCACAGCCTGTCCATCATGGCCACATGCAAGCCTTCGGCGGCGCGACGATGCGGGCCGGCATCCTCACCGAGAGTCTCCGCGATGCGAGCCAGGCAGAGCTCGGCATCCAGCAGCAGCGCGTTGAACAGCGGATCTTCCACGACGAAGCCATGCCCGGCCAGGTCGGTGTCGGCATAGCCCGAATCGCGATACTGGGTCGCGAGCTTGACATAGGCCAGGTAATCCGCGTCGGTCGGCCGGTGGCCCGCGCTGACGTGCACCAGGTCACGGCGTTCGAAGGCGAGAGCCGGCTCCGAGGCCGGCTCGCCCTGCAGCACCGCGTCCCAGAGCGGACTGTTGTCCAGTCCCGACTCCCACGGGTGGACGATGGACACCAGGCCGGCGCCGCCCAGGTTGCGGTGCTTGTGCAGGTAGCCGTGCCAGGCTCGCAGTTGCGGGTACAGGGTGCGCAGGAACCGCCGGGCATCGTCGGAGCCGTCGTCGGCCAAGTAGGTGGCAAGCACCGCTCGGGAATGGATCGGTGGTTGCACGATCCCCGAGGTGGCGGCGGTGGGTGCACCGGCGGCCGCGGTGCTGCGCCAGAAGCCAGGGCCGGGAAAGTAGGACTCCGGATCGGTGTCGGTGTTGAACACGATCTGCGGCACCCGGCCCGAACTCCATTGCCCCAGGAACAGCGAGCTGAGTTCCTGCCTGGCCCGGCTGACATCAAGGTGTGCCCAGCCGATGCTGATGAAGGCGGAGTCCCAGCTCCACTGGTGGGGATACTGCTGCCGGGAGGGCAACGTCGCGGTGCCGGACCAGTTTCGGTACAGCACGTCGGCGGCAGCGGCGCGGAGCTCTGCTGCACTGGTCACCGGCGTTGGACCGACCGCAGGAAGCTGGCCGCGGCTGGCAGTGACTGCTCCGGGGGAGCGCTGAGCCGGCTTTCCAGCGCGTAGTAGCCGTCATAGCCCAGCTCGGTGAGGGTGGCGATCGCCGGCGCCCAGTCCAGGTGACCGGCGCCGGGTTCGAGCCTGTTGGAATCGCTGACCTGGATGTGCCCAAGGTGGCCGAAGGCGGCGCGTAGCGAGGCGCTGATATCGGTTTCCTCTATGTTCATATGGAAGAAGTCGGCTACCAGCCCGAGCGCCGGGCAGCCGATCTCCTCGATCAGGGACACCGCGTCCTGCAATCGGTTGACCATGTGATCCTCGTAGCGGTTCAGCGGTTCGAGGTACAGCTGCACCCCTTCGCGCAGCGCGTGCTCACCCAGCGTGCTCAATGACTCGAGCAGCACCGTCCGGTCTTCCTCGGCGGTGCGCGGCGGCACGAACGGCGGCAAGCGGTAGCTGAACATCCCCCAGGACGCTGGTGTCATGGCGCCGCGGCCGCCGATCTCGGCAATGACGCTCAGCTGGGAGGCGATGTTCCGCACCGCGTCGGCTCGCAGCTGCGTATCGAAGGCGCCGATGAAGTGCGGCATCTCCACGCACACCGTAGGCATCTCGACTCCGGCGCGCCGGGCCCGGTTCAGCTCCGGCAACCGGTCGCGAAACGCGTAATCACCCTTGCCGCGCAGCTCGATCGCATCCCAGCCGTTGGCCTGGGCCCAGTCGTACTTCTCCTCCAAACTGGTGCCCGGGATCAGCTGTTCCTGGCAGGCGAGCCTCACCGGGCCTCCTGGCTGAAGTCGAGGACGACCTGGAGCACGCCCGGCGTATCGGTGATGAGCTCGAAGGCCTTGCTGACCTCGCTGGCAGGCAGCACCCGGCTCACCAGCGGCAACGGGTCGATCCGGGCCTGGGTGACCAGCCGCATGAACCCGCGATGCAGCCGCTGCCTGGTCCAGCGATGGGCATAGCGCGGTGGAGGCCCGGAGATCTGGGAAGACACCAGCTCGATCCGGTTGTGGTGAAACTCCTCGCCCAGCCGCAGGCCGGTCGCATCACCCTGGTAGAAGCCGGAGGCGATCACCCGGCCGCTGTAGGCGCAGGTGCGGATAGCTTCCTGCAGCGCGCGATAGGACCCGCTGAGCTCGATGCACACGTCGGCGCCCAGCCCCGCGGTCAGGTCACGGACCACCTCCGCCGGGTCGTCGGTGGCCAGCATGGTGTGCCGGGCGCCGAACTCGCGGCTGAGCCTCAGCCGCTGCGGTTCCAGGTCGATCGCGATGACGTCGGCGCCGCTGAGGCTGAGCAACCGGGTGGCCAGCAACCCGATGACACCCTGCCCGAACACCGCCACGGTCTCCCCGACATGCACGTCGGCGTCGATGACCGCGTTGAGCGCGACCGCGCCGACCCGGGCGAAGACCCCGGTCAGCGGATCGATGCCGACCGGAAGCTTCTGGGCCGCCGCATCGGCGGCGGCCAGCACCCCGTCGCTACGGTGTCCCCAGATTCCCCAGACGAGGTCACCGACCTCGACGCCGTCGGACTGCGCGCCGACCTCCACCACCTCGCCGACCTCCTCGTAACCGGCACCTGCCACCGGGTACTCGATCGAGGGCGATCCGTCGAGGAACAGCCGGCTTTCGGCATTCCAGCCGCGGTGCAGGTAGGGGTTGGAACCGGCGTAGGTCGCCAGCTCGGTGCCCGAGGAGATGCCGGAATACAGCGTGCGCAGCCGCACCTGATCCGGTGCCGGAACCAGCGGCTCGGTGGGGTGCAGATCGACCTTCCGGTCGCCGAGGAACCGGACGACCTCGGCGGAAGGTTGTGTCATGCCCATAGTCAACGTTCCGGACTTAGGTCTTGTCAACCGACAGAAGTAGGGCTTCAATCAGTCCTAAGCATGGCCGAACGCTGCTGCGACCCGACTGACCGGAGCCCCTGCGGCTCGGGGAACCGAAAGGAACATCATGAGAACAAAGGCGCTCGGGGCTGCTGGAGCGATCCTGCTCGGTACCGCCGGGATGGCTGCCTGCTCGTCCTCGGACTCCTCGAAGTCCGCGGACAAGGGCACGGCAAAACAGATCACTGTGTGGAGCGAGGAGAACGACGCCGACCGGGTGAAGGCGACGCAGGCGCTGGCGGCCAAGTTCACCACGGCCACCGGCATCAATGTCAAGATCGTCGGCATCGACGAGCAGCAGTTCCAGCAGCTGATCACCTCCGGCGCCGCGGCCGGCAAGCTGCCCGACGTCGTCGGCGCGCTGCCGCTGGCGGGCGTGCAGTACATGGCCAGCAACGAGCTGGTCGACACCGACACCACTCAGCAGGTACTGCGGGATCTGGACCCGAAGACATTCAACGACAACGCGGTAAGCCTGACCCAGTACAAGGGCAAGCAGGCCGCGGTGCCCAGTGACGCCTGGGTGCAGCTGCTGGTCTACCGCAAGGACCTCTTCGACAAGGCCGGCCTCGCGGCGCCGAACACCTTCGCGGCCATCCAGGCCGCGGCGCGGAAGCTCAACAGCCCGCAGGTGGCGGGTATCACGATGGCCACGGTGCCCAACGACTCGTTCACCGAGCAGACGTTCGAGTACTTCGCCCTGGCCAACGGCTGCCAGATGGTCGACGACAGCGGCAAGGTGAGCCTGGACAGCGCCGCCTGTGT
>NZ_DASVQG010000368.1:0-28867 GCF_036389215.1 Jatrophihabitans sp.
GTCAGCGGCAGCGCGTTCGGGTCGAGCAGCGGGTACGTCTCCTGCTGCCAGCCGGCGGCGTTCAGGGACTGGCGGAAGTAGCCCTGCCGGTAGAGCAGGCCGACGCCGACGATGGGCACGCCGAGGTCGCTCGCGGACTTCAGGTGGTCGCCCGCGAGGATCCCGAGGCCGCCCGAGTACTGCGGCAGCACCTCGGTGATCCCGAACTCGGGCGAGAAGTAGGCCACCGAGGACGGCAACGTGCCGGGTTCGGCTTCCTGCTGGCGCTGGTACCAGCGCGGCTGCTCGAGGTAGTCGCGCAGGTCGTCGGAGACGTCCTGCAGCCGGCGCAGGAACTTGCGGTCCTTGGCCAGGGCCACCAGCCGGTCGGTGCTGACACCGCCCAGCAGCCGGGCCGGGTCGGCGTTGCATTCGGACCAGAGCTCGGGATCGACCGATTCGAGCAGGTCCAGCGAGTCGGGATGCCAGGACCACCGCAGGTTCGCCACGATGTCACCCAGCGGGGCCAACGGTGCCGGCAGCGCCGCGCGGACAGTCAGCCGTCGTAATGCCTTCATTCCCTACACGATAGCGGCACTCGATAGCGCTTACAGACCACGCCCATGCTCGACTACACGATGCCCGCCCGGGGACGATACGGTGGGTCTCGTGGTCGGACGCATAGGACTGAGCTCATTACATCCGGTGATCGCGCACGGCGAGCTGCCCTCGCGGGCGGTGGTGGGTGAGCCGGTCGGCATCGAGGCGACGGTCTTCCGGGAGGGCCACGACGCCGTCGCGGCCTCGGTGGTGTGGCGCTCACCGTCCGGTGCGCAGGCCGGTTTCAACCGGATGCGTCCGCTCGGGGGTGGCACCGACCGGTGGCGGACCGAGGTGGTGCCCGACAGCAGCGACACCTGGACCTACGTCGTCGAGGCCTGGGGCGACCCGCTGGGGACCTGGTACCACAACGTCGAGGTCAAGGTCGACGCTGGGCAGAGCGCCGAGGAGCTGGCCAACGACCTGGAGATCGGCGCCCGGCTGTTCGACCGGATCGCCGACGCGCTGAGCGGGCCCGGGGACGGATCGGCGGACGGGGTGTCGGCAGGCGCGGTGCCGGCAGGGGCGGTGCCGGCAGGGGCGGTGCCGGCAGGGGCGGTGTCCGCAGGCGCGGTGTCGGCGGGTGCGAGGGCGGCGACGAAGTCCGACGTCGCGGCCCGGTCCGACTCCGCCACCAGGCCCGAAGCTGTTCCGGATGAAGCAGGCAAGTCCCCGGCCGCCGCGGGCTCCAACACCGCCGTCGGCAAAGGCCTGAATTCGGCGAGAGCGGCAACGGCCGACATCATCGTCGCCGGTGCCGACCCGGAAGCCGCCGAACTGGCGCGCGCGGTGGCCGATGACCTGCGCCGGACCCAGGCTGACGTGCCGCTGCGGATCACCCGCGCGATGAGCAGGGAGGCCCGCGCGCTGGCCCAGGACCACCCGGTGCGGGAGCTGATCACCCGCTCACCCCGCTACAGCGTCTTCGTGGACCGGGAGCGCGCGCTCTACGGCGCGTGGTATGAGTTCTTCCCGCGCTCGATCGGCGCCGAACTGGCCAACGATCCCGACGACCCGGCCCGCCCGCTGCGGCACGGCACCTTCGCCGACGCCACCAAGCATCTGGACTACGTGGCCGACCTGCTCTTCGACGTGGTCTACCTGCCGCCGATCCACCCGATCGGCCGGGTCAACCGCAAGGGCCCTAACAACACCCTGAACGCCAAGCCGACCGACACCGGCTCGCCGTGGGCGATCGGCTCGGCCGAGGGCGGCCACGACGCCATCCATCCGGAACTGGGCACCGCGGCGGACTTCGCCGCCTTCATGAACCGGGCCCGGGAACTCGGCCTCGAGGTGGCGCTGGACCTGGCGCTGCAGTGCGCGCCGGACCACCCGTGGGTCAGCGAGCATCCGGAGTGGTTCACCACGCTGCCCGACGGCACCATCGCCTACGCGGAGAACCCGCCGAAGAAGTACCAGGACATCTACCCGCTCAACTTCGACAACGACCCGGCCGGCCTGTACGCCGAGGTGCTGCGGATCACGCTGCTGTGGATCTCGCGCGGGGTGAAGATCTTCCGGGTCGACAACCCGCACACCAAGCCGTTGAACTTCTGGCAGTGGCTGATCGGCACCGTCAAGTCCCAGCACCCCGAGGTCATCTTCCTGGCCGAGGCCTTCACCCGTCCGGCGATGATGCACGAACTCGCCAGGATCGGCTTCACCCAGAGCTACACCTACTTCACCTGGCGCAACACCGCCTGGGAGCTGGGCCGGTACGGCGAGGAACTGGTTGCCGCGTCGGACTACATGCGGCCGAACTTCTTCCCCAACACCCCCGACATCCTCAACGAGTTCCTGGTCCATGGCGGCCGGTCGGCGTTCGCGATCCGGGCGGTGCTGGCGAGCATGATGGCCCCGGCCTACGGCATCTACTCCGGCTACGAGCTGTATGAGAACGTTCCGGTGCGTCCGGGCAGCGAGGAGTACCTGAACTCCGAGAAGTACCAGCTGCGGCCCCGGGACCTGCAGGGCGCGATGGATCGCGGCGAGTCGTTGGCACCGTTCCTGAAGCGGCTCAACGAGATCCGGCGAGCGCATCCGTCGCTGCACCAGTTGCGCAACCTGCGGCTGCACACCAGCGAGAACGACGGCATCCTGGTGTTCTCCAAGCGCGACACCGCGACCGGCGACACCATCCTGGTGGTCTGCTCGATGGACCCGCACAACATCCGCGAGGGCTGGGTGCACCTGCGACTGAACGAGCTCGGCATCGGCTGGGACGAGACCTTCCCGGTGGCCGACCTGCTCAGCGGCGCCAATTACGAGTGGGGCGAGCACAACTTCGTCCGGCTCACCCCCTACGAGCCGTCGCATATCTTCCACGTCCGGCGGCGCATTTAGTGGTGGGCTGGTAACGGCACAAGTTGGTCACAGCGGCCCGGTCCCACGATCGGCAGCTTTAGGCTCGGCGCATGCGGCGTGGCTCATTAGGGCTCTTCTCGGTGATTGTCCTGGTCGCGACGTTGCTCACTACCGGATGCACCGTCCCCACGCACGCCGTGGCTGGCATCGGAGTTGACGCCGGTGGGCGGATCGTCGGGTATCTCCGCGTCTGCAGCCACCACGTCGACGGCGCGACGCTGTATCACGAGCAAGAGGACCATCTCGGCTCATGGACGGCGCCGAATCATGTCACCGACTTCACGTCATGGACGCTCGGGTCCCCGCCGAGCGGGTGGAAGGCCGATCCGCCGCTGGCCGGGCTGCTGCCCGCCACCGACTACACGTTGTACGGCTGGACCTCTGACAATTCATCGTCGGCCGCGGGTGTCTCGTTCACCCTGGAGAAGCTGTCGACGCTGACACCGGATCACGTGATGCACTGGTCGGGTACGAACTCGGGTGGCGACGTCTACAAGGTCGACAGCGTCGAGGAGTTCCGGCGAAGCGCGTGCGCCGCCATCAGGTGAGCGGTACATCGCGCATACATCGCGTACGTATTTACCTTTATTGGTAAGGGTTTGATGGTTCGATCCTGTCGTACCCTTGGTCTAGGTTTCAGGTATGACGACGGCGTTGGCGGGTGAGGTGCCGGCTTTGGCCGAGGCCGCGCTGGCTGCCGTGTCCGAGCTGATCTCCGCCGATCTGTCGGCGCTTGAGGAGACCCAGTTGTTGGAGCTGATCCGGACCGTGGAGAAGCTTCGCCGCAAGGTCGAGGCCCTCGACAACGTCACGATCCCCGAGTTGGAAGCCCGCGGCATCCCCGCTCGGTACGTGCTGCGGAGCACCAGCCAGTTCGTTGCGGGACTGCTCAATCTGGCGCCGGCAGAGAGCGGGCCGCGGGTCAGGCACGCCCACGAGCTCGGCGTGCGGGTGCAGCTGACCGGCGAGATCGGCGAGCCGCTGCTGCCGGCGCTGGCCGCCGCCCGCGCCGACGGGGTGGTGTCGGCACGGCAGGCAGAGGTGATCATCGGCTGCCTGGGCAAGCTGCGCGGCACCTCGCTGCCCGTCGAGGAGTTGGCCAAGGCCGAGACGTTCCTGGTCGAGCAGGCCGAGCTCTTCGACGCCGGCTCCCTCGCCGGGATCGCCAAGCAACTGCTGGACACCCTGCTACCGGACGGCACGCTGGCCGACGAGCGGTGGCAGCAGCGGCGCCGGTTCTTGAGCTGCGTGCCGAATGGCGAAGGGATGCACCGGCTCACCGCGGACCTGGATACCGAGACGGCCGCTCTGGCACTCGCCGTCCTGCATTCGCTGGCCGCGCCCAAACCCTCCTCCGATGGTGAGCACGACCAGCGCACCGCCGGGCAGCGCATGCATGACGCGTTCGGGTCGGTGCTCAAGATCGCCCAACGGTCAGCGGAACTTCCGAGGTCGGCAGGCCTGCCCGCGACGGTGCTGATCACCATGACCGTGGAGCAGTTCGAAACTCGAACCGGCCTTGCGGCTACCAGCTACGGGCAGAAGATGTCCGTCGACCAGGCACTGCGGATTGCCGATCAGGCCTGCATCGCCTGGGTGGTGCACAACAGCAAGGGCGGGATCCTCAACTACGGCACGACCCAGCGATGCGCCACCGAGAAGCAGACCTTGGTGCTGGTCGCCCGGGACAAGGGCTGCGCTTTCCCGGGCTGCACCGATCCCCCGGAATGGACGGAGAAACATCACGTGGTGCCATGGTCGGAGGGCGGCCAGACCGATCTGAGCAACCTGGTGCTGCTGTGCGACCACCACCATGACCGGATCGACACCGGCGGCTGGCAGATCGCCATGCGCGACGGCGTGCCCTGGTTCCTCCCGCCGGCCTGGCTCGATCCCACTCGGACACCCAGACGTAACGACCGGATCAGCATGCGATGAGGCGGCCGGGCCGCGCCGGCAGGCCCGCCGCTGCTTGCCGGATTGGCCGGCTGGCGCGCACCACCGAGCCGCTCGTATTGACATTCCGAAGGCTGGTGGTTGTGTGGGAATCGGGCGCCATTGCGCCGGTGAACAAGGGGGTTTCCACATGAACGATCCGCAGCAAACCCGACGCTCGGCTGCCAGCCGTCGAGCCTTTCTGACCGGGTCGGCGGCGGTCGCCGCCGGAGCCGTCGGCTCCCAGTTGTTGCCTGCGACGGCGAACGCCGAGGACTGGGACGATGATGACTACGTTCCCAGTACCCACTGGCCTTCCGGCCCGGGCGCCCGCATCAGACCGCAGCGACCGGATCGGGAACTGCGGGCGATTCTCGCCGAGATCGACGAGGACCGGATCGAGGCGACCATACGCAAGTTGGTCTCCTTCGGAACCCGGCATACGTTGTCCTCCCAGACCGACCCGCACCGCGGGATCGGAGCCGCCCGCGACTGGATCGCAGCCGAGCTGCGCCGGTACGCGGCCAGGTCCGGCGGTCGGATGACCGTCACGGTGCCGTCCTACATCCAGCAGCCGGCGTCGCGGATACCCACCCCGACGCGGATCAGCAACGTGGTCGCGACGCTGCGCGGCTCCACCGACCCCAACCGGGTCTATGTCGTCACAGGTCACTACGACTCGCGCGTCACCGACGTCATGGACTTCACCAGTGACGCCCCCGGTGCCGACGATGACGCCTCCGGGGTTGCGGTGTCGATGGAACTGGCCCGGGTCATGGCCACCCGCCGGCCGCAGGCGACGATCATCTTCGCCGCTGTCGCCGGTGAGGAGCAGGGCTTGTACGGATCGACATTCCTGGCCCAGCAACTCAAGGACGCCGGCGCCGACGTCCAGGGCATGTTCACCAACGACATCGTCGGCAGCAGCCGCGGCGACGACGGTACCCGCGACCGGCGCAGTGTTCGGTTGTTCGCCCAAGGCATCCCGCCGAGTGAGGATCCGGTGACGGCGGCGACGCGGCTGTCGATCGGCGGCGAGAACGACTCGCCGGCCCGCGAGCTGGCCCGGTTCGTGACCGAGGTCGCCGATCCCCACGCCACCCACGCACGGGTGCGGGTCATCTACCGCCTGGACCGCTACCTTCGTGGTGGCGACCACAGGCCCTTCTTGCAACAGGGTTTCCCGGCGGCACGATTCACCGAACCCAGGGAGAACTTCGCCCATCAGCATCAGGACGTCCGGGTGGAGAACGGGGTCCAGTTCGGTGACCTGCCGCGGTTCTGCGACTTCGGCTATATCGCGCGGGTGGCCAAGACGAACGCGGCAGCCCTGTGGTCACTGGCTCAGGGACCCGGTACGCCGAAGAACGTGTACATCGACGCCACCGTCCTGACCAACGACACCGTCTTGCTCTGGAGCCGCGGCACCGATGCCGACCTCGCCGGCTACGAGGTGGTCTGGCGCCCGACCACCGCGCCGTTCTGGACGCATGTCATCAAAGTGGGAGACACCACGCAAGCAACCATCAAGCTGTCCAAGGACAACGTGATCTTCGGCGTGCGCGCGGTGGACCGGACCGGTCACCGCAGCCCGGCCACGTTCCCCTTCCCGAAGCCGACCTGAGGCAGCACCCGAACCAGCCACCCGACCACATCCTGCGGGCTGACCACTAGGCACCGCCTTCGACGCACCCCGCCACCTCTGCCGGGGGGCGCGCCGCGGCTGCGGCGAAGCTCGGCTGCGGCGAAGCTCGCCGGCGGTGAAGCTCGGCTGCGGCGAAGCTCGCCGGCGGGGAAGCTCGGCGGCGCGGAAGCTCGGCGGCGGTCCAAGTTCGGCCTGGACCTGGGCAAGGTCATGCGGTGCGGGTGGCAACCCTCCCCTGACCCTGACCCGCCGGCGAGGAAAGCGAGGGTGATTCTCAGGGCCGTTCCCGATGTCGAAGAGCCTTCCTCGATCGATGCTTGGTACATCGAGCCGCACCGCGCGGCACGGGCCTACCGGCCAGCATTCGAAGGGGAAACAACATCATGGGGTCCATCCACAACCTGTTCCGGAGCCACGGGCTCAGCCGTCCGAGCGAAGGACGCATCCTCGGCGGAGTCTGCGCAGGACTCGGCCGCAGGATCGGCCTGGACCCGTGGCCGGCTCGGCTGCTGTTCCTCCTGCTCCTGCTGGTGCTTCCCGGCTGCCAGGTGCTGCTCTATCCCATCCTCTGGATCGTGATGCCGAAAGACCTGCCCGGCGAGGTAGGTGTTCCCACCGCGACGCCGACCTCACCGGCTGCCTAGCAACGGTTGAACCACCGGCTGCCTAGCAACGGTTAAGGAGCTTGCGGGCGGGCTCCAGAAGCGGATGGGCGCAACGGCGGCTCGACTGCGAGGCCGAGGCCGAGCCCGAGCCCGAGCCCGAGCCCGAGCCCGAGCCCGAGCCCGAGCCTATGAGCTCAATCGCTCGCGCATGGTGCGACCGGAACTGTTCGGCTGGACCGCAGCGTCCGACTCGTTGATCTCGGCCCACACCGCATCGAGGGAGAGGCCGAGGACATCGGCGATAGCCGCGATGGTCGGGAAGGCAGGGGTGGCCACCCTGCCGGTCTCGATCTTCCGGAGGGTCTCCGGTGATACGCGCGCGTCCAGCGCGGTGACGAGCATCGAGCGCTCCCCCCTGGCGCGACGCAGGAGCGCACCGAGGCGCTGCCCGCGCTCGACCTCCGCGGGGGTGAGCGGCAACCTGACCATGTTGCCTATTCTAGTACCGGGATACTATGACCGGCATATTTATTGGTCACCGCAGGGGAGGTGCCGCATGATCGAGATCCTGCGTCCCACGGAACTGCCCCGGGCGAAGAAGGCCGGTGCGCTGGTCGCCGACATCCTGCAGACGCTCAAGACCCGCAGCACAGTCGGAACGAACCTCCGTGACATCGACCGGTGGGCCGAAAGCATGATTGCCGAGGCAGGGGCGCAGTCCTGCTATGTCGATTACGCGCCGTCCTTCGGACGCGGGCCGTTCGGCCACTACATCTGCACGTCGGTCAACGACGCCGTACTCCACGGGCTGCCACACGACTACGCCCTTGCCGATGGCGATCTGCTGTCGCTCGACCTCGCCGTGTCCAAAGAAGGAGTCGTCGCAGACTCCGCCATCAGCTTCATCGTGGGCGACGCGCAGCCCCCGGAAAGCGTTGCGATGATCAGCGCGACCGAACGGGCGTTGCGCGCGGGGATCGCCGCTGCCCGGCCCGGAGCTCGCATCGGTGACGTCTCCCATGCCATCGGCTCCGTCCTCAGCGAGGCGGGGTATCCCGTCAACACCCAGTTCGGAGGTCATGGCGTCGGCTCGACGATGCACCAGGACCCGCACGTTCCGAACGCCGGGCGTCCCGGCCGTGGCTACAGACTGCGCCCCGGGCTGCTGCTGGCATTGGAGCCGTGGGTCATGGCCGACACCGCCGAACTCGTCACCGATGCCGACGGCTGGACGCTTCGAAGCGCGACCGGCTGCCGCACCGCGCACAGTGAGCACACGATCGCTATCACCGACGGCGGAGCCGAAATCCTCACCGTGCCGTAGCGGAGCAGCCGCGGGTCAGAGCCAGCCGCACTTCGCCTGGGCAACGCCGGACCCGTTTCGCGGTCCCGCTGGCGGGCCATCGGGTGCTCAGCGCGGGCGATGATCGAACCGATGGCAACGGCCTGACGTACGGTGAGGAGTGACCTCTGTTCGGCGTTGGCTCGCGGTGCTGGCCGGCACCGCGGTACTGGCCGCGCTGCCGTCGGTGGTCGCCGCGCTGCCTGCCAGGACCCGTGATATCTCGGCCCCTGAGTTGCTGCGCCGGATCACGTCCTCGGCCGGTCGCCCCTACAGCGGCTATGCCGAATCGACCGGCGGCCTGGCGCTGCCGGTGACGAGCCGGTTCGGCTCGGTCGCGGACCTGTTCGGCGGTCGCACGCAGCTGAGGGTCTGGTACCGCTCCAGCGTGAACTGGCGGGTCGACGCGATCAGCTTCGCCGGCGAGACCGATCTCCACCATGACGAATACGGCGACTGGTCCTGGAACTACGAGTCGAACACGGTGGACCGGACCGGCTCGCCGGTGGCACCGCAGGTCCGGTTGCCGACCGCGGCCGACCTGTTGCCACCCGAACTCGGCCGCCGGCTGCTGAGCCAGGCCCAGCCCGGCGAGGCCACCCGGATCTCCTCCGCCCGGGTCGCCGGCCGCAGCGCGCCGGGACTGCGGATCACCCCGGACCAGGCCGTCAGCAGCATCTCCCGCGTCGACGTCTGGGCCGACCCCGGGACGGGGCTGCCGCTGCGGGTCGAGGTCCGCGGCAAGCAGCCCGGCGCCCCCGCCATGGCCAGCTCCTTCCTGGACTTCTCCCCCATCGAGCCGCCGGCAGCCGTCACCGCCTTCAACCCGCCGGTCGATGCCCGGCTGTCCGATCGGGCGTCGCGGGACCTGGTCACCGCCATCGACCAGCTGTTCGCGGTAGCGCCGCCGGACCGGCTGGCCGGGCTGGACCGCAACCGGCAGCTGCCGGGACTCGGCAGTGTCGGGGTGTACGGCCGGGGGGTCACCGAACTGGTCGCGGTGCCGCTGCCCGGCGGGGTCGCCTACTCCCTCAGCCGCGAGCTGGCCGAGGCCACCGGCGCCGAACCGGGCGAGCCCCGGCTCAGCCTGTCGATCGGCCCGCTGAACCTGATGCTGTCCTCGCCCGCCCGGCCCGACTCGGCCTGGTTGCTGGTAGGCACCGTCACCGCCGACACGCTGACCGCGGCCGCCGCTCAGCTGCCCGACCATCCCGGGCTGAGCTGATGATCCGCACGCACGCCCTGACCAAGCGGTTCGGCTCGCTGACCGCGGTCGATTCGGTGGACCTCGACGTCCGGCCCGGTGACATCTACGGCTTCCTCGGCGCGAACGGCTCGGGCAAGACCACCACGGTGCGGATGTTGCTGGGCCTGGTGATGGCGACCTCGGGCAGCATCGAACTGCTCGGACAGCCGATCCCGGCGGCGGCCGGCCGGGTGCTCGACCAGGTCGGGGCGATGGTGGAGGGACCCGGCGCCTACGGTCACCTGTCCGGCCGCGCGAACCTGGAACTGCTCGACGGCAGCGGCTCGCGCCGGGCTCGCGGCGCTCGCCGGGACCGCGCCGAGCGGGTGGCCCAGGCGCTGGAGCAGGTGGGCCTGAGCGGGGTCGGCCGGCGGCCGGTCAAGGCGTACTCGCTCGGGATGCGGCAGCGGCTGGGCCTGGCGGCGGCCCTGCTGCGCAAGCCCCGGCTGCTGGTGCTGGACGAGCCGACCAACGGCCTGGACCCGCAGGGCATCCGCGAGATCCGGGACCTGCTGCTGCACCTGCACGCCTGCGGCACGACGATCTTCCTGTCCAGTCACCTGCTGGCCGAGGTGGAGCAGCTGTGCACCCGGGTGGGCGTGCTGGACCGGGGCCGGCTGATCGTGCAGGCCCAGCTCGAGGAGTTGCAGGCACCGACCGGGCGCACCCTGGTCCGCACCCCGGACGCCACGGCGGCGCTGGCACTGCTCAACGGCCGGGTCGAGCACCGCGACGGCGAGACGCTGCTGGTGCGTGGCGATGACCCAGCGGCGCTCAACGCCCTGCTGGTCTCCCAGGGCATCCGGGTCCGCGAGCTGGGGCCCGAACGGCGCAGCCTGGAACAGACGGTGCTGGAGCTGACCGGGCCGAGTGCCGACCGGGTGGAGGGCGGGTGATCACCCTCAGATGATCCAAGTCGAGCTGCTCAAGCTGTTCCGCCGGCCCCGGACCTGGATGACGATCGGCCTGCTCGACGCGCTGCCGACCATCGTGGCGATCCTGCTGGCCATCACCGGGATCGGCCCGCGCCCCGGCCAGGGACCGGCGTTCCTGTCAGCGGTGCTGTCCAACGGCTCGCTGTTCGCCGTCGCGGCGCTGGCCATCGTGCTGCCGCTGTTCCTGCCGGTCGCGGTGGCGGTGGTGGCCGGTGACACCATCGCCGGCGAAGCCCAGAGCGGCACGCTGCGCTACCTGCTGATCCGGCCGGTCGGGCGTACCAGGCTGCTGGTCTCCAAGCTGGTCTCGGTGTTCGCCTTCGTCTGCGTGGCGGTGCTGGTGGTGGCCGGGACCGGCTACTTCGTCGGCCGGCTGCTGCTCGGCAACCAGCCGCTGTCAGCCGCGGTCACCAGCGTCTCGGGCACCAGCCTGACGGCGAACCAGATCGCCGGCCGGACCGCGCTCGCGATCGGCTACGTGGCGTTCTCGATGCTCGGCGTCGCCGCGGTCGCGCTGTTCCTGTCGACCGTGACCGACTCGGCGCTGTCGGCCACCATGGGCGCCCTGGCGATCCTGATCGGGTCCTCGCTGCTGCTGACCATCGATGCCTCCCGCGCGCTGCAGCCCTACCTGCCGACCCGGTACTGGCTGTCGTTCATCGACCTGTTCCGCGACCCGATCCTGTGGCGGAACGTGCTGCGCGGGGTGGCGCTGCAGGGCGTCTACGTCGCGGTTCTGCTGGGTGCCGCCTGGGCGAACTTCACCACCAAGGACGTCACGAGCTGAGCCGGGCGCAGTCGCCGGTGCCCAGCTGCACCGGCGGCGACGGTTGCAGTTCGGCGGCCACCATGGCGACCACCAGCGGATCACTGGGCAGCTGCGAGTGGCTCACCGCCGAGGCCGGGCAGACGCTCTGGATCTCGATGTTGATGCCGCCGGCGAGCACGGCCGAGCTGGGCGGGATGACCACCTCGTCGTTCCGGGTCCACAGCGAGACGAACGCCGGGCCGGCCGGCACCTCGCTGCCCGAGCCGGCGTTCAGGCCGGCGAGCAGGTCACTGGCCGGGTCGAGCTGCCGGCAGGCAGTCGGGCACTGGCCGGCGAACAGCGCGCCGAGGCTGGCCAGGTCGGTGCCGTGCTGCGGCGAGCCCAGGGTGACCACCCGCCGCACCGGCGCGGACCCGCGGGCCTGGTCCAGCCACAGCCTGGCCACCACGCCGCCGGCCGAGTAGCCCACCACGTCCACCGACGGCGCACCGGTCCGGGCGATCGCGTCCCGAGCGGCGGCGGCCAGTACCCGGGCCTGGGCGGCCAGGTCACCCTGGGCGTTGCCGGGCAGGCTGACGACCTCGACGTCCTTGCCCTGCTCGCGCAACCGCGCCGCCAGCACGCCGAGCCCGCTGGTGGAGCCGCCGTAGCCAGGCACCAGCAGCACCGGGCCGGGAAGGTTCTGCGGTACCGCCCGCGGGCTGCTCCGGCCGGTACCCCGGGCCAGCGCCACGACCAGCCCCGCGACCAGCGCGATCAGGACGGCGGCACAGCAGCCGAGCACCAGGCGTCGGCGGGCCGGAGCCAGCGAGCTGAACACCGCTTCATTGTGGGGCACCCCTGGAGGCGCGGTGCGTGACCCGTACCGCGGCCATCCAGGTATAACGAGATGGTCGGTATCGGGCAAACGCCGTACCGGACGGCTCGGTCGCGTGGTTCGATGTGCTCATGCAAGCCTGGTTGATCTGGCTGATCCTGGCCGCCGTGCTGGCCGGCGCAGAATCGCTGTCGCTGGACCTGGTGCTGATCATGTGCGCCGGTGGAGCCGCGGCGGGCGGAATCAGCGCCGCGGCCGGCGCGCCGCCGGCCGTCCAGATCGCGATCGCCGTCGCCGGCGCACTGGCCCTGCTGCTGTTCCTGCGGCCGGTCGCCAAGCGGCACCTGACCGGCAGCGGGACCGCCCGTACCGGCATCGACGCGCTGATCGGCACCCAGGCGGTCGTCACCAGCAAGGTCGATGCCCGCGACGGCCGGGTCCGGCTGGGCGGCAGCGAGTGGTCGGCCCGTGCCTACGACGAGACCCAGGTGATCCCGGTCGGCAGCAGCGTCCAGGTGATCGAGATCAGCGGTGCCACCGCGGTCGTCTGGGACAGTTCTCGCTAACCGGTATCAAACGCCGGGCCGACACCTCCATACCTGCACCACCAGGGATATCTCCACCGCCACTGACAGCTCCACCGCCAGGGATATCTCCACCGCCACTGACAGCTCCACCGCCACCGATATCTCCACCGCCACCGATATCTCCACCGCCACTGACAGCTCCACCGCCACAGACATCTCCACATGGAAGTCTCACATCAGAAATCTCCACAATCACAAGGAGAATCGGCATGGATGCGATCCTGTTCGCGTTCCTGATCATCGCGGTGCTCGCGGTCGTCACCTTGCTGCGCAGCGTGCGGATCGTCCCGCAGGCCCGCGCGGCCGTGGTCGAGCGACTCGGGCGTTACACCCGCACCCAGGGGCCGGGGGTGGCGGTGCTGGTGCCCTTCGTGGACCGGATGCGCCCGCTGATCGACATGCGCGAGCAGGTGGTCAGCTTTCCGCCGCAGCCGGTCATCACCTCCGACAACCTGACCGTCGGCATCGACTCGGTGATCTACTTCCAGGTCACCGACCCACGGGCGGCGACGTATGAGATCCAGAACTACATCCAGGCGGTCGAGCAGCTGACCATCACCACGCTGCGCAACGTCGTCGGGTCGCTGAACCTGGAGCAGACCCTGACCAGCCGGGACGGCATCAACACCCAGCTGCGCGGGGTGCTGGACGAGGCCACCGGCCCCTGGGGAATCCGGGTCGCCCGGGTGGAGATCAAGGCCATCGAGCCGCCGGCCTCGATCCGGGACGCGATGGAGAAGCAGATGCGCGCCGACCGCGACAAGCGCGCCATCATCCTGTCGGCCGAGGGTCAGCGGGAATCGGCGATCAAGACCGCCGAGGGCCAGAAGGCGGCACAGATCCTGGCCGCCGAGGGCGCCAAGACCGCCGCGATCCTGTCGGCCGAGGCCGAGCGGCAGTCCCGGATCCTGCGTGCCGAGGGCGACCGGGCGGCGCGTTACCTCACCGCCCAGGGCCAGGCCAAGGCCATCGAGACCACCTTCAACGCCATCCACGCCGCCAAGCCGGACCCGGCACTGCTGGCCTACCAGTACCTGCAGACGCTGCCGCAGATCGCGCAGGGCGACGCGAACAAGATGTGGATCGTGCCGAGCGAGTTCTCCAAGGCGCTGGAAGGGCTGGCCGGCATGGCCGGCGCGGTGGGCGGATCGGGTTCTGGTTCTGAGTCCGGCGGCTCGACGCCCAGCTGGCTGGCCGCGACGAGCACCGGCTCCGGCACCGGCACCGCTGAGAAGATCGACACCGACGGCTGGTTCGACTCGAACCTGCCACCGGCTGCCCTGCAGCCCGAGGCCGCCAACCTGCGCGCCTCCGACGACGACCCGCAATCGGTGCTGGCGCACCAGGGACTGGGGGCACCAGCCGCCATCGATGCCGCGCCGCTTGCCGATGCCACCGGTGCGACGTCGATCAACGGCGCCGAGCCCGACTACCGCTCGAGCCACCCCGACAACGCCTAGCAGCTGCCGGTCGAAGCCGCACCAGCCCTCGGACGGCCATACCGCCCGGACCGCGATACCACTCGCCTCTGCCAGGCCGACGGCACG
Organism: Jatrophihabitans sp.; assembly: GCF_036389215.1. Lineage (GTDB taxonomy): Bacteria > Actinomycetota > Actinomycetes > Mycobacteriales > Jatrophihabitantaceae > Jatrophihabitans_A. The sequence continues at coordinate 14,375 of NZ_DASVQG010000368.1, forward strand.
CGCAGCCGCCGTCAGCGGCACGGTTCCGGATGGTATGGACCGGGCCTGAGCCTCGTCGCGCCTTGAGGCGGTCCGGTGCCGTTCCGTCGCTCGGCTAGACTCAAACCTCGGTGCTCCGTGCCAAGCACGAGCCCACCGCTCGCCTGGCCAAGTGCGAGCACCAGCCCACGCTGAAGGTCTCGGCGTTGTGCGATTCGAGGGGACGACATGCAGATCTGGCCAGGCACCGCTTACCCGCTTGGTGCGACCTACGACGGTTCAGGCACCAACTTCGCGCTGTTCAGCGAGGTCGCCGCACGAGTAGAACTATGCCTCTTCGGCGTGGACGGCACCGAGACCCGGATCGACCTGCCCGAGGTGGACGGCCTGGTGTGGCACGCCTTCATCCCGGGCGTCGAGCCGGGTCAGCTCTACGGCTACCGGGTGCACGGCCCGCACACCCCCGAGCACGGCCAGCGGTGCAACCCGAACAAGCTGCTGCTGGACCCTTACTCCAAGGCGATCCACGGCCAGTTCGACTGGCACCAGTCGCTGTTCGGCTACAACTTCGGCGACCCGGACAGCCGCAACGACGAGGACTCGGCCCCGCACATGCCCAAGTCGGTGGTGATCAACCCGTACTTCGACTGGGGCATCGACCGGCCGCCGACCCGGCAGTACGCCGACACCGTGATCTACGAGGCGCACGTCAAGGGCCTCACCCAGCGGCACCCGGACCTGCCCGAGGAACTGCGCGGCACCTACGCCGGGGTGGCACACCCGGTGATCATCGAGCACCTGCAGTCGATGGGGGTGACCGCCATCGAGCTGATGCCGGTGCACCACTTCGCCAACGACGCCATCCTGCTCGAACGGGGCCTGACCAACTACTGGGGCTACAACACCATCGGCTTCCTGGCGCCGGACTCCAAGTACAGCTCCTCGACCACCCCCGGTGGCCAGGTGCAGGAGTTCAAGGCGATGGTGCGCGCACTGCACGCCGCCGGCATCGAAGTGATCCTGGACGTCGTCTACAACCACACCGCCGAGGGCAACCACATGGGCCCGACGGTGAGCTTCCGCGGCATCGACAATGCCGCCTACTACCGGCTGGAGGAGCGCGACCAGCGCTACTACACCGACTACACCGGCACCGGCAACAGCCTCAACGTCCGGCACCCGCACTCGCTGCAGCTGATCATGGACTCGCTGCGCTACTGGGTCACCGAGATGCACGTCGACGGCTTTCGCTTCGACCTCGCCGCCACCCTGGCCCGGGAGTTCTACGACGTCGACCGGCTGTCGAGCTTCTTCGAACTCGTCCAGCAGGACCCGACGGTCAGCCAGGTGAAGCTGATCGCCGAGCCGTGGGACATCGGCCCCGGTGGTTACCAGGTCGGCAACTTCCCGCCGCAATGGACTGAGTGGAACGGCAAGTACCGCGACACCGTCCGCGACTTCTGGCGCGGTGAGCCGGCAACCATCGGCGAGTTCGCCGCCCGGCTGACCGGTTCGGCCGACCTCTACGAGCACTCCGCGCGCCGGCCGGTGGCCAGCATCAACTTCGTCACCGCCCACGACGGATTCACCCTGCGCGACCTGGTCTCCTACAACGAGAAGCACAACGAGGCCAACGGCGAGAACAGCAACGACGGCGAGAGCCACAACCGGTCCTGGAACTGTGGCGTCGAAGGCCCGACCAGGAAGCGCGATGTCCTCCAGCTGCGGGCCCGTCAGCAGCGCAACTTCCTCGCCACGCTGTTCCTGTCCCAGGGCGTGCCGATGATCTGCCACGGCGACGAACTCGGCCGCACCCAGAAGGGCAACAACAACGGTTACTGCCAGGACAACAAGCTGACCTGGATCGACTGGGAGCATGCCGACGCCGACCTGATGGCCTTCACCCAGAAGGTCACCCAGTTGCGCCGGGACCACCCGACCTTCCGCCGCCGCCGGTTCTTCGACGGCCGGCCGGTCAAGCGGAAGGGCGCCGGAGCGCCGCTGCCCGACATCGCCTGGCTGCGGCCGGACGGCACCGAGATGACCGAGGACGACTGGGGTTCCGGCTTCGGCCGGGCGGTCGCGGTGTTCCTCAACGGTCAGGCCATCCCGGGCACCGATGACCGCGGTGGCCGCGTCACCGACGACTCGTTCATCCTGTGCTTCTCAGCCCATCACGAGGCGATCGAGTTCACCCCGCCCGCCGAGTTGGACGACGCGTCCTGGCAGGTGGTGCTCGACACCGCCGTGAACCCCTCCGACGAGTACGCCGACATCAAGCCCATCCTTCCCGGTGCGGCCGTCACCGTGCAGCCGCGGGCGATGGTGGTGCTGCGGAGCCTCGGCGAATGACGCAGGGCAGCACCGACGCGGGTAACACCGTCCCCAGCTCCACCTACCGGCTGCAGATCCGTGGCCAGTTCCCGCTGCGGGCCGCGGCGGAACTCGCCGACTACCTGCAGGCGCTGGGCATCTCGGCGATCTACCTGTCCCCGATCCTGCAGGCCACCTCGGGCTCGGATCACGGCTACGACATCACCAGCCACCGCCAGGTCGATCCCGAGCGCGGCGGCGAGCAGGGCCGGCTGGCGCTGGCCGCGACCGCGCGGGAGCTCGGCCTGCAGACCGTGGTCGACATCGTGCCCAACCATATGGGGGTGGCCGACGCCGCCCAGAACGAGGCCTGGTGGCAGCTGCTGCGCGACGGCCGGGAGTCGGAGTACGCGGCCTGGTTCGACGTCGACTGGAAGGCCGGCGACGGCCGGGTCAAGTTGCCGGTGCTCGGCGATGACGCGGGAGACGACCAGCTCAGCGTCGAAGACGGCGAACTGCGCTACTTCGAGCACCGGTTCCCGATCGCCGAGGGCACCGTCAAGCCCGGCGACAGCGCGGCCGACGTGCACGCCCGCCAGCATTACGAGCTGGTCGGCTACCGGCGCGCGGACAACGAGCAGAACTACCGCCGGTTCTTCGCCGTCACGGACCTGGCCGGCATCCGGGTCGAGGACCGGGCGGTGTTCGACGCCAGCCACGCCGAGATCCTGCGCTGGGTGCGCGACGGTGACGTGCAGGGCATCCGGATCGACCATCCGGACGGCCTGGCCGACCCGGCGGGGTACCTGGATTGGTTGGCCGCCGCCGCGCCGGACAGCTGGATCACCGTGGAGAAGATCACCGAGCCCGGCGAGCGGCTGCCGGCCGGCTGGCCGGTGGCGGGCACCACCGGCTACGACGCCCTGGCCGAGGTGAACAACCTGCTCTACGACCCGGCGGCCGAGGTCGAGGTCAGCCGCCGCTACGCCGAGCTGACCGGCGACCGGCGCAGCTGGTCAGACCACCTGGAACAGGGCAAGCGGATGGTCGCCGACACCATCCTGCATGCCGAGATCCTGCGGATCACCCGCGCGGTCCGGCACGCCCAACCGAAGCTGCCGGTCAGCGACGAGGACGTCGCCCAGACCTTGACGGAGCTGGCTGTCGCCTTCGGCGTCTACCGCTCCTACCACCCGATCGGTGCCGAGCAGCTGGACGCCGCCGCCGAGCTGGCCGCCAGCCGGCGGCCCGAGCTGCGGGAGACCATCACCAACCTGCTTCCCCTGCTGTCGGACCCCGGCACCGAGATCAGCATCCGGTTCGAACAGGCGACCGGCGCGATCATGGCCAAGGGTGTCGAGGACACCGCCTACTACCGCTACAACCGGGCGGTCGGCCTCAACGAGGTGGGCGGTGACCCCGGTGGCTTCGGCAGCACGCCGGCCGAGTTCCATGCCGCCCAGCTGCAGCGCCAGCAGTTGCTGCCGGAGTCGATGACGACGCTGTCCACCCATGACACCAAGCGCAGCGAGGACGTCCGGGCCCGGCTGGCCGTGCTGCCCGAACTCCGCGAGCGCTGGTACCGCACCGCCGAGCAGCTGCTCAGCACCGCACCGGTCCCGCGGCAGGCTTTCGGGTACCTGCTCTGGCAGAGCTTCGCCGGCGCCGGCTGGATCGAGCGGACCCGGATGCACGCCTACGCCAAGAAGGCGATGCGCGAGGCGGCCGAGGGCACCAGCTGGCGCGACCAGGACGCCGGGTTCGAGGCGGCGGTGCACGAGGCGGTGGACCGGGCCTATGACGATCCGCAGCTGCACCGGCTGCTGGATGAGCTGATCACCGAGATCACCCCCTACGGCTGGTCCAACAGCCTGTCCCAGAAGCTGATCCAGCTGGCCATGCCCGGGATCCCGGACGTCTACCAGGGCACCGAGTGCTACGACTACTCCCTGGTCGACCCGGACAACCGGCGCCCGGTGGACTTCGAGCTGCGGCGACAGTTGCTGGCCGGCTTCGACGCCGGCGATGTCAGCGGCCCACCGCTGGAAGAGGCCGGCGCGGCCAAGCTGTGGCTGACCAGCCGGGTGCTCCGCGCGCGCCGGGCGCATCCGGAGTGGTTCAGCAGCTACACCCCGCTGACCGTCTCGGGCCCGGCCGCCGAGCACGCCGTGGCCTTCGACCGGGGCGGTGCGGTAGCCGTGGCGACCCGGCTGCCGGTCGGCCTGCACCGGGCCGGCGGCTGGCAGCACACGGCGGTCGAACTCGGGCCGGGGCGCTACCTCGATCAGCTCACCGGCGAGCATCATCAGGGCCAGGTCGCGGTGGCCGAGCTGCTGCGGCGCTACCCGGTGGCGTTCCTCACCACGGACGGCACGAACGACTGAGCACGAACGACCGAGCACGAACGACCGAGCACGAACGACCGAGCACCGAACGACCGAGCACGAACGACCGAGCACGAACGAGCAGTGGTACGGCCTGAACACACAGGTCTGAGCGTCGAAGCAAGAACGCGAGGCGAGGACGAGGATGCGACCCGCAGTGTGGGCACCGGAGGCCAGCCAGGTCCGGGCGGTCATCGGCAGCGAGGGCGACCGGACCGAGGAACTGATCCCCGACCCGACCCGGCCGGGCTGGTGGCAACTGGACGCCGAGCTGCTGCCCGGCACCCGGTACGGCTACCTGCTCGACGACTCCGACACCCCCGTCCCGGACCCGCGCTCGCAGCGGCTGCCAGACGGCGTTCACGGCCTGACCGAGGTCTATGACGACACCGCGCACGCCTGGCAGGACGCGGACTGGGCCGGCCGGCAGCTGCCCGGTTCGGTGCTCTACGAACTGCACGTCGGCACCTTCACCCCGGGCGCCACGCTGGACTCGGCGATCGGGCGGCTGGACCACCTGGTGGACCTGGGCATCACCCATGTCGAGCTGCTGCCGCTGAACGCGGTCAACGGCGTCTGGAACTGGGGATACGACGGGGTCGCCTGGTACGCGGTGCACGAGCCCTACGGCGGCCCGGACGCGCTCAAGCGGTTCGTCGACGCCTGCCACGGCCGCGGCCTGGCGGTGATCCTGGACGTCGTCTACAACCACCTCGGCCCCAGCGGCAACTACCTTCCCCAGTTCGGGCCCTACCTCAAGACCGGCCGCAACACCTGGGGCGACCTGGTCAACCTGGACTCAGCCGGCAGTGAGGAGGTCCGCCGCTACATCGTGGACAACGCGCTGATGTGGCTGCGCGACTTCCACATCGACGGCCTGCGACTGGACGCGGTGCACGCCCTGGTGGACTCCTCCGAGACCCACCTGCTCAAGCAGCTGGCCATCGAGGTGGCCGAGTTCAGCGACAAGCTCGGCCGGCCGCTGCCGCTGATCGCCGAGTCCGATCTCAACGACCCGATGCTGATCACTCCCCGGGGGGCCCCGGGGGATCAGAACAGCGGTTATGGGCTCGACGCCCAGTGGGACGACGACGTCCACCACGTGCTGCACGCGATGCTCTCCGGTGAACGGCACGGCTACTACGCCGACTTCGGCTCGCTGCCGAGCCTGGCCAAGGTGTTCACCCGGGCGTTCTTCCACGACGGCACCTACTCCTCCTTCCGCGGCCGCAACCACGGCAAGCCGGTCGACCGGGAGCAGGTGCCTGGCTGGCGGTTCGTCACCTTCCTGCAGAACCACGACCAGGTCGGCAACCGGGCCGCCGGTGACCGGCTGTCGGAGATCACCAGCCCCGGCCGGCTCAAGATCGGCGCGGTGCTGCTGCTCAGCTCGCCGTTCACCCCGATGCTCTGGATGGGTGAGGAGTGGGCGGCCAGCACCCGGTGGCCCTTCTTCACCTCGCATCCGCAGCCGGAGCTGGCCCAGGCGGTCAGCGAGGGCCGGCTGGCCGAGTTCGCCGACCACGGCTGGGACGTCTCGGCCATGGTGGACCCGCAGGACCCGGCCGCCTACCACGACTCGGTGCTGAACTGGGCGGAGCCGGAATCCGGCGCGCACGCCGAGATGCTGGAGCTGTACCGGACCCTGATCCGGTTGCGCCGCGACGAGCCGGGCCTGGCCGATCCCCGGCTCGACGCCGTCGAGGTGGACTTCGACGAGCAGCGGAACTGGGTGGTGATCCACCGCGGCGGGCTGCGGGTGGTGGCCAACCTGGCCGGCGAGCAGCAGAGCGTGCCGGTGCCCGGTGCCCGCGAGATCGTGCTGGCCACCGACGCCGCAAGCGTGTCCACCGGTGCCGTAGGCCTGTCCACCGACGCCAGTGACACCGACCCGGACGGCGTGCGGCTGGCCGCCGAGTCGGCGGCGATCGTCCGGGTGGGCTGAGGCGACGGGCATCCGACGGCCCGGCGGGAGCGCCCCCGTGAGCGTTTACGGCACGTGGCAGACTCGCTTCATGGCCTGCATCCAGGCTGGCGCGGTCCTCCTGGACGAGCAGTCCGCCGGACGAGCAGCACAGCCATCGAGAGTGTGAGGAGCGTCGGCATGGAAACCGAGCAAAACCACCCCGTCTCCGACGTGCCGGACCCGGAATGGTTCAAGCGAGCGGTGTTCTATGAGGTCCTGGTGCGGGGCTTCGCCGACTCCAACGGGGACGGCACCGGCGACCTCAAGGGGCTCACCGGCAAGCTCGACTACCTGAAATGGCTCGGCGTCGACTGCCTCTGGCTGCCGCCGTTCTTTCCCTCGCCGCTGCGCGACGGCGGCTATGACGTCGCCGACTACACCGACGTGCTGCCCGAGTTCGGGACGATCGAGGACTTCCGCGACTTCCTCAACGCCGCTCACGACCGCGGCATCCGGGTGATCATCGACTTCGTCATGAACCACACCTCCGATCAGCACCCGTGGTTCCAGGAGTCGCGCCACAACCCCGACGGCCCGTACGGAGATTTCTACGTCTGGGCCGACGACGACACCCGCTACTCCGAAGCCCGGATCATCTTCGTCGACACCGAGCCGTCCAACTGGACCTTCGACCCGGTGCGCAAGCAGTACTTCTGGCACCGGTTCTTCTCCCACCAGCCGGACCTCAACTTCGACTGCCCCGGCGTGGTCGACGCGATCATGGACGCGCTGCGGTTCTGGCTGGACCTGGGCATCGACGGCTTCCGCCTCGACGCGGTGCCCTACCTGTTCGTCCGGGACGGCACCAACGGGGAGAACCTGCCCGAGACGCACGAGTTGCTCAAGCGGGTCCGCAAGGAGGTCGACGCCAACTACCCCGACCGGGTGCTGCTGTGCGAGGCCAACCAGTGGCCCGATGACGTGGTGGAGTACTTCGGCGACTACTCCGTCGGCGGCGACGAGTGCCACATGGCGTTCCACTTCCCGGTGATGCCCCGGATCTTCATGGCGGTGCGCCGCGAGAGCCGCTACCCCATCTCCGAGATCCTCGCCCAGACGCCTCCGATCCCGGAGAAGTGCCAGTGGGGAATCTTCCTGCGCAACCACGACGAGCTGACCCTGGAGATGGTCACCGACGAGGAACGCGACTACATGTGGAACGAGTACGCACAGGACCCGCGGATGAAGGCCAACATCGGCATCCGCCGGCGGCTGGCCCCGCTGCTGGACAACGACCTGAACCGGATCGAGCTGTTCACCGCGCTGCTGCTGTCGCTGCCCGGCTCCCCGGTGCTGTACTACGGCGACGAGATCGGGATGGGCGACAACATCTGGCTCGGTGACCGGGACGGGGTGCGCACCCCCATGCAGTGGACGCCGGACCGCAACGCCGGCTTCTCCAGCTGCGATCCGGGCCGGCTGTACCTGCCGGTCAACCTGGACTCGATCTACGGCTACCAGGTCACCAACGTCGAATCCCAGACCCGCAACACCTCCTCGCTGCTGCACTGGACCCGGCGGATGATCGGGCTGCGCAAGGCCAATCCGGCATTCGGGCTGGGTACCTTCACCGACCTCGGCGGGTCCAACCCGTGCGTGCTGTCCTTCGTACGGGCCTTCGGCGACGACGTGGTGCTGTGCGTGAACAACCTCTCCCGGTTCCCGCAGGCAGTGGAGCTGGACCTGCGGGCCTGGCAGGGCGTGGAGCCGATCGAGATGACCGGCGGCAGCCACTTCCCGGCGATCGGCGAGTTGCCCTACCTGCTGACGGTGGCCGGGCACGGCTTCTACTGGCTGCGCATCCCGGTACACGGGCAGGCCGCCCGAAGCGGCTTGCCCGCGCCGGAGGGTTCGCTGATCGCGGACTGGCCGGAGAGCGTCTTTGAACGGGAACGGGCGGAGCGGGCGCAACGGGCGGCGACCGCGAGCCACGAGGGCGGCACCGAGCCGGCCGGCCCGGACCAGGAGGGGGCAGTCCGATGAAGGTCGAGACCACCGAGGTGAGCCGGGTACTGCGTGACTGGCTGGGGCATCAGCGCTGGTTCGCGGGCAAGTCCAGAAAGTCGACGGTGCAGGCCAGGCTGCTGGCCACCCTCGCCGAGCAGCCGTACCTGGTGCAGATCTGGCTGGCCGATGTCAGTTACGCCGAGGGGATGGAGCACTACCAGGTACCCCTGGTGATGCGTACCGAGGCCGTCGAGCAGTTGAGTCACGCCTTCGTCGGCTCGGTGCCCGACGCCGACGGCGGGCCACCGATCGAGCTGTATGACGCCCTGCACGACAAGGAGGTCACCGGCCTGTGGCTGCGGGGGATCGCCTACGAGAGCACGGTGGACGGGGTGAGCTTCCTGCGGACCGTCGAGCTGGCCGAACTCCCGGCGTGCGGCCCCAGCCTCGCCCTGACCGCGGAGCAGTCCAACACCTCGCTGGTCTTCGGCGACGACGCCATCCTCAAGGTGTTCCGGCGGCTGGAAGCGGGCTTGAATCCCGATATCGAGATCCACGCCGCGCTGGGCAAGCTCGGTGGCCGGCACGTGGCCAAGCTGCTGGGTTACGTGAGTGCCGAGCTGGACTCCCAGACCTGGAGCCTGGCGATGCTGCAGGAGTTCATGACGACCGCCTCGGACGGCTGGCAGCTTGCCACCAGCAGTGTGCGTGACCTGATGGCCGAGGCCGACCTGCATGCCGCGGAGGCCGGCGGTGACTTCGCGGCCGAGGCCTACCGGCTCGGTGTCTCGACCGCCGAGGTGCACGCCGACCTCGAGGAGGCGTTCGGCACCAACGTGCTGGACAAGGCCGAGCTCGCCGACCGGACCGCCGCCATGAACGCCCGGCTGACCGCGGCGCTGATCGAGGTGCCTGAGCTCGCCGAGGTGGCCGACGGCTTGCGGGAGGCCTACACCGACTTCAGCGAGCTACCCGGGCAGGTGCTGGCACAGCGGGTGCACGGTGACCTGCACCTGGGCCAGGTACTGCGGACGGCGCACCGCTGGGTGATCCTGGACTTCGAGGGCGAGCCCGCCAAGTCCATCAGCGACCGGCAGGCCCACGACTCCCCGATCCGCGATGTCGCGGGGATGCTGCGCAGCTTCGACTACGCGGCCAGGCACCAGCTGATCGACATGGGCAGCACACCGCAGTCGGAATTCCGCGCCGCCGAGTGGGCCGAGCGCAACCGCGCCGCGTTCTGCGCCGGTTACGCCGAGGGCGGCGGTCAGGATCCCAAGGAAGCAGCCGTGCTGCTGCGCGCCTTCGAGGCCGACAAGGCTGTCTACGAGTCGGTGTACGAGGCCCGCAACCGGCCCAACTGGCTTCCGATACCCCTTGCCTCCCTGCACCGATTGGCAGGAAACCCATGAGTAAAAGGCAGGACCCCAGCAGCTCGGACAAGAAGCCGGCGGCGGCTCCCGAGCCGGGTGCCGGCCCCGAGCCTCCGGTCGGTTCCGAGACTTCGGCCGCGGCCGAGGCCCCAGCCGACATTGCCGCTGCTCCCGAGGTGACGATTGCCGTGACCTCGGCCGACGTCCCGGCCGCCGCCGAGGTGCCGAGCGCCGAGGTGCCGAGCGCCGAGGTGCCGAGCGCTGAGGTGCCGAGCGCTGAGGTGCCGAGCGCCGAGGTGCCGAGCGCCGCGAGGGAGCTCGACGCTGCCACAACCGCCGGCGGGCCGACCGCGGCGCGGGCATCCGGGCCGACGGCACCGAACGCGGTCGACACACCGCTGGCCGACCCGGCACCGCCTGCCGAGCCGAGCCCCGCGGAGGTGCTGGGCACCGCCCCTGAGCCGCAGGAGCAGCCCAAGCCGCCGCCGAGCCCGCAAGATCTGGACCGGCTGGCCGCCGGTAGTCATTCGGGCCCGCACTCGATCCTCGGCGCCCACCCGGCCGGTGCGGGCAAGACCGCCATCCGGACCCTGCGCCCGGAGGCCAGCGCGGTCAGCGCGGTCATCAAGGGCGAGCGCTACCCGCTTGAGCAGTTGCACCCCGGCGGTATCTTCGGCGCCGTGATCGACGTCGGGCCCTCCGACTACCGGCTCGAGGTCAGCTACAGCGACCAGAAGATCATCGTCGACGACCCGTACCGGTGGCTGCCCACGCTCGGCGAACTCGATCTGTACCTGCTCGGTGAGGGCCGGCACGAGCAGTTGTGGGACGTGCTGGGCGCCCATGTCCGAACCTACGACACCCCGTCCGGTCCGGTCACCGGAACCTCGTTCGCGGTCTGGGCGCCCAACGCCCGGGCCGTCCGAGTCGTCGGCGACTTCGACTACTGGTCCGGCCGGGCGTACCAGATGCGGGTGATGGGCCAGGGGATCTGGGAGCTCTTCGTGCCCGGCGTCGGCGACGGCTGCCGGTACAAGTTCCAGGTCCTCGGTGCCGACGGCCAATGGCGTGACAAGGCCGACCCGATGGCCTTCGCCACCGAGGTGCCGCCGGCGACCGCCTCGGTGGTGTTCACCTCCGAGTACGCCTGGGGCGACAGCGACTGGCTGGCGAACCGGGAGCGGACCGCCTGGCATGCCGCGCCGATGTCGATCTACGAGGTGCACCTGGGCTCGTGGCGGCTGGGGCTGACCTACCGGGAGCTGGCGACCCAGCTGGTCGACTACGTGCGCGACACCGGCTTCACCCACGTCGAGTTCCTGCCGGTGGCCGAGCATCCCTTCGGCGGCTCCTGGGGCTACCAGGTCACCTCCTACTTCGCCCCGACCTCGCGGTTCGGCACTCCGGACGACTTCCGGTACCTGATCGACGCGCTGCACCAGGCCGGCATCGGCGTCATCGTGGACTGGGTGCCCGCGCACTTTCCGAAGGATGCCTGGGCGCTGGCCCGCTTCGACGGCACCGCACTGTACGAGCACGCCGATCCGCGCCGGGGCGAGCAGCCGGACTGGGGCACCTACATCTTCAACTTCGGGCGCAGCGAGGTTCGCAACTTCCTGGTCGCCAATGCCCTGTACTGGCTGGAGGAATTCCACATCGACGGCCTGCGGGTGGATGCGGTGGCCTCGATGCTCTACCTGGACTACTCCCGCAAGGCGGGCGAGTGGTTGCCCAACATTCACGGCGGCCGGGAGAACCTCGAAGCGGTCGCGTTCCTCCAGGAGATGAACGCCACCGTCTACAAGCGGGTGCCCGGGGTGATCACGGTGGCCGAGGAGTCGACGTCCTGGCCGGGGGTGACCCGCCCGACGCACCTCGGCGGGCTCGGTTTCGGCTTCAAGTGGAACATGGGCTGGATGCACGACACGCTCGGCTACATCGAGCACCAGCCGATCCACCGGCAGTACCACCACCACGAGATGACGTTCTCGATGGTCTATGCCTACTCCGAGAACTACGTGCTGCCGTTCAGCCACGACGAGGTGGTGCACGGCAAGGGCTCGCTGTTGAACAAGATCTCCGGTGACCGCTGGCAGCAGATGGCGACCTTGCGGGCGCTCTACGCCTTCATGTGGGCACATCCGGGCAAGCAGTTGATCTTCCAGGGTTCGGAGTTCGCCCAGGGCGGTGAGTGGAGCGAGGGACGCGCGCTGGACTGGTGGCTGCTCGACGGCGCCGACCATGCCGGCGTGCGCAGGGTGGTCGCCGACCTGAACCGGCAGTACCGCGGTGACCGGGCGTTGTGGTCCCAGGACACCCTGCCCCAGGGCTTCAACTGGATCGATGCCAACGACGCCACCGGCAACGTGTTCTCGTTCCTGCGCTGGGGCGACGACGGCTCGGCGCTGGCATGCGTGGCGAACTTCTCGCCGGTGCCGCACGAGCACTACCGGCTGGGGCTGCCCAAGGCCGGCCGCTGGGACGAGGTGCTCAATACCGACGCCGAGATCTACGGCGGCTCCGGAGTGGGAAACCTCGGTTCGGTCACCGCCGAAGGCGGGAGCTGGCACGGCCAGCCCACCTCGGCGATCGTCCGGGTGCCGCCGCTGGGCGCGCTGTGGCTGCGCTACCACGCCGAGCCCGAGGGTCAGGGTGTCGACGAAGTTGCCGGCGGCGAGCCCGCGGCCGGTGCTGAGCAGTCTGCCGGCGGCGGTACGGAACAGCCTGCCGGCGGTGCTAAGCAATCTGGCGGCGCTAAGGAGTCTGGCGGCGGTAGTGCCCAGCCACTCGGCGGTAGTGCTTAGCAGGTAGGCGCGATGAGGCACCCGCGTCCCCGAACCGTCCCGACCGGTCGGCACCGATTCGGCGTAGTTGCTTGACCTTGGCCTGAATACCGAGTATGCATACCCGGTATTCAGACGAAGGAGACGCCCATGTCGGTGAAGCACGCGCTGCTGACCCTGCTGGACCGCGGCCCGATGCACGGTTACCAGTTGCGCACCGAGTTCGAGGCCTCCACCGGCGCCACCTGGCCGTTGAACATCGGGCAGGTGTACTCCACGCTGGCCCGGCTGGAACGCGACGGCCTGGTCGTCCCGGCCGAAGGCGGCGACGAGTCCCAGCGGCTGTACGCGATCACCGAGGCAGGCCACGACGAGGTGGCCGCGTGGTTCGCCACCCCGGTGGCCGGCGAGCCGGCCCGCAACGAGGTGACCATCAAGCTCGCCTTCGCCGCCGGCACCCCCGGCCTGGATGTCGCCGAGGTGGTGCAGATCCAGCGCCGGGCCACCATGAAGGCCCTGCAGGACTACACCCGCGCCAGGGAGCGGGCCGGCACCGACCTGGCCTGGCAGCTGGTGGCCGATTCGCTGATCTTCGCCGCCGAGGCCGAGGTCCGCTGGCTGGATCATTGCGAGGCCAAGCTGGCCCGGGCGGCTGCCCTCCGGTCCGGTCCCCGGCCGGCAAGCCAGGTGCCCAGCGCCCCCGCCGAACGGTCAGGCAGCCGTCGATGAGCGGCCGGCGGGAAAGGCCCGGCAAGCCGGCCGGCACGTTCGAGGAGATCGGTCACCAGGCCGGCTCCGGCGGCGGCCCGGTCCTGGTGCTGCGCGACGTGGTCCGCACCTATGGCAGCGGCGAGCTTGCCGTGCACGCACTGGCCGGCATCAACCTCAGCGTCATGGCCGGCGAACTGGTGGCGATCATGGGGCCGTCCGGCTCCGGCAAGTCCAGCCTGCTGAGCCTCGCAGGCGGCTTGGACTCCGCCAGTTCCGGCGAGGTGCTGGTGAACGGCGACAGCCTGGGGAGCAAGAGCCCGAAGCAGCTGGCGGCACTGCGGCGCCGGTCCATCGGCTACGTCTTCCAGCAGCTGAACCTGATCCCGTCGCTGACAGCGGCGGAGAACGTCATGCTGCCGCGCGAGCTCGACGGCATCCCCACCCGGCACGCCCGCGCCGAGGCCCGCGCCGCCCTCGACGAGGTGGGCCTGGCCGGACTTGCCGACCGCTTTCCGGACGAGCTGTCCGGCGGCCAGCAGCAGCGGGTAGCCATCGTCCGGGCGCTGATCGGGGACCGCCGCCTGATCCTCGCCGACGAGCCCACCGGAGCGCTGGACTCCCAGACCGGCGAGGACGTGTTGCGGTTGCTGCGGGGCCGCTGCGACGCGGGCGCGGCCGGGCTGCTGGTCACCCACGACGCCAGGCACGCCGGCTGGGCGGACCGGGTGGTGTTCCTGCGCGACGGCGCCGTGATCGATCAGACCGAGGCCGCCCCGACCCCGGACTCACTGCTGCGGGCGGCGAGCCGATGAACGGGCTCGCGCGATGAACGGGCTCGCGATGAACGGGCTCGCGCGATGAACGGGCGGCGAGCCGATGAACGGGCGAACCGATGAACGGGCTCGCGCGATGAACGGGCGGCGAGCCGATGAACGGGCTCGGGCGATGAGCGCACCGATACCGGGCGCCCCGAGGTGGGTGGCGCTGCTGCGAATGGCCCGCCGTCAGGTACGGCGTAACCGGTTGCGCAGCGTCCT
>NZ_DASVQG010000369.1:0-26664 GCF_036389215.1 Jatrophihabitans sp.
TAACCGCCCTACTACATGACTGTGCCTCCGCAGGCTGACGCGCCGACCGTGGGCACCCGGCGTCACCCGGGTGCAGCCGTCAGTCACCGAACCGCGACCTCGGCCATCGACGCGGCGCTGACCGTCAGGGCCGACCGGTCCTCGGTGACGTCGATCCGCACCTGGTCGCCATCGGTGATCTCGCCGGCGATGAGCGCCTTGGCCAGCCGGTCACCGATCGCGGTCTGGATCAGCCGGCGCAGCGGCCGGGCCCCGTACATCGGGTCGAAGCCGTTGATCGCAAGCCACTCCCGCGCGGCGTCGGAGACCTGCAGCACCAGCCGCCGACCGGCCAGCCGGTTCTGCAGCAGGCCCAGCTGGACGTCGACGATGCCGGTCAGCTCCACGGTGGTCAGCGGGTCGAACACCACGATGTCGTCAAGGCGGTTCAGGAACTCCGGCTTGAAATGTGACCGGACCGCATCCAGCACGGCGTCCTTCTTCAACGTGTCGTCCAGTTCCGAGACCAGGATGTGCGAGCCGAGGTTGGACGTCAGCACCAGGATGACGTTGCGGAAGTCCACCGTCCGGCCCTGGCCATCGGTCAACCGGCCGTCGTCGAGCACCTGCAACAGGATGTCGAAGACGTCCGAGTGGGCCTTCTCGACCTCGTCGAACAGCACCACCGAGTACGGCCGGCGGCGCACCGCCTCGGTCAGCTGGCCACCCTCGTCGTAACCGACGTAACCGGGCGGGGCGCCGACCAGCCGCGCCACCGAGTGCTTCTCGGAGTACTCACTCATGTCGATGCGGACCATCGCCCGCTCGTCGTCGAACAGGAACGCGGCCAGCGCCTTGGCCAGCTCGGTCTTGCCGACACCGGTCGGGCCGAGGAACAGGAACGAGCCGGTCGGGCGGTTCGGGTCGCTGATGCCGGCCCGGGCCCTGCGTACCGCGTCCGAGACGGCCTGCACGGCCTGCTTCTGGCCCTTCACCCGCTGCGCCAGGGCCTCCTCCATCCGCAGCAGCTTGGCGGTCTCGCCCTCCATCAGCCGGCCAGCCGGAATGCCGGTCCAGGCGCTGACCACCTCGGCGATGTCGTCGGCGGTGACCTCCTCCTTGACCATCACGTCGGCCGGCTGCTCGGCGGCAGCCGCTTCGGCCAGCTCCTTCTCGGTCTGCGGGATCTCGCCGTACATCAGTCGGGACGCGGTCTCGAAATCGCCCTCGCGCTGGGCGCGCTCGGCGTGGGTGCGCAGCTCGTCCAGCTTCTCCTTCAGCTCACCCAGCCGGTTCAGGCCGGACTTCTCCCGCTCCCAGCGGGCGTTCAGCGCGTCCAGCGCCTCGGTGCGGTCGGCCAGCTCGGCGCGCAGCGCCTCCAGCCTGGCCACCGAGGCCGGGTCGGTCTCCTTCGACAGCGCCAGCTCCTCCATCTTCAGCCGGTCGACCGAGCGCTGCAGCTCGTCGATCTCGACCGGACGGGAGTCGATCTCCATCCGCAGCCGCGACGCCGCCTCGTCGATCAGGTCGATCGCCTTGTCGGGCAGGAACCGCGAGGTGATGTAGCGGTCGGACAGGGCCGCCGCGGCCACCAGGGCGCTGTCGGAGATCTGCACCTTGTGGTGGGCCTCGTACCGGCCGGCCAAACCGCGCAGGATGCCGATGGTGTCCTCGACGGACGGCTCGCCGACCAGCACCGGCTGGAACCGGCGCTCCAGGGCCGGGTCCTTCTCGATGTGCTGGCGATACTCGTCCAGGGTGGTCGCACCGACCATGTGCAACTCGCCACGGGCCAGCATCGGCTTGAGCATGTTGCCGGCGTCCATGGCGCCCTCGCCGGTCGCGCCGGCACCGACCACGGTGTGCAGCTCGTCGATGAAGGTGATGATCTGCCCGGCCGAGTCCTTGATCTCGGTCAGGACGGCCTTGAGCCGCTCCTCGAACTCACCCCGGTACTTGGCTCCGGCGACCATCGCGCCGAGGTCCAGCGACACCAGCCGCTTGCCCTGCAGCGATTCGGGGACGTCACCGGCGACGACGCGCTGGGCAAGCCCTTCGACGACGGCGGTCTTGCCGACGCCGGGCTCGCCGATCAGGACCGGGTTGTTCTTGGTCCGCCGCGACAGCACCTGGATGACCCGGCGGATCTCGGAGTCACGCCCGATCACCGGATCGAGCTTGCCCTCGCGGGCGGCAGCGGTCAGGTCGACGCTGTACTTCTCCAGCGCCTGGTAGGTGCCCTCGGGATCCGGGCTGGTGACCCGGGTCGAGCCGCGCACCTGGGTCAGCGCGGCGCGCAGCGCCGTCGGGTTGGCCCCCAGCCGGGTCAGCGTGCTCGCCACCTCCGACGGCACTTCGGACAAGGCGATCAGCAGGTGCTCGCCCGAGACGTACTCATCTCCTGCGTCCTTGGCGATCCGCTCGGCGGCGGCCAGCACGTTGAGCAGGTTGCGGGACGGCTGGGGGGCGGACACCGTCGAGCCGGCGGCGGCCGGGAGCGCGCTCACCAGGGCGCCGATCTCGCGGCTGAGCTTGGCCGGGTCCACGCCGACCGCCTGCACCATCGGACGTGCCAGTCCCTGCTCGTCGCTGAGCAGCGCGGCCGCGAGGTGGGCCGGCTCCACGGCAGGGTTGCCCTTGTCGGCAGCGGTCCGGACGGCCGTGGACACGGCCTGCTGGCTTCGGGTGGTGAGGTCCATGGCTTCTACCCCTTTGTCACTTCGTTTTCGCTGTTGCTCGACCGGCTGCGCCAGCCGGGCTCATGGGAATAACGAGCCAGAACTTGAGTCTGTTCCACTCAACCTTGCGAAGTCAGGCTCATGCCGTGCTGGCCGCGGAGGTGCGCTGCGCCCTACTCCTGCGGGACTACTTCTGCGGACTACTTGGTCGCCAGACCACCAGCGCGCTGCCGGGGTCGGAGAACGGCTTGCCCATCGGCACCGAGACGATGTCACCGGCGGGTCCGGCGGCGAACAGCCGTCGAGACCTCAACCTGGCCTCCGCTCGGCTGGAGCGCCGCCGGTCCTCCTCCAGCTCGGCCAGCCGGGTGCGCAGCGCGTGCACCTCGTTCTCCAGCTCGAGGATGCGCTTGATACCGGCCAGGTTCACGCCCTCTTCCTGGGAGAGCCGTTGGACCTCGCGCAACTGCTCGATGTCGCGGGGTGAGTACCGGCGGCCACGCCCCGGGGTCCGGTGCGGCGACACCAGACCCAGCCGGTCGTACTGCCGCAGCGTCTGGGGGTGCATCCCGGCCAGCTCGGCCGCCACCGAGATGACGAAGACCGCGGCTGATTCGGCGAAGCGCGGAATGCTCATGCCGACCTCGCCTGCGCCATCAACCCGGCTCGCGGGTCATCACCGGCGGTGGCCGCGGCGTAGGCCTCGACGGCCTCCCGGGCGGCGCCGTCCAGCTTCTGCGGAACCGCGACCGACACGTTCACCAGCAGGTCGCCCGAGGTGCCGTCCTTGCGAGCGACGCCCTTGCCCTTGACCCGCAGCACCCTGCCGGACGGGGTGCCCGGCGGCAGCTTGACGGTGACCGTGGAGCCGTCGAAGGTGGGCACCGCGATCTGGGCACCCAGGGCTGCCTCGGCGAAGGTCACCGGAACCGTCACGGTGAGGTCGTCGCCGGACCGTCCGAACAGCGGGTGCGGCTGTACCGACACCGTCAGGATCAGGTCCCCGCTGCCCGCCGGTCCGGGATTGCCCTTGCCGCGCAGCCGGATCTTCTGGCCGTCCTTCACACCGGTGGGCACCCGGGTGGTCACCGTGGACCCGTCCTCGCGGCGCAGTGTCACGGTGTCACCTTCGACGGCCTGCCGGAAGGTCAGCGTGGTGGTGGCCTCGACGTCACTTCCGGTACGCGGCGGGGCCTGGCCGAACCCGCTGGAACCGCCTCCGGTGAACATCCCGGAGAGCAGGTCCTCCACGCTGATGTTCGCGCCCTGGGTGCCGAAGCCACCGGACTGACGACCGGACTGCCGGCTGAAGAAGCCGGAGAAGACGTCGTCGGAGAAGCCGCCGGTGGGGCCGCTGCCCGCGGTGAACCGGGCGCGGCCGTGACTCATCGCCCGCACCGCGTCGTACTCCCGGCGCTGGTCGGCGTCGGAGAGCACCGAATAGGCCTCGCTGATCTCCTTGAACCGCTGCTCGGCCTTGGCGTCGCCGGGATTCTTGTCCGGGTGCAGGTCCTTGGCCAGCTTGCGGTAGGCCTTCTTGATGTCGGAGTCCGCAGCGTCAGAGGCGACGCCCAGGGACTTGTAGAAGTCCTTGTCGAACCAGTCCTGGTTGGCCATGACGTCATGCCTCCTTCACTGTTCTTACCTGTGTCGTAACCATCGGTTCTGATCGAGTGGTGCTGAGCTACGTGATGCCGGCCGAGCCGCCGCTCGGCCGGTCACTACTTGGGGTCCGCGACCGACACCCGTGCCGGCCGGACGACCCGGTCACCGATCCGGTACCCAGGCTGCAGAACCCCTACCACGGTGGTCCCCTCGGTGCCCTCGGCCAGTTCTTCGTCCACGTGCATCAGTGCATCGTGCACCGCCGGATCGAAGGCGGCACCGGGTTCGCCGAAACGCTCGACCCCGTACTTGGCCAGGGTGGTTTCCAGCTTGTCGGCGATGCTGGCCAGCGGTCCTGCCTCCAGGTCACCGTGCTGGCGAGCCAGGTGGATGTCATCGAGCACCGGAAGCAGCGACTCGATGACCGAGGCCACCGCCAGGTCGCGGATCATCGCCCGGTCCCGGTCGACCCGCTTGCGGTAGTTGGCGTACTCCGCCTGCAGGCGTTGCAGGTCCGCCAGCCGCTCGGCAGCCAGCAGCTCGTTCGGATCCGGCTTGGCGGCGACCTCGCCGGTGTCGCCGGACCCGGCTGGCGAGCCGGCTCCGTCCGCGGCCGCCGAACCCGGTTGGCCGGCCGGTGCTGAGCCGGCGGGCGGCTCGGCCGTCCCGCCGGCCGGCGCGACCGGTGAACCGTCCGGGCTGATCTTGCGCTTGTTCGCGAAGGTGAAGCCGGGTGCTGGCTGGTCAGGGCCAGCACCGGGCTCCTGCGGGGATGCCGGATTCGGCGGCGTCATGTCGGACTCCTCCTCTGCGGCAGCTGCATCGAACTGGTCCATCACGGTTACCGCTGCTCGTCGATGACCTCGGCGTCGACCACGTCATCGGCGCCATCGGCGGCCGGTCCGGCGCCGTTGGGGCTGGCACCGTCGGCCGAGGCGGAGGCGCCCGCCTGCGCTGACTGTTCGGCGGCATAGACCGCGGTCGCGGCCTTGCCGCTGACCTCGTTCAGGGCCGTGGTCTTGGCCTGGATCGTCTCGTTGCTGGCGTTGGCGTCGGCCAGGGCGGTCTTCAGCTCGGCCAGCGCGGCTTCCAGCTCGGTCTTGGACTCGGCCGGGATCTTCTCGCCGGAGTCGGCGATGAACTTCTCGGTCTGGTAGACCAGCTGCTCGCCGGTGTTACGGATCTCGGCCGTCTCCCGACGCGCCTTGTCCTCGGCGGCGTGCGCCTCGGCGTCCTTCATCATCCGGTCGATCTCGTCCTTGGACAGGCCCGAGCCACCGGTGATGGTCATGCCCTGCTGGTTGCCCGAGGCCAGGTCCTTGGCCGAGACGTGCACGATGCCGTTGGCGTCGATGTCGAAGGTGACCTCCACCTGCGGGACGCCTCGCGGCGCGGCCGGGATGCCGGTCAGCTCGAAGACACCCAGCTTCTTGTTGTAGGCCGCGATCTCACGCTCGCCCTGGTAGACCTGGATCTGCACGCTGGACTGGTTGTCATCGGCCGTGGTGAAGATCTCCGAGCGCTTGGTCGGGATGGTGGTGTTGCGCTCGATCAGCTTGGTCATGATGCCGCCCTTGACCTCGATGCCCAGCGACAGCGGGGTGACATCGAGCAGCAGGACGTCCTTGACCTCGCCCTTGAGAACACCGGCCTGCAGCGCGGCGCCGACCGCGACGACCTCGTCGGGGTTGACGCCCTTGTTGGGCTCCTTGCCACCGGTCAGCTCCTTGACCAGCTCCACGACGGCGGGCATCCGGGTGGAGCCGCCGACCAGGACCACGTGATCGATCTTGTCCAGGGGGATGCCGGCGTCACGCAGCACGTTCTGGAACGGCACCTTGGTCCGCTCGAGCAGGTCGGAGGTGATCCGCTGGAATTCGGCCCGGCTCAGCTGCTCGTCCAGGAACAGCGGGTTCTTCTCCGTGTCCACGGTGATGTAGGGCAGGTTGATCGACGTCTGCTGGCTCGAGGAGAGCTCGATCTTGGCCTTCTCGGCCGCCTCGCGCAGCCGCTGCAACGCCATCTTGTCCTTGGTCAGGTCGATGCCGTGCGCGGCCTTGAACTTGTCGACCAGCCAGTTCATGATCTTCTGGTCCCAGTCGTCGCCACCGAGGTGGTTGTCGCCGTTGGTCGCCTTGACCTCGATGACGCCGTCACCGATCTCCAGCAGCGAGACGTCGAAGGTGCCGCCACCGAGGTCGAACACCAGGATGGTCTGCTCCTTCTCGCCCTTGTCCAGGCCGTAGGCCAGCGCCGCGGCGGTCGGCTCGTTGACGATCCGCAGGACGTTCATGCCGGCGATCTGGCCGGCTTCCTTGGTGGCCTGCCGCTCGGCGTCGTTGAAGTACGCCGGCACGGTGATCACCGCGTCGGTGATCGTCTCGCCCAGGTAGGCCTCGGCGTCCCGCTTGAGCTTCTGCAGCACGCGGGCGCTGATCTCCTGAGCGGTGTACTTCTTGCCGTCGATGTCGACCGACCAGTCGGTGCCCATGTGGCGCTTGACCGACCTGATCGTCCGGTCGACGTTGGTGACGGCCTGGCGCTTGGCGACCTCGCCTACCAGGACCTCGCCGTTCTTGGCGAAGGCCACGACGGACGGCGTGGTCCGGGAGCCTTCCGCGTTTGCGATGACCTCCGGCTCGCCACCGGTCAGGACGGCGACAACGGAGTTGGTGGTGCCGAGATCGATTCCGACCGCGCGTGCCATGGTGAACTCCTCAGTAAGTGCTTCGGTATGTGCTTGGTTGTCTGCTTGTTGGTGTCAGTCCGGGTCAACCCGGTAGCTTCGATGGTGCTACCTGGATCGGCCTTCTGTCAAAAGAACTGAGCCGAGTACGCTCAACTTCCGTCTTAGACTGTGGCGTGGATCACAAACCGGAACGCGCCGTAGCCCCCGGTGACGGCAGCTTGCTGGCGACGACCGCCAGCGCGAGCTGGGCCTCGAAGCGCCCTTCCCGCTCCTTCCGTTCCTTCAGCTGACCCTTGTCGTCGGTGAAGTAGTTGATGCTCAGGCAGTCGTAGATGTGTTCCCAGGCCAGCCGCCGTTGCGTGAAGGCCGCTGCCACCCGGTCACGGCCGAGGCTGGTGATCTCGGCGGCGGACAGCTGCTGCTGCATCAGGTGCCCGGCCTCGCGATCGGCTGCCTCAGGCTGCCGCTGCCCTACTGTGCCCGACAACACGATGCTGCGTAGGCGGCTGAACTGCTCGTCCCGTTCCTGTCGGGCATACCGGCCTGCGAGATTAATACACCGGCCGTCATGCGCCGCCGAGACATCCACCAGGTCGCCGATGCGAGCGTCGGGAAAGGTCGGATACGGGATCATGGGTGACCGCGTCACCTCACCTCCGGCCAGCTGGATGATCAGATGCAGGGCGCGCAGCCGCGACCGCCAATCGCGGTATTCCAACATCAATTCCGTCAGCAGTTGCCAGCACCTGCGATCGCGCTCCAACCAGGCCGACAGGCGCGCCGGTGTCCACTGCTCGAACCCTGCGGCGGCCGAGTCGAGCTGGGTCGATGCCAGCAACCTCAGGATCTCGGTGACGTATGCCGACAGCTGCAGGACGTGCACGTTCTTGGGTAGCGGAGCGGTGGAACCCGCACTGGTGAGGTTTCGACCTCGGAACTGGGCGAACTCACGGCGAGAGCGAAACCCCACCAGGTCCGGGTCCTCGAAGGTGAGCCAGCTTCGCTGACCTGCTGCGAAGCTGCTGTCGCTGGTGTCGATGGCCCGTTCCAGTGACCGGACCGCGTGCTCGGCAGTGAAATGATCGCGTACCTCGATGTCCACTTCGGTCTCACCGGAATCCGGCTGAACCAGCCGATGCCCGAGGTGGAGCCCGGCCCAGTTGTTGTGCGGCAGCAACAGCATCGCGTACACACAGGCTGCGTTGTAGAAGTCCTGCCAGTCGTGCACCGCCAGCGGGTTGCGGCCCAGCGCACGGGTCACCTGCACGCTGACCTCCCCCAGGGGCGGCGGCCAGGTCACCAGCGGCCCGAACTGCTCCTTGTCCGGTGAGCCTGCCGCCAACTGAGCCCCCACCAGTGCGTGGATCCGCCGTTGCCGCAGGTGCGCCAGCACTATGCTGACTCGGACCGCAGTTGCCGAGATCGGGTGGTCTCGGCGTCGACGTCCCTTGAACCACCGGTAGTCGCGTTGCAGCTGGACGACCTCGGTGAGCGAGGCTGCCTGGAACAACTCCTGCGCACGCAGGATGTCCAGCGCCGTCAGCTTGGGGGCCGGAGCCGGTCGAAGCTCCGGCAGAACCTCTGCGGCCACTGCCCGAACCTTCGACCAGTCCTTGTCTGCACACAGGTCGGTGGCGGCGAGCAAGGACTTCGCCACTTTGTCCAGCGTGCGCGAACTGGCCGGCCGGTCGTCGGCTAGGAGGTCGCGAGCGATCTTGAACCTGGCGTGGAAGTGTTCATGCGTCTCATCGCACCTCGGCGCCCGCTCCCGAATCCGGTTGGCGGTGCCCACCACCACCCGGAGCCGTTGCTCGATTCGGTCGAGCCGTTGTACCTCGGCCGGTGAATCGGGTTGATGCGGCATGATGTCGACCAGCACGCTACGCGCGTCCCGGTGGCCGGAATCGTCCAGGATTGGACGGAAGGTGTAATGGCTCAGGCGCGGCAGCAACCTGGCCCGAAGTCGTTCCCGCTCCGGATCCCTGCGGGTCAGCTGATTCTCATCCGGCCCTCTGAGCCACTGGGCCACCACCACCTCGGAGAACCCCAGCACCATCGCATAGCGGTACCTCGCGATCTGCAGAGCCCGATGCCGGTCGCTACCACGCCAGATTCCTGCTGGCGGCCGGATGCCCCGTTCACCTCGGCGCCCGCGCCAGCCCTCGCCCAGCGGATGCCATGCCCGCTGCTGCGATCGCAGGGCAGCCCGCGTCGACCCCTTGGTCAGCACCGTCCAACCGTGCAACAGCCGGTCCGACCAGGCATGGGCAAGACGCTCATCGGCTCGAGAGCCGAGGGCGATCACGTCGTCATAAGTTTCCAACGCATCGAGGAACAACTGCAACTGCTCCTGCAGTGTCCCGATCTCCAGCCGGATATGCAGGTTCAGCGGATCGAGTTCCAGCGCTCCATAAAAGGTTCCCAGCGCCTCGTCGTAGCGCCGTTGGGCGGTGAAGGTCTTAGCTTGCTGATAAGCGCCAAACAGGGCTGGTGGAAGCGCCAGCCCGCGCCAGTCCGACCACGGAGGGCGGCGGCACAACCTGGTCAGGGGCAATATCGCCGCACCCACGGCCATTGCCGCCTGATCCACCGCCAACGGCCAGTCGGAGGCCCACACCGTGTGCGGCGGTGTCCCGCCGCGTGGCAACGTTGCGACGCTGACGGTGATACCGAACGGGGCCGCTGGTTCGTTCCGCTTGCGCAGCACGGCAGTGACGGCATAGGCATGCGTTACCGAGGTCAGTCCGAGCAGGCCGGCGACCATCCCGAGCATCGTTTTCTCATTGGCGGCGCCGCGAAGCAGTTCCAAGAATTCGACGGGGCGACCGGCACCGGGCACAGCCGCCGGCGAGTTCAGGTTGACGCGCCCGAGAACTGTCCGAAAGGCAGTCGCCAGCTCGAGGATGTTCACCGTGTCGTCGCCCGTGGCATTGATCAACCCGGTGACTTCGATGGGTCCCGGTCGGCGTACCAACTCCGCCTGCCGCCATCGTCGAAAGGTGTAGAGGAACAGCACCAGTCCGACCGTCAGGACGAGATTGCGGGCAATCGGGCCGATGTCGACCTTCCATAATGCATACGCGTGGCGCAGGGGTCCGGCCCAGGTATTTTGTGACGCCTGCGGATAGGGAGTGCGGATACTGAGGTAAGCCGAATAGAGCAGAACGATCAATGTCACCGCGGAGAAGCAGAACCATCGGACGGGGTGCGCGCCGGCAAGTGAAACCCGCTCTACTCGCGAACGTCGACCCACCAACCTTTGCACCATGGGATCCCCTCTGGTGTAGGTCCGACTACCTGCTCAGTTTGACCGATTCCTCAGCCGGTGCAAATGCCTGTCGTCCCGGAGAATTCACAGCAGGGAAACCCCGTGAGCCGGATGTGCGACGCCTTCGGCCGGGACGCTGTACGGCCCGCTCCGAGTGTGCAAGGTTGTGCCTGCCTGGATGCCCTCACGCGTGGAGGTCCGATGTCCATCAGCTCACCGCGCACGCCGAACACCCTCTCCGATGACGACGCCCGGCTGGAGAGCCTCGGATACCGGCCCCAGCTCAACCGGGTGCTGGGGCTGTTCGCGAACTTCGCCGTCGCATTCACCTACCTGTCCCCGATGGTGGGGATCTACTCCCTGTTCGTGCTCGGGGTGGGGACGGGCGGTCCGGCCTATGTGTGGCTGACCTGGCTGCCGGTGCTGGGAATGCTGCTCGTCGCGCTGGTCTTCGGGGAACTCGCCAG
The DNA here is from genome assembly GCF_036389215.1 of Jatrophihabitans sp. Lineage (GTDB taxonomy): Bacteria > Actinomycetota > Actinomycetes > Mycobacteriales > Jatrophihabitantaceae > Jatrophihabitans_A. Next base: position 10,687 of record NZ_DASVQG010000369.1, read on the forward strand.
CCACTACCCGATCGCCGGTGCGCTCTACCAGTACAGCAAGTTCTCCGTCGGACCGCGTTACGGCTGGTTCGTCGGATGGTTCTACGGCATCGCGCTGCTGACCACGGTGGCCGCGGTGGACACCGGCGTGGTCAGCTACGTCACCGCGCTCTGCCACAACTGGTTCGGCTGGAACTTCGACCCCACGGACCACTGGACGATCCTGATCATCACGGTGGGTTTGCTGGTCATCCAGACGAGTCTCAACATCACCGGCGCCAGGGTGATGGGCCGCGTGGCCCAGTTCGGGGTGTACGTCGAGATCGTCGGCACGCTGGGGATCGCCATCATCCTGGCGGTGCATGGTTTCCACCACGGCCTGGGCTTCCTGTTCTCCACCCAGCAGGTCCAGCATGCCGCGAGCAACCCGCTCGGGCTGGATTTCGGCGGCCACTGGCTGACCGGAGCGGCCCTCATCGCGGTGCTCGCGCCGGTCTACATCTTCTACGGCTTCGAGTCGGCCGGCGACATCTCCGAAGAGACCAAGGACGCCGGCCGGCAGGTGCCGCGAGCCATGCGCTGGGCACTGATCTGGGGCGGTGTCAGCTCCTTCATCCTGATCGCGTCGCTGCTGCTGGCCATGCCGTCGGGCAGCAACCCGGTGGGCAGCACCATCGAGGGCGGTGGCGTCCCGTTCATCCTCGGGCAGCTGCCCAGCTGGTTGCAGGACTTCCTCCTCCTGCTGATCATCTTCGCGTTCTTCTCCTGCGGAACCTCCGTCCAGGGTGCCGGCAGCCGGCTGGTCTTCTCCTACGCGCGTGACGGCGCGCTGCCTCGCTCGCGGTGGCTGTCAGCCGTCCATCCCCGGTTCAGGACCCCGGTGAACGCCCTGGTCGCCGGGTCCATCGTGACGGCGCTGTTCGTGCTGCTGGTCTTCGCCTCACCGAACCACGACGTGAAGTTCGGCTTCATCACCTACCCGGCGAACATCAACGTGCTGGTATCGCTGGTGTCCTTCGGAGTCAGCGGCATCTACCTGTCGTTCCTGCTCACCGTGATCGGCGCGATCGTGGCGCGCCGCCGCGGCTGGATCGCGGAGGGCAGGTTCCAGCTCGGCCGGTGGGCGTGGCCGGTCACCGTCCTCGCCGCGGCCTACCTCGGCCTGATGCTGCTCAACGTGGTGCTGCCCACCGGGCTTGCCAGCCCGCGCGGTTACTTCAACCTCGACTGGATCACCCTGCTGGTCATGCTGGCCGTCACCCTGGTCGGGGTGCTCGTCTTCGTGCTGGCTCATCCCGACCGTGGCGTCCGCCAGCACCTGGGGGACGCGGCGGAGCCGGACCGGGCCGGGTCGGCAGAGCGCAGCCGTAAGTGAACTGACGGCCGCCGACTTGACAGCGCCTCGCCTGCGCCACCGGGAGCGGTCGGGCGCTGCCTGGGCTGACCTGTGGACAACTCAGGGTGCCGGAGGTCTGGCTGGCTGCCTGTGGACAACTCAACTCACCGGCAGGCCGGATTGCCTAACGTCCTGCCACATGCAGCGGAGCAGTGGCGAGCGTGGCAGTGGCGGCTATGGCGACTAGCCGGTTCGAGCTGCCCGGCGACGGGCTGCGGGCGGCGCAGGTCTGCCTGGCGCAACGGGTGCCGGCCGGTGACCCGGCAGGTATCCGCTCGGTGGCCGACCGGTCCGGTGCGCGCGCCGCCGAGCTGCGCCGCATCGCCTCGACACTGCTGTCGAACCTCGACACCGGCTTGTGGAGCGGTGCCGCTCATCGGAGCTTCATCGATCAGGTGCGTACGCACGCGCCGTCGATGTCGGCAACCGCGGACCGCTACGAGCACTACGCCGCAGCCCTGATCGGGTACGCCGGTGCCCTGGAGGAGACCGCGCCGCGGCTCGGTGCCAGCCGGCGGCAGCTGCAGCAGGCTTGTGAGGAGCTGGCTCGGCGACAGCACGTCCCGCTCGGCCTCGATTCGCTACCGGGCCATCCGGCTTCGTCGTCGGACACGGCGGCGGACCTGCTGCCGATCGCCCGCGACTTCAAGACCGGCTACGACCGATGGGCCGATGCGCTGGATCGCTGCATCCGGGCGCTCGGACATGCCGATCAGGCTGATCCGACCCGGGACGTGCACGGTCTTCGGGCGATCGAGCATCACGTGGCAGCCGCGGCGCAGCGACACCTCGGCACCTTCGAGCGGGCGGTCCTGCACCCGTCCCTGCACAACATCTCCGAGTGCCTGGGCGCCCTCAACGTCGATCTGACGGTGCTCGGCGTGGCACTGCTGTTCATCTGCCCGCCGGCTGGCACCGCCTGCCTGGCGGCGGCAACGGTGCTGGCGGCCGCTCAGCTCGCCGTGGACAGCACCCGGCGCGAGCGGGGTGAGCAGGTCAGCGCCGCAAGCCTGGGGCTCGAGCTGGCAGCGGCAATCCCGATCGGCGGCAGCGCCTTTCGCGGGTTACGGGCCGCCGACAACGTCGTGCATCTGGTGCCGGGTGGCGGCTTGATGGCCCATGAGGGAATCGAGGACGGCCACACGCTGGCCAAGCACGTCGGCAAGAGCCACGAATTCCTGCGCAACCGGCTCGCCACCGAGCCTTGGATCAACGATGCATCGACCTTCTACAACCGGGAAGTCGCCGAAAACGCGCTGTCGGCCCTTCTTCTGGAAGACCGAGCGAAGATCGTATCCTGGCTCTCCACTTCCAAGAAAGAACTCATCCTTACAGGACGAGCAGATAGTGCCGTTGGCACGGTGATCTCACGAGATTCGAGCGCTCCGCTACCTGCCAGAGGCATACGATTGGTGATCAGACGAACCCCCGAGCTGCCCACTGGGTTCCGCATCCATACGGCGATGGTGATGATATGACCGAGTTCGAGGCTCTAGAGACCCTACTGGGTGGCTATCTGCATGAGGACTGGGCCGATGACCACCCCACTGCCCTGCAGGCCATTGACGAGTTCGCGCATGCTGAGCCCGACTACGCACCCCTTATCCGAGCCGACGTGGACGAGGTAGTCGGACGATTCCGTTCGGAGGCAGAGCTGGCGGTTCAGCTGCGCAAGTTAGGCCTGGTGTATCGGATCCAGTTCGATGGTTGGACGTCACATCGTGACTGGCTGCTGGCAGTCGCCGATCGGGTCGACGAGGTCCTGCGGAAGTCACCGGCGGCCTGACGGCTGGAAAGCCGCAGCACGCACCGTCGAGCGACCTGATACGCCCGCGTAGCGGTGCCGCAAGCCGACCTGACCCTGCCAGAGGATGTGACCTAGTCGGTGCCTGGCGACCTTGGTTACCCGTTGGTAACCCTGGGTATCCTTGCCCACGTCACGCCTGACGAGGCCGAAGCCGACGACGCTGGAGGACGCAGTGGCACTGCGCATCACCCTGACCCTGCTGATGACCGTCGCCACCGCGGCGATCGCGGGGTGGCGGATTCTGTGGCTGGTCCGGCTGATCCGCTCCGGCACGGCCGCCCCGGGGCGTGGCAAGAACGCCGGTGGCCGAGCCGTCAACGACGCCGAGGAGGTGCTCGGCCAGACCCGGTTGCTCAAGTGGTCGGTCCCGGGCCTGGCGCACTTCCTTACCTTCTGGGGATTCGTCATCCTCAACCTGACCATCCTGGAGGCCTATGGGGCGCTCCTGATCAGCCGTGACTTCCACATCCCGCTGATCGGCAAGTGGCAGGCGCTCGGGTTCCTGGAGGACCTGATGGGGGTCGCCGTCCTGGTGGGCCTGGCGACCTTCGCGGTGCTGCGCATTCGCAACGCCCCCAAGCGCAAACAGCGGGACTCCCGCTTCTACGGCTCGCACACCGGACCGGCCTGGGTGATCCTGGGCATGATCACACTGGTCATCCTGACGCTGTTCCTGCTCCGCGGTGCGCAGCTGAATGCCGGTGAGTTCCCGTTCGGGCGGTCGAAGTGGACCTTCGCCTCGTACCTGACGGCCAAGGCGCTGGGGACCGGCGCCTACAACACCGGCCTGGCCACCATCTTCCTGCTGGCGCAGGTGGCGGTCGTCCTGGTGTTCCTGATCATCGTCACCTACTCCAAGCACCTGCACATCGCCACCGCTCCGATCAATGTCTACTTCAAGCGGCTGCCCAGGGCGCTCGGGGCGCTGCCGCCGGTCACCGACGCCCAGGGCAAGGCGATCGACTTCATGGACGTGGAGAACCTGTCCGAAGACACCGTGTTCGGCAAGGGCAAGGTCGAGGACTTCAGCTGGAAGGCCTACCTGGACTTCGCCACCTGCACCGAGTGCGGCCGGTGCCAGTCCCAGTGCCCGGCCTGGAACACCGGCAAGCCCCTGTCACCCAAGCTCGTGATCATGGACCTGCGCGATCACCTGTTCGCCAAGGCGCCGTACCTCATCGGGGGCAAGGCCGTTCCCGACGAGGGCGCCGTCCCTCTCGGCAGCGAGGCGTTCGACGACGGCGGCCATGGCCACGGGGTTGCCGAGTCCGGCTACGGCCGAGTCACCGGGACGAACCCACAGCAGTTCTCCCGCCCGCTCGTGGGAGACCTGGCCTCGCACGGCGTCATCGATCCGGACGTGCTGTGGTCGTGCACCACGTGCGGGGCCTGCGTCGAGCAGTGCCCGGTCGACATCGAGCACATCGACCACATCGTCGACATGCGCCGCTACCAGGTGCTGATCGAGTCGGCGTTCCCGTCCGAGGCCGGCACCATGCTGCGCAACCTGGAGAACAAGGGCAACCCCTGGGGCCTGCCGGCCAAGAATCGCGAGGAATGGACGGAGGGCCTGGGTTTCCAGGTACGCCGGGTGTCACCGGGCCAGCCACTGCCCGAGGACGTCGAGTACCTGTTCTGGGTCGGGTGTGCCGGTGCCCTGGAGGACCGGTCGAAGAAGGTCACCAGGGCCTTCGCCGAACTGCTCGACGTGGCCGGGGTCGAGTTCGCGATCCTCGGCAGGGAAGAGACCTGCACCGGTGACTCGGCCCGCCGGCTCGGCAACGAGTTCGTGTACCAGATGCTGGGTGCCGAGAACGTCGAGAAGCTCAATTCCATCAAGCCCGACGGCCGGCCGTTGAAGATCGTGGCAACCTGCCCGCACTGCTTCAACACCATCGCCAACGAGTACCCGCAGATCGGCGGCGAGTACGAGGTGGTGCACCACACCCAACTGCTGGCCACGCTGGTCGCCGACGGCCGACTCACCCCGGTCGAGCCGGTCGACAAGAAGGTCACTTACCACGATCCGTGCTACCTGGGCCGGCATAACAAGGTCTACACCCCACCCCGTGAGGTGCTCGGCGCCATCCCGCAGCTGCGGTCGCAGGAGATGCATCGCTGCAAGGACCGCGGCTTCTGCTGCGGCGCCGGCGGCGCCAGGTTCTGGATGGAGGAGAAGATCGGCAAGCGGATCAACGTTGAGCGCACCGATGAGGCGCTGGGCCTGGACCCGGACCTGATCTCGACCGCCTGCCCGTTCTGCATGGTGATGCTCTCGGATGCGGTCACCGGCAAGAAGGCCGACGGCTCGGCCAAGGAACACGTCCAGGTGCTCGACGTCGCTCAGATCCTGCAGCAGTCGATGGGACGCCCGGCGCTCGCCGCACCGCCGGAGACGTCGACCGCGGACTGAGCAGCTCAGGCAAAGCAGCTCAGGAGAAGCGGCTCAGGCAAAGCGGCTCAGGAGAAGCGGCTCAGGAGAAGAACAGGAACTTGACCAGCGCGGCCAGGCCGACCACCACGATCACCGCGCGCAGCACGGTGGGTGACAGCCGCCGGCCCACCACCGCCCCGAGCTGGCCGCCGACCGTGGAGCCGACCGCGATCAGGGCGACGTACAACCAGTTCGGATGTGCCAGCAGCACGAACAACAGCCCGGCGACCGCGTTCACCACGCCGGCCAGGACGTTCTTCAGGCCGTTGACCCGCTGCAGGTTGTGGTCCAGCAAGGCGCCCATCGTCGCCACCAGCAGCACCCCCTGAGCCGCTCCGAAGTACCCTCCGTACACACCGGTCAGCAGCACCAGAACCCACAGCAGGACCGGGTGCCGGCCTTGCGAACCGTGCTGGGCCTGCCCCACGAAGCGCCGCGACAGCCGGGGCTGCGCGATCACCAGCGCCACCGCCAGCACGATCAGGATCGGCACCACCGCCCGGAACACACCGGCCGGCAGCACCAGCAACAGCAGCGCGCCGGTGATCCCGCCGATCAGGGACGCCGAGCCCAGCCGCAGCAGCCGGTCGCGCTGGCCGGCCAGCTCACGGCGGTAGCCGTTGGCCCCGCTGAAGGTGCCGGGCACCAGCCCGATGGTGTTGCTGACGTTGGCGGTCACCGGCGGAACCCCGAGGGACAGCAGCACCGGAAACGTGATCAGCGTTCCCGACCCGACCACGGTGTTCATCGTGCCGGCACCCACTCCGGCGAGCGCAACGACCGCGGCGGCCCCGATCCCTGTCACCCGGCTACCGTAGTCGCCCCGCTCGCATCCCCCGGTCATCACCGGCTCCCAGCTGACTTTGGTTGAATCGAGGCATGATCACCCCCGCCCCCAGGCCCCGGTCACGGTGGCTGGCGGTGGTGGTCGCGCTGACCATCGCCGCGCTGGCGCTCACCGGCTGCGGTCGCGCCAAGAAGATCCCGCCGGAGCAGCAGGCGGCACAGGCCTACCTGACCGCTCTGGGCGCCGCCGACCCGGCGACCGCCGGTCAGCACACCACCGACGCCGGCGCCGCGTCGGCCACGATCGGCGCGAGTCTGGCCGGGCTCGGCGGCGATGGCGTGCGCGGCGAGCTCCGGGTCACCGGCCTGACCGACCGGCAGCCCACGTCGGCCACCGCGCACTACGACGCCAGCTGGCAGCTGCCCGGGCTGAGCACCCCGTGGAAGTACGCCGGATCGCTGCCGATGGTGAAGCAGGCCGAGAACTGGCGGGTGGACTGGAAGGCCAGCGACATCCACCCGCAGCTGGTCGACGGCTCACACCTGGCACTCAAGCGCAGCCAGCCGCCCCGGGCCGCGCTGCAGGACGGCAACGGCACCCCGCTGTTCAGGCCGACGGCAGTGGTGACCGTAGGCATCAACCCGCCTGCCGTGCGAGACCTTTCCGGCCTCGCCACCCGGCTGGCGGCGGTACCGGCCCTGCAGACCACCGCGGGTGAGATCATCAGCGCCGTCAAGGCGGCAGGCAAGGGCCAGTTCGTTCCGATCATCACCCTTCGCCGGCCGGCCTACGAGCAGATCAAGGCGAAGATCTACAACCTGCCCGGCACCCAGTTCCAGTCCGAGACCCGGCTGCTGCCTCCTACCTCCAACTTCGGCAAGCCGCTGCTGGGCAGTGTCGGCCCCGCCACCGCCGAGATCGTGCAGGCCTCGCAGGGGCAGGTCAAGGCCGGCGACACCGTGGGGTTATCCGGGCTGCAGCAGGCGCTGGACGCGCAACTGCGCGGCACGCCGGGCGTCGAGGTCTATGCCGCCAGCGACACCGACGCGACGCCAGGCGCCAAGCTGGGCACGGTCACCCCGCCGGTGGCCGGCAAGCCGGTTCGACTGACGCTGGACTCCGGCCTGCAGGCGGCCGCGGACGCCACCCTGGCTCGAGAGTCGCGACCGGCCTCGATCGTGGCGCTGCAGCCCTCGACCGGCAAGATCCTGGCGGTGGCCAACAGCGCCAGCGCACCGGGCGACATCGCGCTGACCGGCCAGTACCCGGCCGGCTCGACGTTCAAGATCGCCACCTACACCGCGGCGTTCCAGACCGATCCCGCCCTGACCGCCGCGACCGCCGTGGACTGCCCGCCCACCGTCACCGTCAACGGGCGGACCTTCGAGAACGAGGACGAGTTCGAGCACGGCCGGATCCCGCTGACCGCCGCGTTCGGCTACTCCTGCAACACCACGGCCATCTCCTTCGGCATGAAGCTCCCGGCCGGCGCCCTGGCCAAGGCGGCGAACAGCCTGGGGCTGGGCGGTGACTGGAAGCTGCCGGTGCCGGCGTTCCCCGGTTCCATCCCCGCCACCGCCACCGGAACCGAGCAGGCCGCCGAGGCGATCGGCCAGGGCAAGGTGCTCGTCAGCCCCTTGCTGATGGCCTCGATGGCCGGTGCGGCCGCCTCGGGCACCCGGTCGCTCCGTCACTGCTCATCGGCCAGCAGGCCAAGCCCGGCCAGGCACTGGGCAGCAGGCTGAGCACCAACATGAACGCGTTGATGCGGGCCACCGTGTCCATGCCCGGCGCGACCGGTTACCCGCTGCTGCACGACCTCCCCGGTGGGATCCGGGGCAAGACCGGAACCGCGGAGTTCGGCACCGACAACCCGCCCAGGAGCCATTCCTGGTTCGCCGGCGTCCGCGGCGGCAGTTCCGATCTCGCAATCGCGGTGTTCGTCTACGGCGGCGAGAAGTCAACCACCGGGGCGGTTCCACTGGCCAGGCAGTTCTTCACCAGGGTGCCCTGAATTTTGTACGGTGGATTCATGACCACCAACGATGCGCACGTCTACGACAGTCCCGAAGGTTGGGTCGCCGACCACATCCAGCGGTACGTGGAGACCAACGGCGAGGAGGGGCACCACTGGAACGGGGTGCCGACCCTGCTGCTCACCACCAAGGGACGCAAGAGCGGCAAGCTGCGCCGCACGGCCCTGATCTACGGCACGTCCGGCTCGTCCTACGTCGTGGTTGCCTCCAAGGGCGGCGATGAGAACCACCCCGCCTGGTACCTGAACCTGACGGAGAACCCGGAGGTTGCCGTGCAGGTCGGCGCCGACGACTTCGTCGCCATGGCCCGGACGGCCGATGAGTCGGAGAAGCCGGAACTGTGGCAGATGATGTGCCAGATCTGGCCGGCCTACGAGGAGTACCAGAGCAAGACCGACCGGCCGATCCCGCTGGTCGTGCTCGAGCCGGTTCAGTCCGAGGCGTCCTGACCCCGGCGGCCGGCCCCGGTGTACCTGCCCCTGGTAGCTGACCCGAACCGCGGCTCGTACCAGATCCTGATCTTCAGGTGACCTCGGCGAGGCCGAAGCCTCGTACAGTTCCGCTGTGCCGACCGCTGCGCCGACCGATGTGCCGATCACCGCGCCCAGCCGCGGGCTGATCCTGGTGATCGAGGACGAGCCGGCCATCGCCGAGGTGATCCGGCTGAACCTGGCCGCTGCCGGCTTCGGCGTCCGGCTGGAACGCGACGGTGAGGCCGGCCTGGCCGCGGTCAGCCGGTTCGTCCCCGCCGCGGTGATCCTGGACGTCGGGCTGCCGGGCATCGACGGCATCGAGGTGTGCAGGCGGCTTCGCGCGGCCCAGGACTGGACGCCGGTGCTCTTCGTGACGGCCCGCGATGACGAGGTGGACCGGATCGTCGGCCTGGAACTGGGCGCCGACGACTACGTGACCAAGCCGTTCTCGCCGCGCGAGCTGGTGGCCCGGGTGGCCGGCGTGCTGCGCCGCAGCCAGGGGGTAGCCGACGCCCCGGCGCCACTGCGGGTCGGTTCGATCCGGCTGGACCCGGCCGGGCGGCGGGTGCACGCCGGTGACCGTGAGGTCAGCCTGACCGCCACCGAGTTCGACCTGCTGGCCTACCTGATGCGCCGTCCCGGACGGGTGTTCGGAAGGGAGCAACTGCTCAGCGCGGTATGGGGTTACTCCGCCGTCGCCGGGGCCCGCACGGTGGACGTGCACATCGCGCAGGTCCGGGCCAAGCTGCAGGACGCCAGCCCGATCCGGACCGTCCGCGGCGTCGGGTACGCCGTCGAGCCGGACCGGTCACCGGGCTCGGTCGGACCCTCAGCCGGCCCTCGATGAGGCTGCCGGCCACGACGCTTGCCCAGCGCATCTCCGCACTCGCGGTCGGGGTGGCGGTGATCACCGCACTGCTGGCCGGCGTGCTGGCGATCAACCTGGTGCACCGCTCGGACACCGCCGCGGCCCGCGGCACCCTCGGCAACCTCGCCGACGTGGCCCGGGTGGCTGCCGATCAGGGCCCGAATGCGCAGAACAGCCAGGCACGGGCGCGCGCCATCCTGCGCAACCTGGGTATCCAGTCGGCATCGATCGACAGCGCGGGCAGCGTCGCCACCAACAGCCCGCTGCTGCGGGCGGCGCTGACCCCCGACGACGTCCACACCCTGCTGGCCAGCGGCTCGCTGTCGGTGCAGCGACGGATCCAGGGGCAGCAGGTGCTGATCGAGGCGCGGGGCACCCGGACCGGTGGCATCGCGTTGGTGCAGCGGCGTTCGGAGGCCACCGCCGCCGCTGACCGGACCGCCCGGCAGATCGTCTGGGCGTTGCTGATCGCGGTCGGCATCGCCGCCCTGCTGGGGCTGCTGGTGGCGCTGCGGATCTCCCGGCCGCTGCGCCGGACCGCCGAGGCCGCGCACGCCCTGGCCGGCGGTCGCCGCGACGTGGCGGTAGTGGCCGAAGGTCCCACCGAGGTCGCCGAGGTGGCGACCGCCGTCAACGTCCTGGCCGCGGCGCTGTCGCACTCCGAGGCCCGGCAGCGGGAGTTCCTGCTGTCGGTCTCGCACGAGCTGCGCACGCCGCTGACCGCGATCACCGGCTTCGCCGAATCGCTGGCCGAGGGGGTCGTGGCGCCCGAGCGGGCGGCCGAGGTCGGAGCCATCGTGCTCACCGAGTCACGCCGGCTGGACCGGCTGGTGGCCGACCTGCTGGACCTGGCCCGCCTGGACGCACACCAGTTCGGCATCGACCTCGCGGACGTCGACGTCGCCGAGCTGTGCCGGGCCGCCGGCCAGGTCTGGTCCGGACGATGCGCGGCGGTGGGCGTCCGGTTCGAACTGCGGCTGGAGCAGGCAGCTGCAGGTCCCGGCCGATTCACCGTCAGGACCGACCCGGCGCGGCTGCGGCAGGTGCTTGACGGGCTGTTGGAGAACGCGCTGCGGGTCACTCCCGCCGGGGCCCCGATCGTGCTGGCGGTCCGCGCGGAGCAGGCCGGCGACCGGCATCGGCTGGTGGTGGCGGAGGTGCGGGACGGCGGGCCGGGGCTGACCGCGGATGACCTCACGGTGGCCTTCCAGCGCTCGGCGCTGTACGAGCGCTACCGGGGACTGCGCCAGGTCGGCACCGGGCTGGGCCTGGCCATCGTGGCCGGCCTGGTCAGCCGCCTGGGCGGCACCGTGGAAGCGGGCCGCGCTCCGGAGGGCGGGGCCCGCTTCACCGTGCGGTTGCCGGCGGCCTGAGCCGTCGTTCCAGCAGCTGCTTCGCCGGACCAGCGGCTGCTCCGTCGTTCCGGCGGGTTGCTACGGCTGCACTATCCGGTGACGGCGACGACGTGCTGGGCGGTCAGGCTGGTGGTACCGGTTCCGACCACGGCGACCTTGTCACCGGTGTGCACGTCACTGATCGTCCCGGCCGCGCCACGCCCGTTGCCGTTGCCCGGCTGGCCCTTGCGCAGGCGCACCTTCGTCGTGCTGGTGATCGCGTAGGTCTGGCTGACACCGTCCGCGGCCTTGACCGTGATCGAGCTGGCCGACACCGCGGTGACCGTGCCGCGGATCGCGTCATGGGTGACGAAGCTGTTGTCGTTGTCGCGGTCGCGCGTCACCCACTGGGCGTGCAGGGCACGCCCGAGCGCTCGCAGTTCCGGCCGGTGCCCCTTGCCCCGACCCCGCGCACCCGGCCGCTCCAGTGCACCCGGCCGGCCCGGCGCCTTGGACTGCCCCGGCGCAGCGGCCCTGCCCGAGTCGCCCGGCGCCGCGGAGCCGCTGGCCTTCGCCGAGGGGCTGGACGAACTGGACGCTGGGGGACTGGACGAGCTACCCCCGGAAGCGGCCAGGGCGGCGGTCCCCGCTCCGAGCACCACGACCGCGGCCGATGCCGCGAGCACGATCTTCTTCAACATGATGATCTCCCGTCGAACCCTGCCAGAAGTGGACCTTGTTAACGGTGCCGCGTCAAGGTTGGCCTTCGGGCAGGGAATTGTCAGGGTTGTGTTCGGGACGCCAACTACGCTGGGCGGTGTGAGCCTCGAGCTGCACCTGGCCGCGCCGGCCGACCTCGACGCCGGCACCCTTTACCGGATCCTCCAGCTACGGGTGGACGTCTTCGTGGTGGAGCAGCGGTGCCCGTACCGCGAGCTGGACGGCCGCGATCTGGAACCGGGCGCGCGCTGGCTGTGGGCCACCGACGGCGACGCGGTGATCGCGACCCTGCGCGTCCTGCGGGAGGATCCCGGCACCGCCCGGATCGGCCGGGTTGCCACCGCCCCGGGGGCCCGTACCAGCGGGATCGCCACCGTCCTGATGCGTCACGCCCTGGACGCGCTGGACTCCGACGCCGAAGTCGCTGAGAACCCGGCCGCCGGGATCGAGGTGGTGCTCGACGCGCAGTCGCCGCTGGTGGGCTGGTATCAGCGGTTCGGCTTCGAACCCGACGGCGCGGCATTCGTCGAGGACGGCATCAGCCACCTGCCGATGCGCCGTCCCGGCCAGCTGTCACGCCAGTCCTGACGGCCCGGTCCACCGGGCACCGTACGAGCGACCACCCCGGCGACCAGCCGCTGGTAGCGGGCACCCAGCACCGTGGCCAGCGGGTGCAGCACCTTGGCGTCCGCACCGACCAGGATCCGCGGCTTGCCGGCCAGCATTCCGGCCAGGATGACCGCTGCCGCCCGGTCGGCGCTGGTCCTGGCCAGCCTGCGGTCGAAGAAGTCGACGAGCCCCGCGTGGTCCTCCCCCGGCGCGACCCGGGAGTTCCGGACGATCGAGGTGCTGATCCCACCGGGATGCACGCAGCAGACCCGCACCGGGTGACCGGCGACCAGCATCTCCTGGCGCACCGATTCGGTGAAGCCGCGGACCGCGAACTTGGCGGCGTTGTAGGCGCTCTGCCGGGGCACGCTCAGCAACCCGAACACGCTGGACAGGTTCACCAGGTGGCCGTCGCCGCTGGCGATCAGGTGGGGCAGGAACTCCTTGGTCCCGTTCACCACGCCCCAGAAGTTCACGTCCAGAACCCACTGGAAGTCCGGGTAGCTGACCTGGAGCAGGTCCCCGGTCAGTGCGACACCGGCATTGTTGATCACCACGTTGACCGTTGCGAACTCCGCGGCCACCGAGGTGGCGTAGGCAGCCATCGCCGGCTGGTCCCGGACGTCGAGCTGGTCCGCGCGCACCCGGGCAGCGCCCACCAGCCGGACGGTCTCGGCCAGTCCCGCGGCATCGATGTCCGACAGCGCGAGCCGGGCGCCGTGGCCGGCCGCGGCCAGCGCCAGTGCCCGGCCGATGCCTGACCCGGCCCCGGTGATCACCACGACCTTGCCCGCGAGGCTGGTCATGTCGACCGCCCGGTCACGGCGACGCCCCCGGTCGTGGGCGCTCCGGCGGTGCGGTGCCGGGACGGGCGCCGAGGTGGTAGGCACCCGGGTCGAAGGAGGCGGTGAGCCGCCGGAACAGGTAGGTGGTCCGGGGCCAGAGTGCGACGTTGCGGCCGTGCGCGTCGAGATACCAGCTGCGGCAGCCGCCAGTGCTCCAGACCGTCCGCCGCATCCGCCGCTGCAGGTCGGCGTTCCAGGCGTCCTCCGCGGCCGCGGTCGGTTCCACGGTGGCCAGCCCGTGGCGGCGCATCTGGCGCCAGGCATCGACCAGATAGGCAACCTGCGACTCGATCATGTACACCATGGAGGAGTGGCCGAGGCCGGTGTTGGGCCCGATCACGAAGAAGAGGTTCGGAAAGCCGTGCACGGTGGCGCCCTTGTAGCCCTGGACACCGCGTTCGGACCACGCCTGGCCCAGCGTCCGGCCGTCCCTGCCCTTGATCAGGTCGGCGATCGGCTGCTCGGTGGCCTGGAACCCGGTGGCCACGATCAGCACGTCGACGTCACGCGACGTCGCGTCCGCGGTCACGATGGCGTTCGGGGTGAGGTGTGAGATCGGCTCGGTGATCAGCTCGACGTTGTCGCGGGTCAGCGCCGGGTACCAGTCGTTGGAGATCAGCACCCGCTTGCACCCCAGCGCGAAGTGCGGCTGGACCTTCGCCCGCAGCACCGGGTCTGAAATCGCGCGGTTGATATTGGCGGTGGCCGAGCGGCTGACCAGCGAGCCGATCCAGGGCGCGGCGATGAACATCGGCACCGTCGCTTCCCGGGCCAGGTAGATGACGTTGCGGACCAGCCTCTGGTAGCCGGGGATGCGGTGCATCGCCAGCTTCTCCAGCGGGCGGTAGGCCCGGTCGTGCCGGGGCAGCACCCAGGGTGCGGTCCGCTGGTAGACCTGCAGCCGGGCCACCCGGTCAGCGATCGCCGGCACGATCTGGATCGCCGAGGCGCCGGTGCCGATCACCGCCACCCGCTTGCCGGTCAGGTCCTGGCCGTGGTCCCACTCGGCCGAGTGGAACACCGCGCCGTCGAAGGACGCCAGCCCGGCCAGCTCGGGAACCTTGGGCTCGGAGAGCGCTCCGGCAGCCGACACCAGCAACTGTGCCGTGACCGGGCCGGCCGAGGTCTCGACCCGCCACAGCTCGGCGTCGCTGTCCCAGCTGGCGCCCTCGAACTCGACCCCGAACCGGAACCGGTGCAGGAGGCCGGAGTCGCGGGCGACCTTGCGCAGGTAGTCCTGGATCTCCGGCTGCGCCGAGAACGACCGGGGCCAGTCCGGGTTCAACGCGAAGGAGAAGGAGTAGAGCTGGGACGGCACGTCGCAGGCGGCACCCGGGTAGGTGTTGTCCCGCCAGGTGCCGCCGACCTCGGCACGGCGCTCGATGACCAGGAAGTCCTGCTCACCGCTGCCGGCCAGCTTGATGGCCGTGGCCAGACCGGCGAAGCCGGCACCGACGACGAGAACCGCCACTCGTCCCGGCAGCGGCTCCGGGGCCGCCTCGGGCTGCTGGCCGATCATGGTGCCAGCCTAGAACCTTGGGCAACTGGTGGCCGTAGCGGCATTGAACAGCGACCGGTAGCGCGGCGCGCGGCATGGCTGCCCGCAGCGCATAGACAGTGTTCATAAGATGTTCCTGAGTGGAAACGCATGGTGATGGTGGGACGTGGGCGCCGATGACAGTTGTGTCCAAGCGGGTCCGGTTGACTCCGGATGCTCGGCGAGAGCAACTGCTCGATCTCGGGGTCCGGATGCTGGCGACCCGCACGCTGGACGAGCTGTCCGTCGATGTCCTTGCCGAGGAGGCCGGCATCTCCCGCGGCCTGCTGTTCCATTACTTCAAGAGCAAGCAGGACTTCCACCGGGCGGTGGTACGACGGGCGGCCGATGACCTGCTTGCCCGTACCAAGCCCGACATGTCGAAGGACCCCACCACCCGGCTGAGCCTGTCGCTGGCCCACTACATCGACTACGTGCTCGCCAACTACCAGTCCTACATCTCACTCGTCCGGGGGGCCGCCGGCAGCGACGAGGCGCTGCTGGAGATCTTCGAAGGGACCCGCGAGGTGATGACGGCACGGATCACCGACAACCTGGAGGTGTTCGGCGTCCAGGACAGCCCGACCGTCCGGCTGATGGCCCGCGGCTGGTCGGCACTGGTGGAGGAGGCGGTGCTCGGCTGGGTGGCCGACCAGCAGCTGTCCAAGGAGGAACTGCTTCGGGTACTCACCGCCACGCTGCCCGCGGTGCTGTCGGTGGGCTAGGGCGGCGCCGGCCGACGTTGTGGCGGCATTGCGCGCGCGGCCGGTCACCGATCGGTTACTAGGATGCCCGGTATGACCCCCGCTGGACGCACCGGCTCACCGGAGTGTTGACCTTCCAGCAGTACCTCGACGAACTGGCGCGCCAGGGCTGGCTGCTCCGGGAGTCAGCGCGCCAGCCGGCGTTGCGGGCAGCCGTGCCGTCCTGCCCGGGCTGGAGCGTGTCGCGGCTGCTGGGGCATGTCACCAAGGTGCACCGCTGGGCGAGCTGGATCGTGGGCGGTGGCAACCAGGACGACTTCGAGTTCAGCGTCCCCGAGGACGGCCAGTTGCTCGAGGCCTATGACGCGGGGCTCCAGGAGGTGCTCGGCCGGCTGCGGGCCGCACCGGACACCCTGGCGGTGTGGACCATGACGCCGGCCCCCTCGGCC